>SLDY01000060.1 GCA_007125005.1 Natronohydrobacter sp.
CGGCCAGCCTTGCCGAAATTCTGGTTCGAATTGTCAGGGTTTGACACTGCGCCCACAGTGGCGAAGCATTCCTGACGCACCAGACGAAGCTCGCCCGAGGAGAGCCGGATCTGCGCATAGCCACCATCGCGGCCCACGAATTGCGCATAGGTGCCGGCCGCACGCGCGATCTGGCCGCCCTTGCCCGGCTTCATCTCGATATTATGGACGATCGTACCGATGGGCATGCCTGAAAACGGCATTGAATTGCCCGGCTTGATATCGGCTTTCTTGGAGGCAATCACCTTGTCGCCCACAGCCAGACGCTGGGGTGCCAGAATGTAAGCCTGTTCGCCGTCTTCATACTTGATCAGCGCGATAAATGCGGTGCGGTTCGGGTCATATTCGATCCGCTCCACAACTGCCGGAACGTCAAGCTTGTTGCGCTTGAAATCCACGATGCGATAAAGACGCTTTGCGCCACCGCCAATGCGGCGGGCCGTGATCCGTCCGGTGTTGTTCCGACCGCCCGATTTGGTCAAGCCTTCTGTGAGGGCCTTGACCGGGCGACCTTTCCAAAGCTCCGAACGGTCGATCAGCACCAGCCCGCGCTGGCCCGGCGTCGTTGGTTTATACGACTTGAGTGCCATGCTTCCTGTCTTCCGTCAGCTCTGGACCAAAAGGTCCGTTTCAGTCATGCAGGCTGTGGGCCTGCGCCAAATAACCAGCGGCCCCGAAAGCGCCGGGGCCGCTGAGTCGATGCCTCTTATCAAAGGCCGGTCGTGACGTCGATAGCATTTCCCTCTTCGAGGGTTACATATGCCTTCTTCACGTCGCGGCGGCGACCGGGCATGCCCCGGAACCGCTTGACCTTACCCTTGGTGATTGTGGTGTTCACCGCCTTCACCTTCACACCAAAGATACTCTCGATCGCATCCTTGATCTGCGGCTTGTTTGCGTCAATCGCCACTTCAAAGACAACTGCATTGGCCTCAGAGGCCATGGTCGCCTTTTCAGTGATGATCGGCTTGCGGATCACATCGTAATGTTTTGCTGTCGCGCTCATGCCAGTCGCGCCTCCAGTGCTTCGAGCCCGGCACGCGTGATAACCAGCGTGTCGCGGCGCAGGATGTCATAGACATTGGCCCCGATCGAGGGCAGCACATCAATACCTTCGATGTTGCGTGCAGCGCGGGCGAAATTCTCGTTCACCTCTGCCCCATCGATGACCAGTGCTTTCTTCCAGCCCAGTTCCTTCGCAGCTTTTGCAAGTGCGGAAGTCTTGGCCTCTGCCATGTCTGTCGAGTCGAGCACAACCAACTTGCCGCTACCTGCCTTCGCAGAAAGCGCCATACGCAGACCAAGTGCACGAACCTTCTTAGGCAGGTCGAACGCATGGCTACGCGGAGTCGGACCCTTATAGACACCACCCTTGCGGAAGATCGGCGCGTTGCGGTCGCCGTGGCGTGCGCCACCGGTGCCTTTCTGGCGGTAGATCTTCTTGGTCGAATAGCTCGTTTCCGAACGGGTCTTGACCTTGTGGGTGCCGGCCTGAGCTTTCGCCCGCTGCCAGCGCACCACGCGGTGCAGGATATCGGCGCGCGGCTCGAGGCCAAAAATGGCCTCGTTCAGCTCGACTTCGCCGGCATTGCCTGCTTGCAGATTGACTACGTCGAGTTTCATCTCACTCGCCTTCCTTCTTATCGGCCTCGATGGATGCTTCGGCCTCTTCCAGCGCAGCTTCCTGCGCTGCGGCTTCAGCTTCCAGCGCAGCCTGACGTGCGGCTTCTTCCTCGGCGGCGGTGGCAGCAGCAGCTTCTTCAGCGGCTTTGCGCGCAGCTTCGGCCGCGGATTTCAGAGCGGCAGGCAGGATCGCGTTCTCGGGGAAGGGCTTTTTCACCGCATCCTTGATCGTGACCCAGCCACCCTTGGAGCCCGGCACAGCACCCTTGACCATGATGAGACCACGATCGCTGTCAGTCTTGACAACTTGCAGGTTCTGCGTGGTGACACGGGCTGCGCCCATGTGACCTGCCATTTTCTTGCCCTTGAACACCTTGCCCGGATCCTGACACTGACCTGTCGAGCCATGCGAACGGTGACTGATCGACACACCATGCGATGCCCGCAGGCCACCGAAATTGTGCCGTTTCATTGCACCCGCAAAGCCCTTACCGATCGAGGTGCCCGCGATATCCACAAACTGACCCTCGAAATAATGATCTGCCGTGATTTCTTCGCCAACCTCGATAAGGTTTTCCGGGCTCACACGGAATTCGGCAAGCTTGCGCTTGGGGGCGACATTGGCCCGTGCGTAATGCCCGCGCATCGGTGCGGACACACGTTTTGCCTTGGCTGTGCCAGCGCCAAGCTGAACAGCCGTATAGCCATCCTTGTCGGCGGTGCGGGTCGAGACGACCTGTAGCCCGTCCAGTTGCAGGACAGTCACGGGAATTTGCCGCCCGTCCTCCATGAACAGCCGGGTCATGCCCAGCTTCTTTGCGATAACTCCAGAGCGCATTGATCTGGCTCCTTACACTTTGATCTCGACATCAACCCCGGCGGCGAGGTCGAGCTTCATCAGCGCGTCCACGGTCTGCGGGGTCGGATCGACGATGTCGAGCAGACGTTTATGAGTACGGATCTCCCACTGGTCGCGCGATTTCTTGTCGATATGCGGACCACGAAGAACCGTGAACTTCTCGATCTTGTTCGGCAGCGGAATGGGACCGCGTACCTGAGCGCCCGTGCGCTTGGCCGTGTTCACGATTTCCTGTGTGCTTGCATCGAGCACGCGGTAATCGAAGGCCTTGAGCCGGATGCGGATATTTTGACCTTGCATCTTTTTCTTCCTTCAGCAGCCGAGGCGCGGGCCTGGTGACAGGCGCGCGCCCCATGCAACCTTGTTACTCAATGATTTTCGACACGACGCCTGCGCCGACTGTGCGGCCGCCTTCGCGGATGGCGAATCGCAGCTTCTCTTCCATGGCGATCGGGGCGATCAACTCGACCTCGAATTTCAGGTTGTCACCAG
>SLDY01000089.1 GCA_007125005.1 Natronohydrobacter sp.
ATACCGGCCAGCAGCTTCTGAAATGGCTGCACCCAAAGGCCTGACAGAAGTTCGCATTCGATCGCATGCGCAGAAGGGAAGAAAGCTCTTGCACCACGGGCGGCAACCACAGAAGCCTTGTTGCCTTTCACCAACGCAAAAGCCGCAGATCAAACGGTGGCAAACTGGCTGCAATTCTGGACGGGTCGAACATCATGCACTGGTGGGCACGCAAAATGGACTTGCCGCAAGACTATGTGATGGTGGTAACCAAGGGAGAAGCTGCGGACGGGCTCATCCTGCGGGCTGCTCAGGATTTGGCGCCAGGGTCGTTTCAAATCACAGATTTCGGGATTGGGCCGATAGCTTTCTGCAGGTGCGCAAACCTGACAACACAGTTGCCACCCCGTCAGCCATGACCCCGTTTTGGTGCCTCCCATGCGATTTGCAGTTTTCAGCCGCTGTTGTGATGCGTAAACTCTGGCGTCAGGCAAGCGCGGAGATTGCGGCGTGACAAAATCCATTCTGGCCCGTCTGGAAGCGCAGGGGCTGCGCATGACTGATCAGCGCCGCACCATAGCGCGCGTGATCGAGGAGGCGGAGGATCACCCTGATGTGGAAGAGTTGCATGCCCGCGCCAATGCCTGTGATTCGCGCATTTCGTTGGCGACTGTCTACCGCACCGTCAAGCTGTTGGAAGAGGCGGGAATTCTTGATCGGCTGGAATTCGGTGACGGCCGCGCCCGGTTCGAGGATAGCGACCGCGCGCATCATGATCATCTGATCGATATGGAAACTGGCGAAGTGATCGAGTTCTGCGACCCCGAGATCGAGGTGCTGCAGGAGAAGATAGCGCGGCGGCTGGGTTATCGGCTGGAAGGCCACAGGCTGGAATTGCTGGGGCGCAAGCTCAAGCGCTGATCTGTCTTATCAGCCAAGATAGGTGCGCAGGGCATCAGGTGGGTTGTCGAGCAGTGACCCGGTCCCGTGCGGGCCAGTTACTGTGCCATCGGCCACCAGAAGGGTTTGTGGTGCGATGGCGCGGGCATCGCTGATATCATGCGTGACCATCAAGAGTGTCGCGCCAAGCCCTGTGCAGATCTCGTCGAGCAAAGCCAGCATTTCAGCCTTCAGCGCGGGGCCAAGAGCGGCAAAAGGTTCGTCCAGCAGCACCAGTGGCCTTTTGCGCAAGAGCACCCGCGCCAACGCAACGCGGCTTTGCTGCCCGCCCGAAAGCTGGGCGGGGCGGCGGGTTTCCAACCCCTCCAGCCCGACGCGTGCCAATGCCGTGACCACCTGCCCCCGCTCTGCCGCTGACAGGCGCAGGGAAGGTTTCAGCCCAAGCCCCACATTCTCGAAAGCGCTGAGATGCGGGAAGAGGTTGTTATCCTGAAACAGAATCGACAGCGGGCGCGCAGAGGGGCTGTGGCGCGTGATATCCTGCCCGTCCCAGAGGATGCACCCTGCGGCCAAGGGCACAAACCCGGCAATGGCCCCGAGAAGCGTGGATTTGCCCGCCCCTGATGGCCCGATGACGGCCACTCTGGCCCCCTGAGGCACTGCGATATCGGCGCCGAGGTGAAAATCCTCCTGCGTGATCTTGATGCGTTCAAGCACCAGCATTGCTGCGCCCCCATTGGTCACAGATCCAGAACAGCGCGAGGCTGACGCCCAGCAGCACCAGCGCGGCCCCGGCTGCATCATCGAGCCGGTAGGAAGTCATCAGCCGGTAAAGCTGCATCGGCAAGGTCGCCCCTTCGCGTTCGGCGAAGAGCATGATGACGCCGAGATCGCCCATCGACAAGGCCGCCGTAAGCCCCGCTGCAAAGC
The DNA here is from genome assembly GCA_007125005.1 of Natronohydrobacter sp. Classification (GTDB taxonomy): domain Bacteria; phylum Pseudomonadota; class Alphaproteobacteria; order Rhodobacterales; family Rhodobacteraceae; genus Roseinatronobacter. The sequence continues at coordinate 1,810 of SLDY01000089.1, forward strand.
CCAGCGGGCGGCGCAGACGCGGCAGGGTGACGATGCGCAACCGCGCCAGCCCATGCAGCCCGAGACTGTCGGCGAGCCGGCCTTGCGCGGCCTGGATCTCGCGCAAGGCTGGCAGGATCAGCCGCAGCGCGAAGGGCAGCGCCATGCCGGCATTGACCAGCATCGTCACCACGAGCGCGAAATCGCGCGGATTGGCGAGCGGGCGGATGATGAGAAACAGCCCCGTTCCGATCACCAGGGGCGAAGCGGCGAGGGCGGCGAGACCCAGCCATTCGAGCAACGCCCCGCGCGTGCCGCCAAGCGCAAGCACAGCATGGGCGAGCGCGAGCGTCATGGCGAGCGTGACCAGCGTTGCCCCCAATGCCACGCCAAGCGAGCGCAGCGCGGCCTGCCAGATCTCGGGCGGCAGCCCCATGACATGCGGCAGCCCGCGCAGCGCCACCATTGCGAGTGGCACAAGCAGAAACAGCCCGCCTGCCACGATCAATGCTGCGTCCCAGAGCCGCAATCCGCGGCTATCAGCATCAAATCGCTGCACGGGCCTGTCCATTCCGCCGCCAAGGCTCGAGGGCAGGCTGACGCGCCATGCAAGCAGCCCTGCGAGTGCGCAGATCCCGAATTGCAAGAGTGCCAAAGCTGCCGCGCGGCCCATATCGAAATCGAAGCGGAAGGCTTGATAGATGGCAAGTTCCACAGTGGTTGCGCGCGGCCCGCCGCCCATTGTCAGCGCCACTGAAAAGCTGGTGAGGCAGATCAGGAAGATGACCAGAAACGCCCCCGGCGCCAGATCGCGCAGCATTGGCCATTCAAGCTGGCGAAAACTCTCACGCGGGCCAAAGCCAAGGCTTGCGGCAAGGCGGAAGCGCTCTGAGGGGATGGTGGCCCAGCCCTGTAGCAGAATGCGCGTGGCCAGCGGCAGATTGTAGAACACATGTGCCAGAACCACGCCATGCAACCCGAAGATGTTGAACCGCGCAAAGCCAAGGGCGGCCAGCCCGTCATTGACGAGCCCCGCGCGGCCAAAAACTGCGATGAGACCGAGCACCGCGACGAGGGTGGGCAGGATGAAGGGCGCGCCCATCAGCGTGATAAGCCATGCGCGCCCGGTGAACTGCCGCCGTGCCAGTGCGCGGGCGATGGGAATGGCCAGAAGCACCGAAAGCCCC
>SLDY01000131.1 GCA_007125005.1 Natronohydrobacter sp.
GCTCTGTGAGCCAGCTCACACTCGCTGTCGGGTGACGATGACCGCCAGTGCTTGGAAATGCACTGGCGGTTTATCCGTGTCGAGGTTCTTTTCAATGAGTGCCATGCTTCATATCGAGACCGCCCTCGCCAAACTAGCAAGTGACCGGGTCGCCTCTCGGCGCATACGTGGATCGCGGCTTGTTGCGCCCCATGCGGCGGTCACCGAAACGGCTTTCGGGATGCCGGAGGACTACAGGCCCTTCAGCATCGGATCGCTCGGAAACTTCCCCTATTATTGGCAGGACCCCAGAACACTTCAGTTCAACGCGGCGACGTATCAGTGGATCACGTCGGGTCTGCGCGCCGGATGCAGTTCAGTTCAACTCGATGGTGTTTTTACAAATCGCTTCACCACGGTTTTGAGCAAGATCGTCTACTCTCTCTCGACCGCCGACCAGGCGTCCCTTGTTGCAACGCAGCAGCAGGCGAGCAATGAACAAAGGCTTGTGCTGCAGGCCTGGAAGGACGCATTCGGAAGGCTGCCTACGGGGGCCCCGCATGAACAACCCATCAATCTGGTATTCGAGGAGATCACCACCCAATGGGCCTCGCCGCCCACAAGCCTTAACGACTTGCTCGCCGCAGCCGACCCGGTTGCTGTGCTCAACCGGACGCCGGCAGCGGGCAGTTCGGTCATCCCTGTCCTGTTGAATTACCTCATCGTGCTCAATGCGACTGTCCCGCTTCTCAATAAGCTCACACACAATACTGGCCTCCTGAAGGCGGCCCTCGGCGCCCTGCAAACGCCAACGCTCGAGAACGGAGCGCTCCAGACAACGGAAGGTTTCAAGCCGGCCTACGAGGTGAAGACCCCCATCGATTCAATACTTTCCGGGCTTTCAGACACAAGCACTGCTGCCCAAGTCCAGCTGGAATTAGACGCCATTCCGCGGCGCGACGGTCGGTTCGACATTAGACCACGAGGTGCTCCCCCGGCAGCAATGCATCCTGAAGACCTGCTTGCAGTAAAGATGCCGACTGGCGGGAAAGCTCTTACGCTGGCATCCAGCGGGTCATCTGGAAAAAATACGCTGATGGTGACGTTTCCGGGCGTAACGACAGTGAGCTTCGGGCCGGTCGGCTTCTGCGAATCTCAGCTGAAGGACTGGTTCTGGCCGGACCCGGTCATTGACGCGCTGAAGAATGGAGCACGCGACGTCACTGGGTTCAAGTTCAGTTCTCCCCCAAATCTCGACTTCTCGGAACAGGGTCCATTCGGCTTTGTGGAGGCTGCAATCATCTCACTCAATCCATCCATCCGCGTGACAACAACAACGCAGGAGGCGACCGGACTTAGGAGAGCCCTCACCTCACATACAGGTGGCGAGCTGCTGTTTCTTGGGCGCTCGCTTGGCCGGATGGGAAGCAAAGAGGACTATTCTATCCGTGACGAACAGAACGAAACAGAAGCGGCCGTGACACTTGTGCCTGCGGCGGCAGGCCCGAAAGACAGGGCTTTTGTCTTGGGCGTAAAAACGGTTTATCCAGGTGCTCGCAGTTGCTGAACAAAAGCGCGGCTGTGCTTCAAACACAATGCCACGGTCAACACATCCAGTGCATTTCCTGTGTTCGCCGCGTCCAAAACATCAGGTGATCCTGATATGAGCGCGTTCCGGGCGGAAAACCAACCGCATGCTGCGCAACTTTAAAATTGTTGCTAATTCGGGCTACTTGACCCTACGGTTGTCCGGAACTTCCCAGGGTGTAATTCGGATGCCTGACTTGGCGGTGCAACCAGATATATGCGCGTATGGAGCATGGACGTCGCCGATCGCGCCGGACGCGCTTGCCGAGGGAACCCGCAAGATAGAACTGATCCGTCTTGACGGTGCATCCGTGGTCTGGGTCGAGAGCCGCCCCGAGGAAGGGGGCCGCAGTGCAGTGATGCGCTGGACGCCAGATACCTGCGCCGAGGATGCCACGCCACGCTGGTTCAATGCCCGCAGCCTGGTGAATTCCTATGGCGGCGGGGCGATGGCTGTTCGATCGGGCACGATTGTCTTTACCCAGTTCTCACCCGAAGCTTTCCCCAAAACAAAAGACCAACGCGTCTACCGGCAGGATAATGGCAAACTGCCTGTGCCCATCACCCCTGCCGTCGCCGCGAGCTATGCGGATTTCGAAATTGATGCGGCCAATGGCGTTGTATACGCCGTGATGGAAGAGGCCACGGTCCTCACCAATGGCCAAGCGACTCAGACGCTCGTCGCACTCGATATGTCGGGCGCGCGAATGCCGCGCATATTGGCCAGTGGCGGCGATTTTTATGCCGCCCCGCGCCTGTCGCCCGATGGCCGGCATCTGGCGTGGATCACATGGAATTACCCGTCGATGCCATGGGAAGGCACTGAGCTTTGGATGGCAGAGATAAACCCTTCTGGCGATCTGCGCGCGCCGCAAAAGGTTGCAGGGAACCCCGCAGAACAAGTTGATCCGATGCTAAACCCGGTTCTCCAACGGTTGATGCGGTTTTCGGACACGTCCATCACACAGCCTGTCTGGTCGCCGGGCGGCCAGCTTTACGTGGTGTCTGATCAGGTCGAGGTCGCGGGTCATCGCTGGTCGAATATCTGTCGGGTCGAGCGTAGAGCTCTGATCCCTGTCACGCGCGACGCAGTGGAATTCGCCGCCCCCGCTTGGCAGTTGGGCGGCGCCTCTTTCGGCTTCGCATCAGACTCCGAGATCATCGCAACCATGACCCGTGATGGCCTGTGGTCGCTGGTCCGGGTCGATACGGGCACAGGGCATGTCAGCACGATCGACACCCCATTCACAGCGATCCGGCAGCTTCATGTCAGCGGTGGCGCTGCTGTGTTTCTGGCCGGATCGTTCACAGAGCCTTCTGGCATCTACCGCATGGACCTCGCATCGCAAGAGATCCGGCTCATCCGGTCTACCGGCCCACCACTTGACGCGGCTGTGGCTGATTGTCTTGCCGCGCCACGATCCATCACCTTTTACAGCGGTGAGGGGTGCGCTGCACATGCATTTCACTATCCCCCGCGCAATCCCCGTTTTACCGGCCCGGAAGACGAAAAACCCCCGCTGGTCGTCATGATTCATGGCGGACCGACAGCCGCCGCTGCGACGTCACTGGACTTGACTATCCCCTTCTTTACCTCGCGCGGCTTTGCAGTTGTCGATGTGAACTATCGTGGCAGCACTGGCTTTGGCCGTGCCTTCCGGAGGGCGATATATGGGGGCTGGGGCAAGGTCGATGTCGAGGATTGCATCGGCGTGGTCAGCGCCCTTGTCGCCGAAGGACTGGTCGATCCGCATCGGATCGTGTCGCGTGGCGGATCGTCCGGGGGCTATACCACGCTTGCGCTGGCGACATTCACCGATCTGCTAAGCGCCGCTGCCAGCTATTACGGCATCTCGAATCTGGAGATGATCGCAAAGGTCACCGACAAGCTGGAGGCGCATTATGCCGAACTTCTGCTGGGGCCTTACCCGTCCGCGTCGAAGCTCTTTCGTGCCCGCTCACCGCTCTACCATGCAGACCGGATTGATTGCCCGATCATTCTTTTTCAGGGCACCGAAGATCCCGTCGTGCCGCCGGAGCAGGCGCGGGTACTGATCGCTGCAATGGCAGCGCGCAACCTGCCACATGCTTATGAATTCTATGAGGGCGAAAGCCATGGCTTCCGCAAGGCCGCATCGATTGTCGGGTCACTGGAGGAAGAGCTTTCGTTTTACGGAAAGTTCCTTGGCTTTACACCGCATGGTCCCTTGAAGGCCCCTGTGATCCACAACATGGGAGATGACTCCGCCTGAACGCATCTTTCGATGGCGCGCAGAGCGGGATGCGAAGCTGATAGAGATTGCTTTGAGGGAGGATTTTGATGACACAGCGCCATCGCAGCCATGATCTGCACAAGTCCATGGACGCGTTCCGGCGTCGACATCCGGATAAGTTCAGCCTGACTAAACCGACACCAGTCGGTACACCAGCAGCGTGGTTTATTGGCCCCAAGGGTGAGAACGAAGATGCCTTGCGTGACCTGATCGGGCGCGCCATCACTGCCAACCTCCAGGCCCGCCGCGACTACCAGCCAGACGATCCCCGCATGGCCCCGGATGCTGTCTTTGCTCCCGAGAATGCCGCCTACCATACTGCAATCGAATTGATCGGCGCCCGGCTGGATGAAATGCTGGCGCATCTGCGATCCTCGATCCCGCTGTCAAGCTACCGCAATCAGTCGCATATGTATTGGGATACGACCCTTCCCGCTGTGATCGGCCATTTCGCGGGGCTGCTCTATAATCAGAACAATGTCGCAACAGAAGCCTCACCCGTAACAACGCTTCTGGAAATGGCGGTCTGTGACGACATTTGTCGGATGCTGGGCTTCCGCGATCCCGAGGCTGACAGCGACTTGCCTCGTCCTTGGGGACATATCACCTGCGACGGGTCCGTGGCCAATGCGGAATCGATCTGGGCGGCGCGCAATCTGAAATATCTGGCCCTGACCCTCGCCGATACGATCCGCCATGATGACCGGCTGGCCGCAGGGCGGGCGCTGACGCTCCAGACACTCGACGGGATGCGGCGGCGGTTTTTGGACCTCGACACCTGGGAATTGCTCAACATTCCCGTGGACGAGGCGATCGGGCTGTCCGCGCGGCTGACCACGACCACCGGTATCCCGCCCGAGACGATCGCAGCGGCGATCAAGGGCCGGACCATTGCTGATCTTGGCATGATCGAGTTTGCGCGCCGTTTTCTTCCCGACACCCCCGCGCCGGTCATCCTCGCGCCTGCGACGGCGCATTACTCATGGCCCAAGGGTGCATCGTTGGTGGGGCTGGGGCGAACCAGCGTGCTGCCAGTGCGCGTTGATCTTGACGGCCGTATGGACACAGTCGATCTACGCCGCCATCTGGACCTCTGCCTGACCGAGAAGCGCCCGGTGCTGGAAGTTGTGGCCGTGATGGGCACGACCGAGGAAAGCGCAGTCGATCCGCTGGCCGATATCGCCGATATCCGAGATGAATATCGTCAGATGGGGCTTGAATTTACCCTGCACGCGGATGCCGCCTGGGGCGGGTATTTCGCATCCATGCTGCGCCCCTCCAAGCTGGAGGGCGAGATATCGGAACGCGGCCTGCAAGGCACCGATGAAGAAGCGCGGTTGGTGTCGCGCCATCTGGGTGTTCAGGAATCACACTCTGGCGCGGCTGATAACCCCGATCTGGATGATATATACTTCGCGCATGATCTCGGAATGTCGCCGGGCATGATGATGGGCGACTATGTTACCCGTCACTACGGCGCCTTGGGGCGGTGCGATACGATCACGGTCGATCCGCACAAGGCGGGTTTTGTGCCCTATGCCGCCGGAACGCTCGCGTATCGCAACGGGGCGATGCGGGACGTGGTCGCCTTTACGGCCCCGGTGGTCTTTCATGGAGGCACTGTTGCCAGTGTCGGAGTGTATGGCATTGAGGGGTCCAAACCCGGTGCGGCGGCGGCGGCTGTCTATCTGTCGCATGCGGTCATTCCCGCAGATCGCACCGGATACGGGCGGTTGCTGGCCAAATGCATGTTCAATTCCAAGCGGTTCTACTGTGCGCTGCTGGCTGCTTTTGGCCCGGATGATGACGTGACCCTGACCCCGTTCCAGCGCCTGCCCGCCGAGCGTGCGGGCGGCGCACTGCAGGAAATCGAGGCACAGCGCGCCATGATCGTGCGGCAGATCGTGCCGGTCGCCGACGACCCGCTGGTCGAGAAATTGCTGCATGACCGAGAGCTGATGGCGCTGTTTCAGCAGCTAGGCTCCGACCAGACGATTTGTGCCTATACGTTCAACTTTCGCACCAGAGACGGGATCAACCGCGACCTCGGGTTGATGAACGCGCTCAACAATGCCATCTTCCAGACGCTTTCGGTGCAGGAATTTGGCGGCGACAAGGTCCCGGCCGCGCCGATGTTCGTCACCGCGTCCGAATTCGAGCCGGAGACTTACGGGCAGGATTTCGTGGACCATTACGTCACCCGTTGCGGCGCGACACCTGTACCGGGACAGTCTGTGAAATTCATCACCTCGACTCAGCAGAACCCATTCATGACCTCGACCGAAGCGGGCGATCTGACGCCCATGCTCGCGGCCATCCTCAAGCGCACAGCCAGTGGTCTGGCGGCGCAATTGCGGCGCGCGCATGGCTTGCCGGACCCGACATGACGCCCCCTGTTCCGCAGCTTTAGAATTGGAGCCCGCAATGCCCGATCATGCCATGATGAATGCCCCTGCCCATTTCATATCCAACCACCCTCACCAGCATGCCTTTGTGCTGCTTGGGGATCAAACGGTCTTCGCTGTCCACATGACCCAGTATCACCATGAGGAACACAAGTATCAGCTTGTCCTGAAACTCTCGCTGCCGGCTGCCGCCAAGGCTGTGCTGGATGATCTGCGCGCCCGTTTTCCTGCCGACACCTTCATCCTGTGCAATGGCGACAGCAATGACGAGTTGTTCATGATCCCCGAGCTTGCGGCGGGCCGACGCGCGATCTTCAACGGCAATATCTTTCAGGGCCTGCCCGCCTTCAGCCCCGAGGACGAGGCCAACCCACATTTTTTCCCCTGGGACAAGGCGCGCACCATTCCGGTTGTCGCCGATATCGCAGTGTCGGTGGAACGCATCGTTACCTTCCGCCCCTTCGCCCATCACCTGATACAGCCCGATTTCGCGACCTATCTGCTGTGGGGCGAAGGCGATGAGGCGCATATGACAAATCTTCAGACCGCGCGCCTGGCCTCGGGGACATTTGAGCCGGCCATGTTCGGCCCCGATTATGATCATGTCCTGAGCCTGCGCGGCGCGCCATCGTGGCTCGACAAGCCGCTTCTGGAAGCGGGGATTGTCGTTTCGGTTCCGGCCATGCGGCTGCGCGATGCGAAGACCGGTCAGCCCACGACGCCCTGCGGTGCCCCGTTCAAGCCGGGCGATGTGCTGACGGTCCTGTATCGCGGCATGGGCGAGGGGCGGTCGGTCACGGCGGGCCATACGTATCTTGCCGATACGGCTGTCTGCAACAGCGAGGGAATGGATATCTGCCCGCCCGAGGATTCGCTTGTCATCAGCGCAACACCGAGGGATTTGATGCGATGAACACTGTGCTCGCTACGGATGACTTCTGCCGCGAACACGGAAATGAAGAGCTATGGTATCAGGTCTTTCAGGAAGGCCACCCCGTGCTGCTGGGCAAGCAGAAACGGTTTTCCCTGATCCCCGGCGGGTCCCGCTGCAAGATGTGCTATGCCCCGCTTACCGGGCTTGGCGGGTGGATCACGCGGCGCATGGGGCTGGAACCCTCGTCGCGAAACCCGTCCTTCTGCAATGCCTGCGACGGGTTCCTGAAAGCCTATCCGGGCGGGGCCGAGGTCGATCTGTCCATCCTGTTTTGCGACCTGCGGGGCTCGGTGCCGCTGTCGGCCTCGATGTCGCCCAAGGAATTCGCCCAGCTGATCACCTTCATGCGCGAAACGATCATCCCGGTCCTGTGGCGCGCTGAGGGGTTTGTGCTGCAATTTCAGGGGGATGCCGTCATTGGTGTCTGGCCGCCAGGATTCAGCGGCAAGGAATATGCGAGCAAGGCCGTGAATGGTGGCATGCAACTGCCCAAGGCGATTGAAGGCAAGCCTTTCAACGGCAGCAAGTTGCCCATTGGCATGGCAATCCATACGGGACGCGCCTATCTCAGCACCGTCGCATCGCTGAGTGCCGACATGCAGGAGGTCAGCGCCTTCGGCTTCGACGTCAATGTCGCGGCACGGCTTGCCGACAGCGCTAAGGCCGGGGAAGTCCTGATCAGCGAGGCGGCGCTGAAAGCTGCGGGCCGAACGATCGATGCCTCCAAGCTGCGCAGCTATGAGCTCAGGGGTGTCGACGATCCTGTTCGTGCATCCTTGTTGAAAGTGCCTTGATTTCCGCAAGTTGGCAAAGACACGCCATGCACCAGAGCACGGAAAGCAGACCCATGGGTGCCAGTCACCGGCTGCCCGTCTGCTCCGGTGAGGCAACATGAGCGCAGGGGCGATCATTCTCGCGTTCGCGCTGTTCCAACTCAAGCACTATCTGGCCGATTTTCACTGGCAAACCATCTGGATGGTGGAAACCAAGGGGCGATATGGCCATCCCGGCGGGCTGGCGCATTCCGGGTTGCATGGCCTGTTGTCCTTGCCTGTTCTGCTGGTGGCCGCCCCTTGGATGCCAGCGCTGACCGTCGTGCTTATTCTTGCCGAGATTGCGGCGCATTACCATATCGATTGGTTGAAATCGCGGATAGTCACCCGGCGCGGCCTAGGCGAAGACGACAGCGTCTACTGGCATCTGTTCGGTCTGGACCAGGCAGCGCACCACCTGACCTATATTGGAATGGTTGCGATCCTGCTCGGAGCTGCCGGATAACCCTGGGTGCATACTCAACCTTGCGGGCGAGAATCGGTCTGAACCGGTGACTGCATCTCTGGCCAGCTTTGGTCCAGTTTAAGCAGAAGATCTCGGTTGAACAAAGCCATGAAAGCGTTGTGCAAGGCAAGACGGCTGGAAATCTGCCGCATCAGCGGCATGCGATCCCAGACAACGAACCGGCTGCCCGCCTTCAGCGTGACCGTGGCATTCGCAGGATACCCTGCCCCGCGCAAGAATGACATCTCGCCGATGAAACGTCTCGAAGCCAAGTCCGATGTCCTGGCGTCTCGCTGCAGGATCGCCCCGCCTTCAAGTAAGAAATACAGTCCCTCCGGGACCGCGCCCTGACGGCAGACCACCATTTCATTCGCAGCTGTGTGCCACTGTGCATGTTGCATGATCCGTCTGAACTGCCCCGGAGTGAAGGTCGGGAACTCTTTGAACAGATCGCGCCTTTCCGCGCTCATCCAAAGGGTCGAGCGGTCCAGAACAACGAATGTCAGCGCATACATGTTCGCCAGCCCTAGCAAGGCGCTTGCGATCACCGCTTCCCAGATGGGGCTATCGCCGACGACCAGATAGTAAAGGACAAAAAGCACTGATCCGGTAAGCAACATCAGGCGCAGCCGAAGCTCATTGCGCGTGATCAGCCCAAGAAGCTGAAATACCACCGCAAGGACAATAATGGACTTCGTTGAAGCCAGATCTGTCAGGACAGAAAGCATGAGAACCCATCAATGCGGCGCGCTGCCCAGACCATGAGCAAGACTTTTCGGCGGATCAAGCAGTTAATGCACAATCTGTTTTCGAGCATCGCCAGATTTCATCGTTTCGGCAGGGTATCCGGCCTGATTTTTCGTGAATCTGTGCGCGTGGCACTGTTCGTCGGCATTGCCTTGCAAGAGATTCCCGAATGTGCTGCATCATACAGTGGTACCCGGAAGGTGCCGCTGCGAAGTCGATTGTCGTGCCATGACCCCACTCGGAAGACCACTCGCGCCGGTTCCGGGCGACGCGGAGTTGCCTTTCGTTCTCGACGCTATGCCGCATCTGAATAGGCAAGGCTGCCCGAGCGACCAGATATGTCTTCAACATTTACCGTCAGGGGCTGGCGCGATGATACGCCGCAAGCGATGCATAGGGTCGCGTCCCTCTTGAGCGGACGCCTCGTTTGCAAAGGGCTTCACCAGCGGTGCTGTCGTTTCTCTGGGGCAATATCCCGTAGGTCACGCGCTGGCGGGTCCGTCTGCGCTCGGAATTGAGCTAGCGCCGGACCGCAAGCTCGAACGACTTGCGGACCCGTGCCTCAAGCGCGGCCAGATCAGTGAGCGTGACGTAGCCGTCGTCTTGGCGAACTAGCCCATCATGGGCCAAAGCGGCAAGGCGTTTGTTGACCGATTCACGGGTTGCACCCAGCATTTGCGCAAGCTCAGTTTGCGAAAAGCGACGGGTGAAGCGCGCCGTTTTTCCTTCAATCTCGGCATGTGCCAGCGCCAGATCGTACAGCTTCTGCGCCAGCCGCGAGTCGAGGCTTAAAAAGGCATAGCCGCTCAACTCGCGGGTATTGCGGCGCAGGATTTCACACAACTGCTCTATCAAGTGTCGCGCCAGCCGTAGGTTTTGTTCCAAGGCTGCGTCCATTGCCGAGACAGGGGTCAGCAGGCAGATCGTATCCTCAAGCGCTGTCGCACTTGCGCTGCGCGGCAACCTGTCCAGAAGTGCGATCTCACCAAACGGATCACCCGGCTCCATCAGTGCCAGGGTCAGTTCGCGGCCCTCGGTATCGGCGACCCAGATCCGCACAAGTCCTGAGCGCATGATATAGAGACCGTCGCTTTCGTCGCCTGCGGAGAATAGTGAACTGCCTGCGGCACACCTCACAACATGGCTTGCCTGACCAAGTTGCTCGACACTCCGAGTGTCAGCGTCGGCGAAAAGATAACATCTCCGCAGCGCTTCTACACAGCCCAACCGCACGCGGTCCTCCTGCAATTTGAAAATAGCTTGCATGTGAGTTTGTCGCAGTCAAGCTGCCAAGCATGTAAACGACGGCGTTGCGTAGCCCTTGATTGGGCTCTGCCTTAATCTGTGTGGCGGAACGGTAGCATTCTCGCCCGCAACAATTCTGGACCGGCTCGGCCGTACATGGCGCGCTTGAGGGTCTTCAGGCGATTGATCTGACCTTCGGCCTGGCCGTTGCTCCATGGCATCTCGATGGCGTTTTTGACCGCATCGAAGTCCCGGTTCAAAGTGCGGGCAAAGCGCACGATGGGCGTCAGGTCGGTTTCGATCGCGTCACAGGTCCATGCTGGGAGCGGGTCTGCTTCGCGGCCGCGCAGGATACCGTTGAACCGCATGGCGAGGCTGCGCATCGTTGCGAAGGCGGGAGAGCCGGTCTTGAGAGCGCCGACTTTACGCACCTGATCCGGGGTAAGCTTTCCGCGGGGTTTGATACACAGCGCGGCCGCGATGACTGGGGAAATCGCGTGCCCTGTTTCCGGGTCCCGGACTGGCTTAAGGATTTCGTACTCTACCTTGGGGTCGCTCGCTCGCTTGCTGTTCGGCTCTGCGCCAGCCCGCCAGCAGCCGCTTCAAATGCGTCTGACTCCCCTCGTAACCAAGCTCTCGGATCAGACGGAACAGGGCGCTTCCAGTTCGAATGCCGTCCTTCCAACTGGTCGTGTCGCGAATGCTGTGGAAATTCCCTGGCAGCGCGCTCCGGGCATGTGAATGTTGGGTTTCTCAGGCGGCGAGGTCAAGGGGCATCGGTTCGAGGGGCTGAGAGAGGGTTTCCCA
>SLDY01000009.1 GCA_007125005.1 Natronohydrobacter sp.
CCCGCCCGCGGCAGGCGCGCGGCCCCACCGTGCCCGTCGAACCAGATCACATGCAAGGAAGCGGCAGATGAATTTCACCCCGACCGAATACAATCCCTATGATTTTGCCAATCGCCGCCATATCGGCCCGACGCCGGAAGAAATGGCCGAGATGCTGGCAAGCCTTGGCTGCGAGAACCTCGATGAGTTGGTCGAGCAAACCATCCCTGCTGATCTGCGCCAGTCCGATCCGCTGACATGGCTGCCGCTTTCCGAGGGCGAATTGCTGTCGAAATTGCGTGAGGTGGGGACGAAGAATCGGGTGATGACCTCGTTGATCGGGCAGGGGTATTACGGCACAGTCACGCCGCCTGCGATCCTGCGCAACATCTTCGAGAATCCCGCTTGGTATACTGCCTATACGCCGTATCAGCCTGAAATCGCGCAGGGACGGCTTGAGGCGCTTCTCAATTTTCAGACCATGGTTGCCGATCTGACCGGGCTGCCGGTCGCCAATGCCTCGCTGCTTGATGAGGCCACGGCTTGCGCAGAGGCGATGGTGATGGCGCAGCGTGTGGCGAAATCAAAAATGAAAGCTTTTTTCATCGACGAGAATTGTCATCCGCAGAATATCGCCGTGATGCAGACCCGTGCCGCGCCTCTGGGAATCGAGGTGATCATAGCAGCGCCCGAGTCATTGCAGGCGGATAAGGTCTTTGGAGCGGTCTTTCAGTATCCGGGCACCTATGGCGATCTGCGCGATTTCACACCGCAGATCGAGGCGCTTCACGCAGCAAAGGCCGTTGCGATCATGGCAACGGATCTTCTGGCGCTGACGCTGATTAAGGAACCCGGCGCGATGGGGGCGGATATCGCTGTCGGTTCGGCACAGCGCTTTGGTGTGCCGATGGGCTATGGTGGCCCGCACGCGGCTTTCATCTCTTGCCGCGATGATTACAAGCGCTCTCTGCCAGGGAGGCTTGTGGGGGTAAGCATAGATGCACGCGGGAACAAAGCCTTCCGGTTAAGCCTCCAGACACGCGAGCAGCATATCCGGCGCGAAAAAGCCACGTCGAATGTCTGCACAGCCCAGGCGCTTCTGGCCGTGATGGCTTCGATGTATGCTGTCTTTCATGGCCCGAAGGGTCTGCGCGCCATTGCCGAGCGGGTGCATTTCCTGACGCAGCGGCTCTATCGCGCCTTGCGCGCGGCCGGGGCGGAAGTGATGGTGAAAGAGTTTTTCGATACGATCACTGTAGAGGTCGGTGTTGGGCAGGCAGGTATTCTGGCGGCTGCGCGTGCCGAAGGGCTGAATTTCCGCAAGATCGGCTCTACGCATGTAGGCATCTCGCTGGATGAAACCACCGATGAGCGCGTGCTCATGCGCGTGCTGCGCGCCTTCGGGATCGAGGGTGTGCCACCGCATCGCGGGCAGCTTGGGTTTTCCGAAAACTTCCTGCGCCAGACAGTGTATCTGACCCATCCGATCTTCCACATGAACCGCGCCGAAACCGAGATGATGCGCTACATGCGCCGCCTCTCGGATCGTGACCTCGCACTGGACCGCGCCATGATCCCACTCGGGTCGTGCACGATGAAGCTCAATGCCGCTGCCGAGATGATGCCGCTGTCCTGGCCGGAGTTTGCTTCTCTCCACCCGTTTTGCCCTCCCGATCAGGCGCAAGGTTATGCAGAGGCCATCCATGATCTGAAGGCCAAGCTTTGCGAGATCACAGGCTATGACGCCATGTCGATGCAACCAAATTCGGGCGCGCAAGGCGAATATGCGGGGCTTCTGACGATTCAGGCCTATCACCGCGCGCGCGGTGACGCGAATCGCGATATCTGCCTGATTCCTGTTTCGGCGCACGGAACCAACCCGGCTTCGGCACAGATGTGCGGTATGCAGGTCGTCGTGGTGAAGTCCTCGGCGAATGGCGATGTCGATCTCGAGGATTTCCGCGAGAAGGCCGCGAAGGCGGGCGAGCGGTTGGCGGCCTGCATGATCACCTATCCGTCCACGCATGGTGTGTTCGAAGAAACTGTGCGCGAGGTCTGCAAGATCACGCATGACCATGGCGGGCAGGTCTATATCGATGGGGCGAATCTGAACGCCATGGTGGGGCTGGTGAAGCCTGGCGAGATTGGTGGCGATGTAAGCCACCTGAACTTGCACAAGACCTTCGCGATCCCCCATGGCGGCGGAGGTCCCGGCATGGGGCCGATCGGCGTGAAGGCGCATCTGGCCCCCTTCCTGCCGGGCCACCCGGAAACCGGCGGAGCCGAGGGGCCAGTTTCGGCGGCCCCTTATGGGTCAGCTTCTATCCTGCTGATATCCTGGGCCTATTGCCTGATGATGGGCGGGCAGGGACTGACGCAGGCAACAAAAGTGGCAATCCTGAATGCCAATTACATCGCTGCACGGCTGCGCGGGGCTTATGACATCCTGTTCATGGGCAACAAGGGCCGCGTGGCGCATGAATGTATCCTTGACACGCGGCCCTTTGCGGAAGCAGGAGTCACAGTTGATGACATCGCCAAGCGTCTGATTGATAATGGTTTTCATGCGCCGACCATGAGTTGGCCCGTTGCGGGCACGCTGATGGTGGAGCCCACGGAATCGGAAACCAAGGCCGAAATCGACCGTTTCATCACGGCACTGCTGGCGATCCGCGACGAGATCAAGGCTGTAGAGGCCGGTGAGATCAGCGCCGAGGCAAGCCCGTTACGCCATGCGCCGCACACAGTCGAGGATCTGGTCGCCGATTGGGACCGCGCCTATTCGCGCGAACAAGGCTGTTTCCCTCCGGGCAGCTTCCGTGGCGACAAGTACTGGCCCCCTGTGGGCCGCGTGGACAATGTCTATGGCGACCGCAATCTGGTCTGCACCTGCCCGCCTGTCGAAAGCTACGCTGAAGCGGCGGAATAGCCCTGCGCATCAAAGCCGCAGCGCGCGTCGCTGCGGCTATCATGCTCTTCGCG
>SLDY01000091.1 GCA_007125005.1 Natronohydrobacter sp.
GGGGTGGGTGGGTGGGCGCGGCCCGCGGGCGCTTTTCCGCTTCAGCCTGCCTCCTGCGCCGAAAGCAACTCCAACAGGACAGCGAGATGATCAGCCTCCCGCGCAGGTTTGTCGTCTCGGATCCGGGCAATGCGCGGAAACCGCATTGCCACCCCCGATTTATGGCGGCTGGAGCGGTTAAGCCCCTCAAAAGCCACTTCCACCACCTTTTCGGGCTTCACGGCACGCACCGGGCCATACCGCTCAAGCGTATTGTCACGCACGAAACGATCCAATGCGCGCAACTCCGCATCCGTGAAGCCGAAATATGCCTTGCCCACTGGCACCAACGCCCCTTCATGCCAGAGCCCGAAAGTAAAATCCGAATAATAGCCTGAGCGTTTGCCATGGCCGCGCTGCGCATAAAGCAGCACTGCATCCACGAGCATCGGATCACGCTTCCACTTGAACCAATGCCCCTTTATGCGTCCAGCCAGATAAGGGCTTGCGCGATGCTTGATCATCACCCCCTCGATTACTGGCGCAGGTGGGTCGCGGCGCAGGGCCGCCAACTCCTCCCAAGTCTCGAACTCCAGAAGTGGCGAGAGGTCGATCCGCCCTTCCCCCAGCCCCATCACGGCGGCTTCCAATGCCACACGACGCGCTGCAAACGGCTCCTTGCGCCAGTCGCGCCCCTCCCAAAGCAGCAGGTCATAGACCCGCAACGCCGCAGGGTGGTTCGCGAGCATCTTCGCGCTGACCTGCTTGCGCCCCAGCCGTTTCTGCAACTCATGAAACGGCGCTATGCCATCGCCACGCCGTACCAGAAGCTCGCCATCAAGCGCACCTTCAAAACGCATGGCTCCTATGACATCCGGGAAGGCCGCCGAGATGTCATCACCCGTACGCGAATAGAGCCTGCGCGTGCCGCCCTCGGAGACAGCCTGCACGCGGATGCCGTCCCATTTCCATTCGGCCATGTAATCGGCAGGATCAAGCGCGGCAAGCGCGTCTTCATCCGTGGGCGTCGAGAGCATGACAGGGCGAAAAGGCGCATGCGCGACTGAGACAGGTTTCGGCCCGCCCTCCGCCCATGCGAATAAGTCAACATATGGCGGGGCCAGCCCGTGCCAGATCTCCTCGATCTCCGCCAGATCAAGCCCGCCGAACTCCGCCACTGCTTGCCGCGCCAGCCGCGCCGAGACGCCCACGCGCAGCCCACCCGTCGCGAGCTTCAGATAAGCGTAGCGCTGCGAGGGCGCCATCGCATCGAGCCGCGCTGCGATCCGCGCGGGTAACTCTGCCTTGGCACTGCACGCCAGTTCCACCACCAGATCCGCCAGTGCAACCTCCGCTGAGCCACCGCCCTCAGGCCAGATCAGTGCAATCGTTTCTGCCAGATCGCCCACGAAATCATAGGAAAGCGCAAATAATTCCGGGTCGACCCGCTCTGCCACGAGTCCGCGCAGAAGCGATGGCGTAACAGCGCGCAACTGCAAATCGCCTGTCAGCGCGGCCAGCGCATAGCCGCGATCCGGGTCCGGGGTTGCCGCGAAATAGGCGCCCAGATGCGCGAGCTTGAGAGTGCGCCGAGGGGTGAAGGCCAGCCGCTCCAGCAGATCCGCAAAGCCAGTGATCATTCCGGCTCATCCTCATAGCCGACCAGCCGCAATGGCCGCGCCGCGTGCCCCTCCAATGCGCACCAGCGCATGAGCGCCTCTTCGCGGCCATGGGTGATCCATGTCTCTGCCGGATCAAGCTCGGCGATAGTCTGTGTAAGTTGCGGCCAATCCACGTGATCGGAGATGATCAGCGGCAGCTCCACTCCGCGCTGGCGGGCGCGCGCGCGCACCATCATCCAGCCAGATGCGAAAGCGATCACCGGATCCGGGAAACGCTGCGCCCATGTCGCTGCGAAGGCCGACGGTGGGGCCAACACGATTGCGCCTGCGAAATCGCCCTTGCGCCCGCGCGCCACAGTCGCCGGGCGCAACTCGCCCAAGGCCACCCCTTCAGCAATGTGATAGTCGCAGAGCTTTTGCAACGCGCCATGCAAATAGATCGGTGCGTCATATCCTGCCATGCGCAAGAGCATGATCACCCGCTGCGCCTTACCCAGCGCATAGACACCCACCAGATGCGCGCGTTCTGGAAACTTTGCGACAGATACCAGCAGTTTGGAAATTTCGCTTATCGGTTCGGGATGGCGGAAGATCGGCAGCGCGAAGGTTGCCTCGGTCACAAGAATATCACAGGGCACAGGCTCCCATGGCGCGCAGGCCGGATTGGGTGTGCGCGTGTAATCGCCTGTTACCACCACGCGCACGCCCTGCCCTTCAACGCAAATCTGCGCAGAGCCAAGCACATGCCCCGCTGGATGAAAACTGACCTTAACGCCGTCGATCTGTACTGTGCCCTCTGCCACCTGCTGCGTAACCGCAAAACCTGAACCATAGCGCAAGGCCATGATATCAAGCGTCTGACGCGTGGCGAGCACTGCACCATGACCGGAGCGGGCATGATCGGAATGGGCATGCGTGATCAGCGCCTTTTGTACCGGGCGCACAGGGTCGATGAAGAAGCCGCCCGCAGGGCAGTAAAGCCCCTCAGGGCGCGGGATCAGCATCAGGTCAACGGCGGGCATTCAGCTTCCATGATCCAGTTCACGCCACAGACCATAGCGCAGAATAGCGCGCGGCCAAGACCCGTCCCCCTTGCGCAGCGCGTCGCGGAATGCCAGATGTTGCACAAGTGAACAAGGAGAGACGCAGATGCTGGACAAACGCCAATTCTACATAAATGGCACTTGGTGCGACCCGGTGGCAGGGCAGGATCTTGATGTAATTGATCCGTCTACAGAAGAGGCCTGCGCGGTCATCTCCTTGGGTGGGGCGGCGGATACTGATATGGCCGTGGACGCCGCGAAAGCAGCTTTGAACGGCTGGATGTATTCTGACCCGGCCGAGCGGCTGGAACTGGTCAAGCGCATTCTCGAAGAATACAAGGCCCGCGCCGAGGACATGGCGCAAGCCATCAGCCTCGAAATGGGCGCCCCGATCGATATGGCACGCAGCAGTCAGGTCGGGGCCGGGACATGGCATATCTCGAATTTCATCAAGGCATTCGAGCATGTCCGCTTCATCGAACCACTGGGCGACCATGCCCCCGATGACCGGATCATCCGCGAGGCGGTCGGGGTCTGCGCCCTGATCACACCGTGGAACTGGCCGATGAATCAGGTCACGCTCAAGGTTATCCCTGCCTTGCTGGCAGGCTGCACGATGGTGCTGAAACCTTCCGAGATTGCGCCGCTTTCCTCGATCGTCTGGACCGAGATCATGGATGCTGCAGGCACGCCCAAAGGCGTGTTCAACATGGTAAATGGCGATGGGCCGGGGGTTGGCACCCAGCTTTCCGGCCACAGGGATGTGGATATGGTCAGCTTCACGGGTTCCACCCGCGCGGGCATCGCGATTTCCAAGAACGCCGCCGAAACGCTCAAGCGCGTGCATCTGGAGCTTGGCGGCAAGGGCGCGAACCTGATCTTCGCCGATGCCGACGAAAAAGCCGTCAAACGTGGCGTGATCCATTGCTTCCAGAACACCGGCCAATCCTGCAATGCGCCCACACGGATGCTGGTGGAACAATCTGTCTACGATCAGACAGTGGAGCAGGCGCGCGAGATCGCCGAGGCCACGCAGGTTGGCCCCGCCTCCGAGAGCGGGCGGCATATCGGGCCGGTTGTGTCGGAAGCGCAATTCAACAAGATCCAGGATCTGATACAGAAAGGCATGGATGAGGGCGCGCGACTTGTCGCGGGCGGGCTCGGGCGGCCCGAAGGTGTCAATCGCGGCTATTTCGTCCGTCCGACGGTATTTGCGGATGTGAACAACGACATGACCATCGCGCGCGAGGAAATCTTCGGGCCAGTCTTGTCAATCATCCCCTTTGCGGATGAGGATGAGGCCGTGCAGATCGTCAATGATACTGTCTATGGGCTGACAAATTATGTCCAGAGCGAGGATGGCGCGCGCCGCAATCGCCTTGCGCGGCGACTGCGTGCCGGTATGATCGAGATGAATGGCAAATCACGCGGGGCAGGCTCTCCGTTTGGCGGCATGAAACAATCGGGCAATGGGCGTGAAGGCGGTGTCTGGGGGATCGAGGATTTCCTAGAGGTCAAGGCCGTTGCGGGCTGGGCCAATGACGCAGAATAAATCGATGGACTACGCCTATGACACCCAGAACATCTTCGCGAAAATCCTGCGCGGCGAAATCCCCTGCAACAAGGTCTACGAATCCGAGCACTCTCTGGCTTTTGCCGATATCGCGCCAAAAGCGCCGCATCATGTGTTGGTGATCCCGAAAGGGCCTTATGTTTGCTACGACCACTTCGCGCGCGCGGCCAGCGACGCCGAGATCCTGGACTATACGCGCGCCATCGGCGCCGTCTGCGCCGAGCTCGGTGTTGCACCGGGGGATGGCGGCAGTGGTTACCGTCTGATCGCCAATTCCGGCAATGACGGGGTGCAGGAAGTGCCGCATCTGCATGTACATATCCTTGCCGGACGCAATATCGGCCCGATGGTGATGATGCGGCCTTGACGGAGCCTGCGCGCCTGTCTAATCAAGCGCGCAGTGAGGCGAGTTGGCGGAGTGGTTACGCAGCGGATTGCAAATCCGTGTACACCGGTTCGATTCCGGTACTCGCCTCCATTTGCCATCCCGCGCAACCATTAACCTTTTCGCAATCGCGGTGCTGTATCCTGATGGCATGCGCCTTGCCCTCGCGATGTTTCTCGCGCTTATCGCAGCCTGCGCTTCGCCATCTCCTCAGATGCGGGGCGGCAAGGTCATGGAGGCAAGCGCCGGAAACTACCCGTTGACGATCTGGCGCAAGGGCACGCAGGTAGAGATTATACGCCACGGCTACGCAGGACGCGCCGATCAGGCATCGCTCAGATACAAGATGGCCAAAGCCACAGAAGCAGCGACGGGCTGCGCCCTGCGCCCCGGCAGCATCGAAGGCGATAGCGGGGTTCTGCGCGCAAGGCTCGATTGCGACTGATTGCCTCACGCCTGCTTCCATTTGCGCAGGATCAATGCCGGGACATTCCAGAAATGCCACAAGGCCAGAAAGCTTTGAAAAGGAGGCCAATAATGACCCGTCTGTTCATGCTCATCTACTCGATTGTCGGCGTCACCCTTGCAGGGATCGGCGTGGTGATCGCCTTGACCATCGGTCAGGATACGTTGCAACCAATTATCGTATCGGCAGCCCTTGGTGCAATCCTGGGCATTGCAGCAAGCTGGATGATCACACGGCGGTTGATCGCGGCCTGAGCCCGATATCAAGCGAACCACATCCGCGCAGATGCCTCGAAAGGGCGCGGGGCCTCGGCATGGAGCCAATGCCCTGCCCCCGGCAACTTGGCAAACTTTGCATTCGGAAACAACGCCTTGATCCCAGACCTGTGCTCGGGACGAACGTAATCCGACTTCGCTCCGCTCAAGAAGAGAACTGGCCCTGTGTACTGTCCGTCAGGCTCGGGCCAGCCCGTGATCCGGTCCATTTCGCGCTCGAGAACATCGAGATTGAGCCGCCATTGCGGCGGTTGCGCGCGCAGATCGAGCGATTGCAACAGGAAAGCGCGCACGCCCGGATCGCTGACCGTCTGTGCAAGCGCTGCATCTGCCGCGCTACGGCTATCCAGCTCTGCCAGCGGCAAAGCGCGCATGGCCGCGATCAGATGCGACTGGCTGTGCTGATACGCTACCGGCGCAATATCGGCCACGAGCAACCGCCGCACCAGTTCGGGCCGCGTCAGCGCCAGCATCATAGCGGCCTTGCCTCCCATCGAATGCCCCAGAACATCCATCGCACTGCCCTCGGCAGTAATGACGCGCGCCAGATCATCGGCGAGCGCGGCATAATCATGGCTTTCGGCCCAAGGGCTCTCACCATGATTGCGCATATCCACGCTCACCACTTCACGCGTATCCGACAGACGCTTTGCAATCGCGCCCCAGTTTCGGGCAGAGCCGAATAATCCATGCACGATCAGGAGCGCGGGCCGCTCAGAGCGCTCCCCATAGCGCAACAGGCTCAACGCACCCGTCTGCCCTGACTGCTCTGCCACCTGTCTTTCATCCTTGCCAAAATATCCTCAGGGGTGAATTGCGGCAAAGCCGCAAGAGGGGGCGCGAGCGCCCCCTGCAACCCTGCGGCTCAGAGTTCCGGGTAGATCGGAAAACGCGCGCAGAGTGCCGCGACTTCGGCTTTCACCTGCGCCTCGATCTCGGCATTGCCGTCCTCGCCACTGGCCGCCAGCCCATCGACAACGCGTACGATCCAGTCAGCGATCTGGCGGAACTCAACTTCACCAAAGCCACGCGTCGTACCCGCAGGTGTGCCAAGGCGGATACCCGAAGTTACCATCGGGCTTTCAGTATCAAAGGGAATGCCGTTCTTGTTGCAGGTAATATGCGCGCGGCCGAGTGCCTTTTCGGTGGCGTTGCCTTTCACACCCTTGGGCCGCAGATCTACCAGCAACAAATGCGTGTCGGTCCCGCCGGTCACAGTTGCCAACCCGCCTTTCTCAAGCTGATCCGCCATGGCCTTGGCATTCGCGATAACTTGCTTTTGATACTCACGGAAGCCCGGACGCAGCGCCTCGCCAAAGGCCACCGCCTTGGCCGCGATCACATGCATCAGCGGCCCGCCTTGAATGCCGGGGAAGATCGCGGAATTAACCTTTTTCGCGATCGCCTCGTCATCTGTCAGGATCATACCACCGCGCGGGCCGCGAAGGGTCTTGTGCGTGGTCGTGGTCGCGACATGCGCATGTGGAAAGGGCGAGGGGTAGAGCCCTGCCGCTACAAGGCCTGCGAAATGCGCCATATCGACAAGAAGATATGCCCCGACTGAATCCGCAATCTCGCGCATCCGGGCAAAATCGATGATACGAGGTATGGCAGAGCCGCCAGCGATCAGCATCTTCGGCTTGTATTCTTCGGCCAGCGCGGCGATCTGATCGTAGTCGATCTCCAGATCGTCCTCGCGCACGCCATATTGCACAGCATTGAACCATTTGCCCGACTGGTTGGGCTTAGCCCCATGCGTCAGATGCCCACCGGCATCGAGCGACATGCCCAGGATCGTGTCGCCGGGCTTCAACAGTGCTGTGAACACACCCTGATTGGCCTGAGAGCCCGAGTTGGGTTGCACATTGGCAAAGCTGCATGTGAACAATTCACATGCGCGTGCGATCGCCAGATTCTCGGCCACATCTACATATTGGCAGCCGCCGTAATAACGCCGCCCCGGATACCCTTCAGCATATTTATTGGTGAGGACCGAACCCTGCGCCTCCATCACGGCCTTGGAGACAATATTTTCCGAAGCAATGAGTTCGATCTCGTCGCGCTGACGGCCCAGTTCGGCACGCATGGCCGCGAAGAGCTCTGGGTCGCGGTCTTCCACTGACTCAGTGAAAAATCCAGTATCGCGCGTGATCTTGTCCATGGGGGCAGCCTCCGAGAGCAGGGAAAACGATAATTGCCGCTCAATTAGCGCATATGACGCCCTGCGCAAAGGCTTGTTTGCGTCGCAATGCGCCAGCCGGGCGACGTGACGCAGCCCGGAATCTCCGATGCGCACGGAATGGCGTCTATGGGAACGCGCTTGCCAAGGAGATGGATGCGCGCAAGAAAGGTGCAACGGGAGAAGGAGAGCGCATGGCACCCAAACTCGCTTTCATGGCCAGCGGCGCGCCCGATGCGCGGGAAGCCCTTGCGGCGCTCACATGGCGACATGAGGCCGTTGCGCCGGAAGAGGCCGATGTCATCATCGCGCTGGGGGGCGACGGGTTCATGCTTCAGACCCTCCATGCCACGCAGCATCTCGATACACCGGTCTATGGGATGAACCGTGGAACCGTCGGGTTCTTGATGAATGCTTGGCAGATTGACGGCCTGCTGGAGCGGCTCGATCAGGCAGAAATGGCAGTGCTGAATCCTTTGCGGATGCGGGCGACCCGGATCGACGGGACTGTGACCGAGGCTTTGGCGATCAATGAAGTCTCGCTTCTGCGTCAGGGCGCGCAGGCGGCCAAGCTGCGTATCATCGTCGATGGCAAGCAGCGGCTCGATGAGTTGGTCTGCGATGGGGCGATGCTCAGCACGCCGGCGGGCTCAACCGCCTATAATTACTCGGCTCATGGCCCGATCCTGCCGATTGGCGCAGATGTCTTGGCATTAACCCCGGTCGCGGCGTTTCGGCCGCGGCGCTGGCGGGGCGCGCTACTGCCCAAGACCTCGCGCGTGCGCTTTGAGGTGATCAGCCCCGAACGCCGCCCGGTCATGGCTGATGCTGACAGTCGTTCGGTGCGCAATGTGCTGCGGGTGGACATCACCTCTGCGCGCGATATTGCACATAAACTGCTCTTTGATCCGGGCCACGGGCTGGAAGAGCGCCTTATCCGCGAGCAATTCGTCTGAGCCATCAAAGACAGGCTCAACCCTGTCGCGCCTCGCGACGTTTGTGGAGCCAATAAAGAAGCGGCGCGGCAATCCAGTTATACCCGAATTCAGCGACCGGGCGCAGAAGCGGCAGCGACAGGACCCTTGCCAGCCAGCGCATCCGGGGGAGGTCGCGCCAGAGGATCAGGAAGGCGGGAAAGCCCGAGATGATGCTTTCGCCCTGGCGCGCATGAATGCGGCGCGTGGCCTGATCTTCGGTGAGACCCCAGTCGGATACATCTGTCTGGTGCAGATCAGTGAAGCGCAAGGGCGCGTCCGCCTTGCGCGCCATCGCCTTATAATGCGCGATTTCCGCCGAGCAGATCGGGCAGCTTCCGTTGTAGAGGATTTCTGTTTCACTCATACGCCGACAGATAGCGCGGGCAGCGCGGCGCTCAAGAGGCCCCTTTGGGAAGCGGCGTGCGGTGATTGGTGTAATCCGACCAATCTTCGATATCCGGGTAGAATTGCCGCCGCCATGCACGCACCTTGGGGTTCATGTAGCGCCGGAAAAGTGGCGGGCACATCGCGAGCGTCGTCAGCGCCGGATAGCCGAAAGGCAGTTGCGGGGCGGCGCTCTCGTCATAGGTCTGCAAAAGCGGGAAGCGCCGGTCGGGCTTGTAGTGGTGGTCGGAATGGCGCTGCAGGTTGATCATCAGCCAGTTCGACGCCTGATGCGAGGCATTCCAGCTATGATGCGGGCGCACGGGTTCGTATTTTCCATCGCCGAGGTATCGGCGCGTGAGCCCGTAATGCTCGATGTAATTCGTGAGTTCCAGATGCCAGAAGGCGACAGCCGCCTGCCAGACAAAGAGCAATAGCCCCCACCACCCGCCGATCACCAGCGCCAGTGCCAGAAAGCCAAGCTGCAAAGCGGCAAAACGCCAGAACGGGTTGGAACGATGCCACCATGGCAAGCCCTTGCGGGCAAGCATCTGCGCTTCAGCCCGGAAGGCCGAAGGCGGGCAATCGCGCAGCACGCGGAAAAAATAGCTGATAAAACCTTCATTATAGCGCGCAGTCACCGGATCGCGCGGAGTGCCAACATAGCGGTGATGCACCAAGAGATGCTCGGAACGGAAATGCGAATAGAGCACCGATGCGAGGAGCAGATCAGCCAGCCAGCGCTCATGCTTCGGCTTCTGGTGGAGAAGTTCATGCGCATAGACAATCCCGATCACGCCCGTCATCACCCCAAGCCCGAAGGTGACGCCCAGATCCTCCCACCAAGCGTGGCCCGCCTTCTGCGTGAGATACCACAGCACCCCGAAGATCGTGGCGGCCTGTATCGGAAACCAGATCAGCGTGATGGTGCGATACCAGAACAACTCGCGTACAGGCACATCCGTGTCGGGGTTGTCGGCATCGAGCCCGGTGACGAAATCGATCAGCGTGAAGGCCCACCAGCCATAGGCGACAGGCAGCATGAACCACCAGCCGCCCCAGAGCGCCGAGAGCCACACCAGCGGCACAAACCCCAGCGAGACCCAGAAGGGCAAGGCGGATGTGATCTTGCGTAGCTGCTCTGGCGTCACGTTCAGGCTCCATTCCGCGATGCAATATAGCTGATTTCCAGCTTCAAGACAGCCCCGCCCCTTGCGACAGATTCACACCTTGAAGCTCCCCACCAGCCCGTCCATCAGTGAGGGCTGAACGATCTCGATCCAGTAACCATCCGGGTCGAGGATGAAAGCGATCTCTTTCATCCCGCCCTCGCCGAGTCGCTTCTGAAAGCGCACGCCCAACTCCTCGAACCGCGCGCAGGCGGCGGCGATATCGGGAACGGCCACGCAGATATGGCCAAAGCCCTTGGGATCGGAATTGCCCGAGTGCATTTCGCCATCATCCGCCTCGCTGCCCCAATTATGGGTCAGTTCCAACAAGCCCATGCGGCTGAAAGTGTGTTCCATCGTGCCATCGGCGCAATCGGCGTGCCCGCGCGGTTGCAGGAAATAGAGAGAGAACCGCGCTTCTTCGAAATCGAGCCGTGTGACCAGACGAAAGCCGAGCACCTGCTCGTAGAATTCCAGAGAGCGCATTGGATCCTTGATGCGCAGCATGGTGTGGGTCAGGACATATTGATCAGTCGCGGAAAGATCGTTGCTCATGGAACCTCCAGAGTGTTGAGATGGGGTGCGGCCAGCGCATGTGCCTTGCGCATGACCGTGGGCAGCGCGCGCGGGTCGAACTCGCGTGCCTCTATGAAGAAGCCCGGCGCATTGAGCGGCAAATGCGCCACGCGCAGGGCAAGACGCAGGTGGAAATGCGTGAAGGTGTGGCGCACCTCGCCGGGCAACTCGCGCCAGTCTGCCGCAAGCGGCGGGGCATCATCGGGCACAGCCTCGCGCCAGTCGCTGCCGGGCCAACCAAGCATTCCGCCCAAAAGCCCCTGCGGCGGGCGCCGCTCCATCAGCCATGCCCCATCTGCACGCCTTCCAAGATAGGCAATCCCCATTCGGATGGCCTTGGGGGGCTTCGCGCTCTTGCGTGGCAGCGTCTCTGCCGTGCCGCGCGCCCGCGCCGCGCAAGGGCCACGCAACGGGCAGATACCACAGGCAGGATTGCGCGGGCTGCAGATCGTGGCGCCCAGATCCATCACTGCCTGTGCGTAATCGCCGGGCCGCGACTGCGGGGTCAGACGCGCCGCAAGGGCGGTCAATACCGGCTTGGCCTCTGGCAGAGGCGTGTGTTCGTCAAACAGCCGCGCCA
>SLDY01000068.1 GCA_007125005.1 Natronohydrobacter sp.
CGCCAGAACAGCCCCGCGATGATCGCGCCCAGCAAAGGGGCCAGAAGAACAGTTACCGCCATCGCCTCAGCCTTTCATCACATTGACGTCTTCGACGTCAATTGTGCCCCGGTTGCGGAAGAAACAGACCAGAATGGCCAGCCCGATCGCGGCCTCTGCGGCGGCCACGGTCAGCACGAACATCGTGAACACCTGCCCGACCAGGTCATTCAGGAAGTGTGAAAAGGCGATCAGGTTGATATTGACCGACAACAGCATCAACTCGATCGACATCAGAATGATGATGATGTTCTTGCGGTTCAGGAAGATCCCGAAGATGCCAATCACAAACAGGGCTGCTGCCACTGTCAGGTAATGTTCCAGTCCAACCATTCCGGTTCCCTCGTTCCGTTATGTCAGAGCCTTTGGTGGCCCTGTAATTGCCGCGTCAGCGCCTTATCCCAGGCCCTGACCCGGTTTGACATCCTTCAGTTCCATCGCCTTGGCCGGGTCGCGATGCATCTGCGCAACCACATTCTGGCGTTTCACATCCTTGCGATGGCGCAGCGTCAACACAATCGCCCCAATCATCGCAACCAGCAGGATCAGCCCCGCTACCTGGAAAAGCAGGAAATACTGGTCATAGATGATCATCCCCAAGGCCTTGGTGTTATGCACCTCATTCAAATCCGGCGTAGGAGCCTGCCGCAGATCCCGCGCGACTTCTGCCTCCTGCCATGAACCAAAGAGCAGCGCCATCTGCATCAGCAGCACGATCCCGATAATACTGGCGATCGGAAAATAGCGCGCCATCTCACCCCTGAGCGCGGCGAAATCGATATCAAGCATCATCACCACAAAGAGGAACAGCACGGCCACCGCCCCCACATAGACGATGATCAGCAGCATCGCTATGAACTCTGCACCAAGAAGAACGAACATACCTGCGGCTGACAGAAACGTCAGAATAAGCCAGAGCACCGAATGCACCGGGTTGCGCGACACTGTCACGAGAAACCCCGCTGTCAGAAGCGTGGCCGCAAATGCGTAGAATGTGATATCAGCTACACCCATGTCCCTCGGGTTCCCTTGTCTTATGTGGGCGCACTCGCCCGTAAATCAGCGCGTGAAAACACGCAGACAGCCTCAACGATACGGCGCATCAATCTCCAGATTGCGGGCAATCTCAGCCTCCCACCGCGCGCCATTTTCCAGAAGCTTTTCCTTGTCATAGAAAAGTTCCTCTCGCGTTTCGGTCGCAAATTCGAAGTTCGGCCCCTCGACAATCGCATCCACCGGACATGCTTCCTGACAGAAACCGCAATAGATGCATTTGGTCATGTCGATGTCGTAACGGGTGGTCCGGCGTGAACCGTCCTCGCGCGGCTCGGCATCAATCGTGATCGCTTGCGCCGGACAAATTGCCTCGCACAGTTTACAGGCAATGCAGCGTTCTTCGCCATTGGGATAGCGGCGCAGCGCGTGTTCACCGCGGAACCGGGGCGAGAGCGGGCCTTTTTCATGCGGGTAGTTCAGTGTCGGCTTGGGCGCCACGAAATAGCGAAACCCGAGCCCGAAGCCTTTTATGAAATCCGTCATCAATGTGTATTTGATTGCGCGGTTCCAGTCAAAACCCATGACTTACCCTCCAATCGCCCAGCGTGCCCAGAAACCGCCGGCTACTTCGAATTTTGCAAGAAACGCCACCAGAACCACCCAGCCTAGCGAGAAAGGCAGGAACACTTTCCACCCGATGCGCATGAGCTGGTCGTAGCGGTAACGCGGCACAATGGCTTTCACCATCGCGAACAGGAAGAAGAAGAAGGCCATCTTCAGGAACATCCAATGGAACCCGTCTGGCAGGCCCGGAATCGGCGAAAGCCAGCCACCGAAGAAGAGGAGCGAGATCAGCGCGCACATCAGGAAGATGGCGATATATTCGCCTGCCATGAACAGCAGATACGGTGTCGAGCCATATTCGACCATGAAACCTGCGACCAGTTCGGATTCCGCTTCGGGCAGATCGAAAGGCGGGCGGTTTGTTTCTGCCAGCGCGCTGATAAAGAACAGAACCACCATCGGCAGATGCGGTAGCCAATACCAGCCAAGCAGGCCCCAGCCGGTATCCTGCGCAGCGACAATAGCACCAAAATTCATCGACCCAGTCGAAATGATGATACCGATAATGATCAGACCCAGCGAGACGTCATAGGAAATCATCTGTGCCGCCGACCGAAGGCTGCCAAGGAAGGCGTATTTCGAGTTCGACGCCCAACCGCCCATGATAACGCCGTAAACTTCAAGAGCAGCGATGGCGAACACAAAGAGGATCGCGACGTTGATATCTGCCAGCACCCAGCCATCATTGAACGGGATCACCGCCCAGGCAAGCATGGCCAGCACAAAACTCAAAAGCGGTGCCAGAAAATAGACCGGGCGATCCACTCCTGCCGGGATCACCACCTCCTTGACCACGAATTTGATCGCATCGGCGAAGGTTTGCAGCAACCCCCATGGCCCCACAACGTTCGGGCCACGGCGCATTTGCACGGCCGCCCAGACCTTACGGTCGGCATAGACCAGAAACACAAGGCTGATCATAACAAATGCTACGACCAGAAGCGATTGCGCTGCAATAAGCAGAGTGATCCCAAGGCCGGTGTTCAGAAACTCGTTCATCTGTCCCTCAAATCCTCATACCGTCGGAATGCCTTGTTCCCGGCAGTCTTCAACGATCACTTCAGCATCCATGTTGCGCAACCCTTGCGGAATATCCGGCGAAATAACGAAACCGCCATCCCCTTCCCAGACATCACCCAGACGGGTCACCGTCGTGCGCACATGCTGCGCAAAACCGTAGCCGCGGATTAACGCATATTGCGCTGCAGCACAACGCGCATAGGCCACAACATCGCTGCGATCACGCGCACCGCGCATGCGCACCAGAAAACTCACCGTGCTCCGGTCAAGCAACCGCGTATCCACGCCAAGATACTCAGCCCGCTCCGGCGGTGAAACCGGGCGCGCGGCCTCGCTCTCGCCAC
Source organism: Natronohydrobacter sp. (assembly GCA_007125005.1). Lineage (GTDB taxonomy): Bacteria > Pseudomonadota > Alphaproteobacteria > Rhodobacterales > Rhodobacteraceae > Roseinatronobacter. The sequence continues at coordinate 3,024 of SLDY01000068.1, forward strand.
AAGCCATCAGGCCACCACAAGCTGCGGCCACAAGCGCTAAACTGGGAACCGACTGCGGCATCCGCTTTCACTCCGCCGCTAGTGGGCGCGACTTGCGCGCCTTGGCCATGGCGGACAGCTCCGCCATGAGGCTGGACGCCCGCGCAATCGGATTAGGCAAATAGTGATCCGCAAGGGCATTTCGGAAATCAGCCTTGCCGAGCGGCGCATTTTCCATCGGCTGCCATGCGTTCTCAGGCACTTGATCAATCTCGCCCAGATGCGGGAAAGCCTCTGTTAATTGATTGCGCAAGGCGCTGAGACTGTCGAAAGGCAACGCCGCACCCATTTCGCCCGAGAGCGCGCGCAGGATGGCCCAGTTCTCCTTGGCCTCGCCCGGCGCAAACCCGGCGCGCAGAGCGAGTTGCGGTCGGCCTTCGGTATTCACGAAAAGCCCCGGTTCCTCGGTATAGGCGGAGCCGGGCAGGATGATATCTGCGCGATGCGCGCCCCGGTCACCATGGCTGCCCTGATAGATGACGAATGCACCCGGTGCGATGTCGATCTCATCGGCGCCCAGGTTGTAGATCACCTCTGCACCCTCAACCGCAGCCTTGATGCCGCCCTCGGTGGTGCAGTCGATATCCATTGCGCCCACGCGTGCTGCGGCAATGTGCAGAACCAACAATTTTGCGCTCGATTTCTCGGTAATTTCCTGCACCTTGGCCAGCACTGCCGCGCCATCCGCCTCGCGCAGGGCGCCCTGGCCAACGATCACCACACATTCCTTTTCGGCCAGATCGCTCATATCAAGCCCGGCCAGCTTTTCCAGCGCGGCGCGATCAGTGCCGAAATGCTCATAGTCATAGGTAAGAGCTGCCGCCTCACCCACAAGCACCACATCAGCACCGTTGAGCCACGCCTTGCGGATACGCGCGTTCAGCACCGGTGCTTCTAGACGCGGGTTGGTCCCGATCAGCAGCACCTTGTCGGCATGGTCAATATCCTCGATCGCGGCAGTCCCAACATAGGCCGAACGGTTTCCGGTAGGCAGATGTGCACCATCAGTGCGGCACTCGACCGTGCCGCACTGCCCTTCGATCAGCAGCTTGAGTGCATAGGCCGCCTCTACCGAGACCAGATCACCGATCAGCCCCGTCACCTTTTTACCCTTCATAGCTGCTGACGCTGCCGACAACGCCTCTGGCCAACTTGCAGGCCGCAGTTTGCCATTATCGCGGATATAGGGCCGGTCAAGACGCTGACGCCGCAGACCGTCCCAGACATAGCGCGACCTGTCCGACAGCCATTCTTCATTCACGCCATCATGATTGCGTGGCAGGATACGCATCACCTCGCGGCCCTTGGTATCCACGCGGATATTGGAGCCAAGCGCATCCATCACATCAATGGTCTCTGTCTTGGTCAGCTCCCAGGGCCGCGCAGTAAAACTGTAAGGCTTCGATACCAGCGCACCGACGGGGCAGAGATCAACGATATTGCCCACCATCTCGGATTCGATCAGCGCACCCAGATAAGTGGTGATCTCGGCATCCTCGCCGCGCCCGGTCTGGCCCATAACCTGCACACCCGCTACCTCGGTCGTGAAGCGCACACAGCGCGTGCAGGAAATGCAGCGCGTCATATGAGTTTCGACAAGCGGGCCAAGCTGCAGATCCTCGACTGCCCGCTTCGGCTCGCGATAGCGCGAAAAATCGACGCCATATGCCATCGCCTGATCCTGCAGGTCGCACTCGCCACCTTGATCGCAAATCGGGCAATCCAGTGGGTGGTTGATGAGCAGAAACTCCATCACCCCCTCCCGCGCCTTTTTTACCATCGGCGAGTTGGTGCGGATGACAGGCGGCTGGCCCTCGGGACCGGGACGCAGATCCTTGACTTGCATCGCGCATGAGGCAGCAGGCTTGGGCGGCCCCCCTACCACCTCGACCAGACACATCCGGCAATTCCCCGCGATCGACAGCCGCTCATGATAGCAAAAGCGCGGGATCTCGATCCCGGCATCCTCGCAGGCCTGAATCAGCGTCATCTCAGGCGGGACTTCGACCTCATTGCCATCAATGATGATCTTGCGCAATTGCGACATGATTTACCTTTCCGTCAATTGGCGACCAAGCGCCGTGCGTTCAGCCATCTGAGCACGGGCGAATTCACAAACTTCGGTTTTGCTATATGGGTCGCTCACGCCGGCCTGCTGCAGGTGCCTGTCAACCAGCGCCTGCATCCGCGCCTTCTCGACATCATCCTCGACGAAAGCCTCGATCTGAGTGCGGTCAAACCCCATGCCGCGCGCCCGATTATAGAGTGACAGGAAGTAACTGACCCGCGCGAGACGCCCCGGCGGGCGGATATCGGGACAAGTCTTCGAGATATGGTAGATCAGAGCCGCAGTGAACAACCCATTATAGATGTCAGGATTGGCCCGCAGCGCCTCGTTCACTTCTGCCTGCGTTGTCGCGGCACTCGCGCCACCGGAAAGGATTGCTGCAACCGCCATGGCCATGATGGAATGCTTCATAACGCTTACTCCGCTGCGACAGCGCATCCGCGCTCCCTCCAAAGTTGCGCCTCGGCCAGCCAGTTCCAGCCAAAGGCATGCTCAGACGGACCATGCGCACGCAGATGCTCTAACCGGGCCAGCGCTTCCTCCAGTGTCGGGCGATGCCCTTCGGGCACCCACCACATGACGAAATGTTGCTCACCCAAAACCTCGAACCACTCGGCCCGGCGGGCATAGAATTGCCGGTGTACCGTGTTCCAGACGAACTGTTCTAGCGAGGTGACATCAGTCCAGACTGTGAGGTTGGACACAAGCTGCCTGTCATCTCCAATGAAATTCTCCGTGTTCCCCCGACCGGACTCGCCCGAGCCCTCCATCATCCAGACAAAGCCGGGGCTACGTTTGCCGATGCTGTTCACACGGTCCAGTGCTGCCATGAATGCCGCCACGCACGGGTCATCGGGCAGCGCTCGAAGACGCCCGATGTTCAACTGCGCAAGATTGCGGGCCTCGCTCATTTGCTTACTCCGCCGCCACTTTCGACATGCGCCCGGCCTTCTGTGCCTTGATCCGATCCTCGATCTCGCCCCGGAAGTTGCGTATCAGCCCCTGAATCGGCCATGCTGCCGCATCGCCCAACGCGCAGATTGTATGGCCTTCGACCTGTTTGGATACGTCCCAGAGCATGTCGATTTCTTCCAGCTCTGCCTCGCCACGCACAAGACGGTCCATCACGCGCATCATCCAGCCCGTGCCTTCGCGGCAGGGCGTGCATTGCCCGCAGCTTTCATGCTTGTAGAACTTGGCGAGCCGCCAGATGGCTTTTATGATATCAGTCTGCTTGTCCATCACGATAACGGCGGCAGTACCCAGCCCGGATTGCAGATCGTTGCGCAGATAATCGAAATCCATGATTGCTTCGCGCATCTTCTCACCCCGCACGCAAGGCACGGAAGAGCCACCGGGAATGACCGCCAGCAGATTGTCCCAGCCACCTCGGATGCCGCCGCAATGCTTCTCTATCAGTTCCTCGAAGCTGATGGACATAGCCTCTTCCACAACGCAAGGCCTGTTCACATGGCCCGAGATTGCAAAGAGCTTGGTGCCCGCATTATTGGGCCGCCCGAACCCGGCGAACCAGGCCCCTCCGCGCCGCAAGATCGTTGGCACGACTGCAATCGATTCGACATTGTTCACTGTTGTCGGGCAGCCATAAAGGCCTGCGCCCGCCGGGAAAGGCGGCTTCATGCGTGGCATACCCTTCTTGCCCTCTAGGCTTTCCAGAAGCGCGGTTTCCTCGCCGCAAATATAGGCCCCAGCACCGTGATGCAGATAAAGATCGAAATCCCATCCCGCCCCGCAGGCATTCTTACCAATCAACCCCGCCTCGTAGGCCTCGTCGATCGCATTCTGAAGCGCCTCTTTTTCGCGGATATACTCACCACGGATATAGATATAGCAGGCATGCGCGTTCATTGCGAAGCTGGCGATCAGGCAGCCTTCGATCAGCGTATGCGGATCATGGCGCATGATCTCGCGATCCTTGCAGGTGCCGGGCTCCGATTCGTCTGCGTTCACCACAAGATAGGCTGGCCGACCATCACTTTCCTTGGGCATGAAAGACCATTTCAGACCCGTCGGGAAGCCCGCACCACCGCGCCCACGCAAACCGGATTGTTTCATCTCTTCAATGATCCAGTCGCGGCCCTTTGCCAGCAGCGCCTTGGTCCCATCCCAATGCCCGCGCGAAATGGCGCCCTTCAGGGAACGGTCATGCATCCCGTAAAGATTTGTAAAGATGCGATCCTGATCCTTAAGCATATTCTTGCCCTCTCATTGCGCCTAACGACCAGCCTTGCCCTGCCGCCAAACACGAAATGTCACAATCAGCGCCCATGCGAAACCCGCCAGCGCTGCAAAATCAATCAGAAACGCGTAACGCGGATCCCAGCCATATTCTCGACCGATCCATCCCAAAACCACCCAAAGAACGATGGTCGCGCACATCACCAACGCGGCAAGACGAGCCTGCCGGGAAAGTGCCATCTCGCGGGATGTGGGTCTGGACATGCGTTGGCATACTCCGATTACTGTCGCTCTGAAAACTCGGTCTGACCACCGGAGGCGAGGGTTTTGGCCTGCGCCACCCAGTCATCCCGGCTCACACGGCCCTTGAAGCCCTCAAGGTGTTCATCAACCCATGCGATCTCTGCCGGACCCCAACTCGCAACCTGCCAGAAATGAAAGACGCCCATCTTGTTAAGCAAAGCCTCGAGTTTCGGACCGACACCCTTTATCAACTTCAGATCGTCTGCCTTACCCTTTGCCTTTTTCAGCATCTCGGGCTTGGTGCCGATGCTCTCGACGATTTCGGCACCCTTTGCCACAACCTCGGGCTTGGCCTGAGATTTCTCGCGAGCTTCCTGTTTACTCACCCCGGTCGCATCCACGGGCGCGGCCTTGGCGGGCTTGGGCTCATTTGCCTTGATCGTTGCACGATCAACCGGCTTCGGTGTCGGGACGCCCTGCCACGGCGTCACCAGCGACACTTCGCTCCCGTCAATCCGCTTAAGCGTGTCGCCGATACGTGACGCAAGCGCAACCGAGCCGTTCTGCGACTCTCCAGTGTAGGTCTTAAGTGTCGTCACTCCGCCTAATGGCTCGGAGGCAAAACGGCCATTTTGTGGCCCCGGTGTGGGCACTTTGTCCGCAGCCATCTCGTCGAGCAATTTCGCAAAGCTCGCTGCTGTCAGATCCTCGTAATAATCCTTGCCGATCTGGGCCATCGGCGCATTCGTGCAGGCACCCAGACACTCGACCTCTTCCCAAGAAAACTTGCCATCGGCGGAAAGTTGATGCGGGCGCTTGGCGATCTTCTCCTTGCAGACCGCAACCAGATCCTCGGCCCCGCAGATCATGCAGGAGGTCGTCCCACAGATTTGGATATGGGCAACAGAACCAACGGGTTGGAGCTGGAACATGAAGTAGAATGTCGCCACTTCAAGCGCGCGAATATACGCCATTCCCAACATGCCGGCGACATGCTCGATGGCCGCACGGGTCAGCCAGCCCTCCTGCTCCTGCGCGCGCCACAGAAGTGGGATGATCGCAGAGGCCTGACGGCCCTCTGGATATTTGGTAATCTGTGCCTCGGCCCAGGCCTGATTGGCAGGCGTGAAGGCGAAGCTTTCGGGTTGTTCCGGGTGCAAGCGGCGCAGCATTAGCGGTCAATCTCTCCGAACACGACATCCATAGTGCCGATGATGGCGGCCACATCGGCCAGTTGGTGCCCTTTGGCAATGTAATCCATGCTCTGCAAATGCAGATAGCCCGGTGCGCGTAGCTTCGCGCGGTAGGGCTTGTTGGTGCCGTCAGCCACCAGATACACTCCAAACTCGCCTTTGGGCGCCTCGACTGCGGCGTAAATCTCGCCTGCAGGCACGTGGAACCCCTCGGTGTAAAGCTTGAAGTGATGGATCAGCGCTTCCATCGAGGTTTTCATCTCGGCGCGCGGGGGCGGCGTGATCTTGCCGCGCGCCAGCACATCGCCCTGCCCTTCAAGGGCGCGCAGTTTTTCAATGGCTTGCAGAATGATCTTCACGCTCTCGCGCATCTCTGCCATCCGGCAGAGGTAGCGATCGTAGCAATCGCCATTCTTGCCCACAGGGATCTTGAAGTCGAACTCGTCATAGCACTCATAGGGCTGGGCGCGGCGCAGATCCCATGCAAGCCCGGATCCGCGTACCATCACGCCTGAATAACCCCAATCGAGGATATCCTGCTCAGTCACAACGCCAATATCACAGTTGCGCTGCTTGAAGATGCGGTTCTCAGTCAATAGCCCGTCGATATCGTCGAGCATCTTCGGGAATTCATGCGCCCATTCTTCGATATCGTCGATCAGCTTTGCCGGAAGATCCTGATGCACGCCGCCGGGACGGAAATAGGCGGCGTGGAGCCGCGCCCCGCAGGCGCGCTCATAGAACACCATCAGCTTCTCGCGCTCTTCAAAGCCCCAGAGTGGCGGGGTCAAAGCGCCCACATCCATCGCCTGTGTCGTAACGTTCAAGAGGTGGTTCAGTACGCGCCCGATCTCGGAATAAAGCACCCGGATCAGCGAGGCGCGGCGCGGCACTTCAACACCGGTCAGCTTTTCGATGGCAAGGCACCATGCATGCTCCTGATTCATCGGTGCCACATAATCGAGCCGGTCGAAATAAGGCAGGTTCTGCAGATAGGTGCGGCTTTCCATCAGCTTTTCGGTGCCACGATGCAGCAGCCCGATATGCGGGTCGCAACGCTCGACAATCTCACCGTCAAGCTCGAGTACCAACCGCAACACACCATGTGCAGCAGGGTGTTGCGGGCCGAAATTGATGTTGAAATTCCGGATTCGCTGCTCGCTCGTTAGTGCGTCGTCAAACCCTTTGGAGCCGTCCATCATTTCGCAGCCTCCTTCTTCTCATCACCCGGAAGGATATACTCGGCCCCTTCCCAAGGCGACATGAAATCGAACTGACGATATTCCTGCACAAGCTGCACTGGCTCATAGACCACGCGCTTGAGAGCCTCGTCGTAGCGCACTTCCGTGTAGCCTGTGGTCGGAAAATCCTTGCGCAGCGGATGGCCGCGAAAGCCATAATCCGTCAGGATGCGACGCAAATCCGGGTGGCCCGAGAAGAGGATGCCATACATGTCAAAGACTTCACGCTCAAACCAATTGGCAGAGGGATAAAGCGCAGTGATCGAAGGCACGATCTCGTCCTCGCTCACATCCACCTTCACGCGGATGCGGTGATTGAGATACATCGACAGGAAGTGATACACCATCTCGAAGCGTTTGCGACGCCCCGGCCAATCAACCGCCGTAATATCTACCAAGGTCGAGAAGCGCAGGCTCTCGTCATGCTGCAAATGGCGCACAAGCTTGACCAGATGTGAGAGTGTTGTTGTTACAGTCAACTCATCATGTGCGACGTGATGCGAAACGAGTGCATCGCCCATCCGCATTTCCAGCAATGTGGCAAGTTCGTTCAAAGCCTCGGACATGGACTTTCTCCCTACCTTACCAGCGTGCCAGTGCGCCGGATCTTGCGCTGCAGTTGCAGAATTCCGTAGAGCAGAGCTTCGGCAGTTGGCGGGCAACCGGGCACATAAATATCCACCGGCACAATCCGGTCGCAGCCGCGCACAACGGAATAGCTGTAATGGTAATACCCACCGCCATTTGCGCAGCTTCCCATCGAGATCACATAGCGCGGCTCGGGCATCTGGTCATAAACCTTGCGAAGTGCTGGCGCCATCTTGTTTGTCAGCGTCCCTGCCACAATCATCAGATCCGACTGGCGCGGCGATGCGCGCGGTGCCGTGCCAAAACGCTCCAGATCGTATCGCGGCATCGACGTATGCATCATTTCCACTGCACAACACGCGAGCCCGAAAGTCATCCAGTGCAGCGACCCGTTGCGTGCCCAGTTGATGATATCTTCGGTCGAGGTCAGCAAAAATCCCTTATCCTGCAATTCACGGTTGAGGGTCTGGGTTGCGACTTCCCGATCTGCGCCTGCCGTGTTGGCTCCGGTCATCACTCCCATTCCAGTGCCCCCTTCTTCCACTCATAGGCGAAACCTACCGTCAGCACCCCCAGAAACACCATCATCGACCAGAAAGCTGTCATCGACATTTCCGAGAACGCAACACCCCATGGAAACAGGAAGGCGATCTCAAGGTCAAAGATGATGAAAAGGATCGCCACCAGATAGAAACGCACATCGAATTTCATCCGTGCATCATCAAAAGCATTGAAACCGCATTCATAGGCCGACACTTTTTCCGGATCTGGGTTACGCACAGCGATCACGATAGCCGATAGCAGCAGCACCAAGCCGAGAATTACGGCGATGGCAAGGAAGATCAGGATGGGCAGGTAGGATGCGAGTAGGTCTTCCACCTTTAGCTCCTTTTTAACGCGGCAAGCCTTCCAGTGGGCCGCATACGAATGCCTCTCATCTACTCTCGAAGCCCGGATGGGTCAACCGAACTCGCTGTGCGTTTCATTGAAAAACACAATTAGGAATACCATAGTATACCAAAACACTCACGAAGTTGAAACTCACGCTCCCTCCTGCGGTTATAAGCCGCAGCTAAGTTAACGCAGTGGGAATCACTTTGCGGCAGCACAACGTCATGTGCGATCACAACGCACCCATCCGGGTTTGCGGCGTTCGAAAAATGCTGCAATCCCTTCTTGCGCTTCCGCTCCTTCCCAACAGGCAACCAACTCGGCGATAGAGTGCTCTACATCCTCTGCTCGGATCGCTGCTCCGAGATGCTGCGCAAGCGCTTTGGCGCGCGCAACCGCTTGCGGGGCGCAATCAAGATAGGGTCGAATCTCGTCTTCAATGGCCTCATCGAGCATCTCGGGTGGTACTGCACGGCCAAGAAGACCGAGGCGCACAGCCTCGTCAGATTTGAAAATGCGCGCGGACATGAAAACGCGCCGCGCCATCGCTTCGCCCATGCGTGCGAGCACATAAGGGCCAATCGTTGCCGGAATCAGCCCCAGACGGGTTTCTGTAAGACCAAAAGAAACGCCTTCTATCCCAATGGCAATATCACAGACCGCCATCATACCGATACCGCCACCAAAAGCCTGCCCCTGCACCCGTCCGATCAGGGGTTTGGGCAGACGGTTCAACGCCCCCAGCATCTCGGCCAGTTTCCGGGCCTCCTGCGCGCGGGTTTTTCCATCGGCACGCATCTGCGCCTGCATCCAGCCCAGATCACCGCCTGCGCAAAAGCTTTTACCCGCAGCCGCCAGCACAACAACCCTAACCTCCGGGTCCGAACCAAGCTGGAAGGCCGCTTCGGTTAATTCTGTGATCATCCGGGCACTCAGCGCGTTGTGTTTCTCGGGCCGGTTCAGCACGAGCCGCGCCACACCCCGCGCATCTGTCGCGACCTCAAGTGTCTCAAACATCGCCTTGTCCCCCTTCCCGCATTGCCCGTGCCAAGACTGCTGCTTCGGCGAGCACCGCCCGATCAAGCCCGGTTTCCCATCCCATACCTGTAAGCCATTCATGCACAGCCTCTGTGGCCACATTGCCCGAAGCTCCCGGCGCATAGGGACAGCCGCCAAGCCCGCCGACAGCTGCATCGAAAACCCGCAAGCCCAGTTCCAACGAGGCTTCGATATTCGCCAGTGCCAGCCCGCCAGTATCGTGATAATGCCCTGCAAGCCTCTCGGCTGGCACTTCCTCAAGCACAGCGCGCAACATCGAAGTGATCGTCTCAGGTGTGCCGCGTCCGATCGTATCGCCCAGGCTTATCTCATAGCACCCCAGATCTCGGAGCCAGCCTGCGATTTGTGCAACCTTTTCAGGAGCGACGGGCCCGTCGTAAGGGCAGTCCGTTACGCAGGAAATATAACCGCGCACCGACAAGCCCGCCTGTTGCGCAGCACGCGCGACAGGCGCAAACCGTTCGAAACTTTCGGCAATCGAGCAATTAAGATTAGCCTTGCTGAATCCCTCTGAGGCCGCGCCAAAGATCGCCACTTCATCGGCACGCGCGGCAATGGCCCCTTCGAGACCTTTCATATTCGGTGTGAGGGCTGCATAACGCACGCCATCGCGACGTTTGATCCGCGCGAGAACCGCAGCCGAATCCGCCATCTGCGGCACCCATCTCGGGCTCACGAAACTTGCCACCTCGATCCGCCGAAATCCTGCGCGGCTCAGACAATCGACCAGCTTCACCTTCGCCTCGGTTGGGATTGGGCGCTTTTCGTTCTGCAACCCATCCCGCGGGCCGACCTCGAAAATCTCGACTTGGGACATGGCTTACCCCTCCGGTGGCGGATAGAAATCCTGTGTGTAAATCTGGGCCGGGCCATCCTTGGCAAGTGCGCGCTGAAACGCATCGCGCGCATGGATGGCGGCAAGATAGGCCGCAGCGGGCTCGGGCAATGCCACGAAACGCTGCGCGAGATGCACCGCATATCCCAGCGCGATATCGGCCACCGAAAACGTTCCTGCGGCCCAGTCCGGCCCTACAGCGCGCAGCGCATTTTCCAGCCGCTTCGCTTCGAGGCGCATCACCGTCTCGGAACGCATGGAAGGCGCGCGCAGGATGATGTGATGTTGCGTGAGATTGGCCAGATGCACGGCCAGCGTCTCGGCATAATGCAGGGCTTGGAGGAAGGCCGCGCGCTCTCGCGCGCCTTCTGCCACGCGCAGACTAGGCGCGAAACGCTCGGCCAGATAGAGCAGGATCGCCCCGCTTTCGCACATGGGCTGGGCTTGGATCTCGATTGCAGGCACCCGGCCCGCCGGCGAGCGGGCAAGATGTGAATCCTCGCGCAGCGAGCGGTCGAAAAAGCTGCATGAGATCATCTCATATGCCACGCCCATCTCCTCAAGCGCCCACAACACCCGAAAAGAACGAGATTGCGCGACATGCCATAGGCGAACGGTCATGGTGTTGTCTGCCTGCTCATAGTCACGGCTCCTCCTCCAGACGCACCAAGGCCGCGCCGGCAGCCACCTGCGCGCCCTCTGCGCTCAGAACTTCGGCCACGCGCCCGGCGCGGGCTGCGACCAGCGTATGCTCCATCTTCATTGCCTCGAGCACCGCCAGCCGCGCACCTGCAAGCACCTCATCGCCCACCGAGACAAAAACCGCCTTCACCAGACCGGGCATCGGTGCGAGCACGACATCGGCGCCGATTCCCTCGGCCGCATCCCGCGCAAGCGGATCTATCAGGGCAAACTGTCGCGGGACCGCTCCGAAAAGCACCACCTTCGCATCAAGCCGCGCCCCTCGCACCAATGCAGGTGCGCCAGTCACGCGTAGCCCTTCCGCTGTGGCGGCAACCGCCAACTCCTGCGCATTCACAAACACCCGCGCCTGCCGTGGCCCAGTGACTGTGATGCGCAATCCTTCATGTCCTTCCAGGGCGACCTCCTGCCAGAGCGGGCCGCCAAAACAAAACCCCGCAAGTGCAGCGTTAATAGAGGGCAAATCAACAGCGAATGCACAGGCCGCAGCAAGCTCCCAGGCAGCAGGCTCATGCTCATGCGTCAGGCTTTCGAGATCACGCGCGATCAGGCCAGTATCGACATCGCCCACGCGAAAGCCCTTATGCCGCGTGAGTGCGCCAAGGAAGGTTAGATTTGTGACCGAGCCTGCCACTTCTGTTTCCGCGAGAGCGGCTTCCAACCGTTTCAAGGCAATCGCGCGGCTGGCTCCCTGGGTGACGACCTTGGCAATCATCGGATCATACCAAGGGCTGATCTCGTCGCCTTTGCGAACACCGGAATCGTTGCGTGCCGCCGCGCTGAAGCGCAAGTGTTCAAGCCGTCCTGTCGCAGGCAGGAAACCCGCTGGCACATCCTCGGCATAAAGCCGTGCCTCAAAGGCATGGCCTGTGATGGCAAGCTCCTCCTGACGGCAGGGCAGACCCTCGCCCGCCGCCACGCGCAACTGCCATTCCACAAGATCAATACCCGTGATTGCCTCGGTGACAGGATGTTCGACCTGCAGTCGCGTGTTCATTTCCATGAACCAAAACCCATCGGGACGCAGCCCACGCGCGCCATCCACGATAAACTCGACAGTGCCTGCGCCCTTGTAGCCAATGGCCTTTGCCGCGCGCACCGCCGCATGACCCATTGCCATGCGCATCTCTTCAGTCATACCGGGCGCGGGGGCCTCTTCGATCACTTTCTGATGACGCCGCTGGAGCGAACAATCGCGCTCGAAAAGATGCACCGCCTCATGCCCATCGCCAAAGACCTGCACTTCGATATGGCGTGGTTTGAGAATGTACTTCTCTACCAGCACAGCATCGTTGCCAAATGCAGTCGCAGCCTCGCTCTGCGCGCTCGCAAGTGCCTCCAGAAACTGCGCCGGGGATTCAACCAGCCGCATCCCCTTGCCACCGCCGCCTGCAACCGCCTTGATGAGTACCGGATAACCGATCGCATCCGCGGCCCCGGCCAGATGCTCGGGATCCTGATTGGCGCCGTGATAGCCAGGCACGACGGGAACGCCAGCATCATTCATCAACGCCTTGGCGGCATCCTTGAGCCCCATCGCGCGGATCGCACTCGCCGAAGGGCCGATGAAGACAAGTCCCGCAGCCTCTACCGCCTCGACGAAATCCGGGTTTTCGGAGAGAAACCCGTAGCCTGGATGAATCGCCTGCGCACCGGTTGCAAGCGCAGCCTTGATGATCACATCTGCACGCAGATAGCTCTCGCGCGGGGCCGGACCACCGATATGGACGGCCTCATCGGCCAGTTCAACATGGAATGCGCCCGCATCGGCATCGGAATAGACCGCGACGCTGCGAATGCCCATTGCGCGCGCGGAGCGGATGATACGGCAGGCGATTTCGCCGCGATTGGCGATCAGAATCTTGTCAAACATCGTCTCCTCCCCTTGTGGACAACCGGGGGGCCAGCCCCCCGGACCCCCCGGAGTATTTTCGGCAAGATGAAGAATATCCGATTTCATCTTGCCCCAAATATTCCCGCCGGAGGCGTCCTGTCCTCGATTACATGCGGAACACCCCGAAGCGCGTCTCCCCGATCGGCGCATTGAGGCTGGCCGAAAGCGAGAGGGCGAGCACTTCGCGCGAGCGACGCGGATCAATGATCCCGTCATCCCAGAGCCGAGCGGAGGCATAGAGCGGATGTGACTGGCGCTCGAACATCTCGATCGTGGGGCGCTTGAACTCAGCCTCTTCCTCGGCAGTCCAGATTTCCCCGACGCGCTCTATCGCGTCGCGCTTGACAGTCGCAAGCACGCCCGCGGCCTGCGCCCCGCCCATGACCGAGATGCGGCTGTTGGGCCATGTCCACAGAAAGCGCGGGCCATAGGCGCGCCCGGCCATGCCGTAATTTCCTGCGCCAAAACTACCGCCCACCAGCATCGTGATCTTGGGCACGGCAGTCGTCGCGACTGCTGTCACCATCTTCGCGCCGTGGCGCGCGATGCCTTCATTCTCGTATCTCCGCCCGACCATGAAGCCTGTGATATTCTGCAGAAATACCAGCGGGATGCGCCGCTGCGAGCAGAGCTCGACAAAATGCGCGCCCTTGACAGCGGCTTCGGAGAACAGAACACCATTATTGGCGATGATGCCCACCGGCCAGCCCATCACATGCGCAAAGCCCGTCACTAGAGTTTCACCGAAGCGCGGCTTGAACTCGTCGAAGCGTGAGCCATCAACGATGCGCGCGACGACTTCGCGAATATCGTAGGGCGTGCGCAGATCCGCCGGCACAATCCCAAGGATTTCTTCGGGGTCATAGGCCGGGTCTTCACTGGCCTGTGGCTGCGGGCACACTGCCGCAACCCCGAGGCTCGCTACGGCGCGCCGTGCCAAGGCCAGCGCATGAGCATCATCCTCGGCCAGATAATCGGCCACGCCCGAAAGCCTCGTGTGCACATCGCCCCCGCCCAGATCCTCGGCGCTGACCACTTCGCCAGTCGCAGCCTTTACCAAAGGCGGGCCTGCGAGAAAGATCGTGCCCTGCTCCTTCACGATGATGGTGACATCCGACATCGCCGGGACATAAGCCCCCCCTGCAGTGCAGGAGCCCATCACGACTGCGATCTGTGCTATCCCCTTCGCGCTCATCTGCGCCTGATTGTAGAAGATGCGCCCGAAATGATCGCGGTCGGGAAAGACCTCGTCCTGATTGGGTAGGTTCGCACCGCCCGAATCGACCAGATAGAGACAGGGCAGATGGTTTTCCTCGGCGATTTCCTGCGCGCGCAGGTGTTTCTTGACGGTCATCGGGTAGTAAGTGCCGCCCTTCACAGTCGCATCATTGCAGATGATCATGCATTCGCGCCCCGCGACGCGCCCGATCCCCGCGATCACACCTGCGCAGGGCGCAGCGCCGTCATAAAGCCCATGCGCTGCCGTGGCGCCGACTTCCAGAAAGGCCGCGCCCGGATCGAGCAGATTGGCCACACGGTCACGCGGAAGCATCTTGCCCCGCGCAACGTGGCGCGCGCGCGCCTTCTCGCCGCCGCCTGCCTGTGCCAGCGCAAGCGCGGTCTGCGCCTCGGCAAGGGCTGCCAGATGGGCGTCGCGATTGATGCGAAACGCCTCCGAACCGGTCAGAACGTTAGATGAAAGTTTCATGCGCTTCCTCCCTCACTTCGTCTCAGCGCGCGCCATGAAACACAGACCAGAGATAGAGTGTCTGCTCGGCGGTCATTTGCATCATGCACCCCAGAAAGGCCGGGCTGGAGCCGGTCCCGCCATACCATTGCGCAGTTTCGAACTCGCAGCGGCTATCGCGAAATACGATCCAGCCGCGCTGCATGTCGCGCAAGGCATCTGCGAGCGCGGGCGTGCCCTCAAAACGATCTGCATCGATCGCGCGGTATTCATCGCGCAACATCTGATAGGCTTCGTTGAGTTTTCCGTCCCAGAGCCAGAGTTCGGAATCAAGACAGAATCCCATTCCGGGCGTCGTGTCGCCCATAGGCTGCGCCATGCAGGCCATCGCCGCGCGACCGATGCATTCATAGGCCTGTGGCCCATCCGAGATTTCGGCAAGGCATGTCTCGGTCGGGGCCGGATCGAAGCTCAGCTCCCGCGCGGCAAGCGGTGCTGCCAGAATGAGGGAGGCGGCGAGTGCTGTCGCCCCGCGTATGGATGCGGTGGTCATCACGCCCTCACCTGCTGGATTTCCGAAACGGAGTCGTGTGGAAGCCTCATTTCGACCGCTCCTCGGATCGGATGAAGCGGATCTCTTTTTCGAGGAAATGGCTGATCACCGAACGCACAAGCACCAGAAGCGCCAGAAACAACAGGCTCGCGAAAGAGGCCGAGAGCACAGTCGCAAGAATATCGGCAACAATAAAGACCTCTAGCGCCATAAGGATATAGCGCGCGAGAACGATGCGCGCGAGATTGGCGCGCGAGGTCCGCGTAACCATGTCGGCCCGCGTCAGCTCGCTTGCCAGATAATCCCACGCGAATTTCGCAAGTCCAACAAAGAGCAGGAGCACGGCGAAAAGCTCGATGACTACAATCGCGCGCTCCAGCACCCCGGCAAAGACAGGCAAGTGATCTTCGATCACAACAGCGCGGTGCTGCACAAGGGCTGCGACTGAGGCGTCCATCGAGTAATTCTCTCCTCACACCATTGCCGCCATCAACTCGCGCCCCACTAACATGCGCCGGATCTCAGAGGTGCCCGCCCCGATCTCCATCAGTTTCGCATCGCGGAAAATCCGGCTGACGGCGCTGTCATTCATGAAGCCCGCGCCGCCCATCGCCTGCACGGCCTGATGCGCCTGTTTCATCGCCTCCTCCGAGGCATATAGAACGCAGGCCGCTGCATCCGCACGCGTGACCTCGCCCCGGTCGCAGGCTTTGGCAACCTCATAGACATAGGCGCGGGCCGAATTCATTGCTGTGTACATATCGGCGATCTTGCCCTGCATAAGCTGGAAGCTGCCAATGGGCTTGCCGAACTGGTGTCGATCGCGCAAGTAAGGCATGATTTCATCAAGACAGGCCGCGATGATGCCGGTGCCGATGCCTGAAAGCACAACCCGCTCGTAATCAAGCCCAGACATCAGCACGGCCACGCCGCGCCCTTCTTCGCCGAGGATATTCTCGAATGGCACTTCCACATCCTCGAAAACAAGCTCTGCCGTGTTCGAGCCACGCATGCCGAGCTTGTCGAAATGGGGCGAGGTCGAGAAACCTGTCATGGATTTCTCGATCAGAAATGCCGTTATGCCTTTCGAACCGGCTTCGGGATCGGTCTTGGCATAGACAACGAGCACATCTGCATCGGGGCCATTGGTGATCCAGTATTTCGTGCCATTGAGGATGAAGCGGTCATTGCGCTTTTCCGCCCGCAGCTTCATGCCCACGACATCGGATCCTGCGCCGGCCTCGGACATGGCTAACGCGCCCACATGCTCGCCCGAGATCAGCTTGGGCAGGTATTGCGCGCGCTGCGCGTCATTGCCGTTGAGCTTGATCTGATTGACGCAAAGATTGCTATGCGCGCCATAAGACAGTGAAACGGAGGCAGAGGCGCGCGCGATCTCTTCCACCGCGATCACATGCGCCAGATAGCCCATGCCCGCGCCGCCATACTCCTCGGGCACCGTGATGCCAAGAAGCCCGAGATCCCCCATCTCGCGCCACAGCTCATTTGGGAAATGATTGGTGCGGTCGATCTCGGCGGCCATCGGCCTGACGCGCTCCTGCGCCCAGCGATGCACCATCTCGCGCAACGCGTTCACATCCTCGCCCAGATCGAAATTCATTGATGCCATAAACATTGCGCCATGCCTCCCACAACTGAACGCTTGTTCATTTCATACGCAACCACAATGGCGTGCGTCAAATGGTTTCTCGCGCATCATAGCGCAAACATCACCGATTGCACTTGGACAATCGCTGGCGCATGTTGCGTGTGAATTTGCACAGGAGCGCGCAGTATGGCACGCAAGATCATCATCGACACCGACCCCGGCCAGGATGACGCGGTGGCGATCCTGCTGGCGCTCGCCTCGCCGGAGCTGGAGCTTCTGGGCATTACCTGCGTGGCCGGGAATGTGCCGCTGGAGCTGACCGCGAAAAACGCGCGGATTGTCTGTGAATTGGCAGGGCGGCCCGAAACGCGCGTCTTCGCCGGATGCGACCGACCGCTGCGGCGCAAGCTGGTGACTGCCGAGCATGTGCATGGCAAGACCGGGCTCGATGGCATCGCCCTGCCCGACCCGACCATGCCGTTACAAGACCAGCACGCCGTCGATTTTCTGATCGAGACCTTGCGCGCCGAGCCTTCGGGCACGGTCACGCTCTGCCCCATCGCGCCGCTGACCAATATCGCGACCGCCTTCGAGCGCGCCCCCGACATCATCCCGCGCATTCAGGAAATCGTGCTGATGGGCGGGGCCTATTTCGAGGTCGGCAACATTACCCCCACGGCTGAATTCAACATCTATGTGGACCCAGAGGCCGCAAAGATCGTTTTTGGCGCAGGCGTGCCGCTCACGGTCATGCCGCTTGATGTGACCCACAAGGCGCTGACCACGCGCGCAAGGGTCGAGGCTTTTCGCTACCTGCCCGGTCGCGTGGGGCCTGCTGTTGCAAGCTGGACCGATTTCTTCGAGCGTTTCGACAAGGAGAAATACGGCTCGGATGGTGCGCCGCTGCATGACCCCTGCACCATTGCCTATCTGCTCAAGCCCGAACTGTTCAAGGGCCGCGACATCAATGTCGAGATCGAGACAGTCTCGGATCTGACCCTTGGCATGAGCGTGGCCGATTGGTGGCGCGTAACCGATCGGCCAGCCAATGCGCGTTTCATCGGCGATGTCGATGCCGATGGCTTCTTCGCGCTGCTGCTCGATCGCATCGCGCGGCTCTGATCCGGGTGCGATGAAGATCACGCTGAAACAGTTGCACTATTTCCGCGCGCTGGCGCAGACCCGGAATTTTGGCCGCGCCGCTGAGATGGTCAATGTCACCCAGCCCGCCCTTTCGATGCAGATCCGCGAATTGGAGGGCGCGCTCGGGGTCCAGCTTGTCGAACGTCTGCCGCGTGATCTGCGGCTGACGCGTGAGGGTCGCGCGGTGCTGGAGCGTGCCGAGCGGGTGCTCTCGGAAGCGATGGAGCTTGAAGCATCGGCCAAACATGCAAGCCTTGGCGCTGCACTCAATGTCGGCATGATCCCGACTGTGGCGCCCTACCTGCTGGCCGGAACCCTCGCGCGGCTGCGCGCGGCCGACATTACACGCGATCTGCGTCTGCGTGAGGCGCAGACCGCAGATCTGCTCATGGCGCTGCGCGAAGGCAGGCTTGATGCTGTGGTGCTGGCAGATCCTTCCCCTGCCCCGGATCTGCATGTGCTGCCGCTCTTTCGCGATCATTTTCTGTTGGCAGGATCTACAGCCCGGCTCGAAAGTCTTGGCGGGAACTCCGAGACCTTGCGCCCTGTCACTTTGCGCCCTGATCACTTGCTGCTGCTCGATGAGGGCCATTGCCTCGCCGATCAGGCGCTGGAATTCTGTCAGCTTGACCGCCGCCAGACACGGCTCGATCTTGGAGCCTCCTCACTGGCCACTCTGTGCGGACTGGTCGCGCAAGGCTTCGGGCTGACCTTCCTGCCCGAAATCGCCCTGCCCGCAGAAACTGCCGCCGCGCCTGATATGCATCTGCGCCGGTTCCAGCCACCCGAACCCTCGCGCGGGCTCGCGTTGGTGCGCCGCGAGACCAGTGAAGGCGGGGTCTGGTTCGACGATCTGCACCGCCATCTCTGCGACGCCGGGGCAGAACTGCTAGGCCGCGCCGCGCAGATCGCGCCGCGCGACTGAGCCGACGCGCACGGGCTTTGAGGGGTTTTCATTTCAGCGCAGACGTGAAAAAGAAACCTGCCAAGCGATCCACCCATAAGGAGTCCGGTCATGGAGATTCGCGAGGCGCTGACCTTTGATGATGTGCTCTTGGTTCCCGCTGCATCAAGCGTGTTGCCCAATCAGGCCGATACATCGACTTTTGTCACCAAATCCATCCGAATGAACATACCGCTCCTATCCTCGGCCATGGACACTGTGACCGAAGCGCGCATGGCAATTGCGATGGCGCAGTCGGGCGGGATAGGTGTGATCCATCGCAATCTCGAGCCCGAAGAACAGGCGCGCGAGGTTCGCCGTGTCAAACGCTTTGAATCGGGCATCGTGTTCAACCCGATCACGCTGACACCCGACCAGACCCTGCGCGATGCGAAGGAATTGCAGGCTCGGTATAATGTGACCGGGTTTCCGGTGGTCGATGAGAAGGGCCGCGTCCTTGGCATCGTGACCAATCGCGACATGCGTTTCGCGAACGACGATGCAACACCCGTGAAGGTAATGATGACCTCGGACAATCTCGCCATCCTGCGCGAACCAGCCGACCGCGACGAGGCGCGCTCGCTGATGCAGGCGCGGCGGATCGAGAAATTGCTGGTCACTGATACCGAGGGCCGCCTGACGGGGCTTCTGACCCTGCGCGATATCGACCGCGCGGTGCTGAACCCTTCGGCTTGCAAGGACGAGCTGGGCAGGTTGCGTGTTGCCGCGGCGAGCACAGTGGGCGATGCAGGCTATGAGCGCTCCATGGAGCTGATTGATGCGGGTGTGGATCTCGTGGTGATCGATACTGCGCATGGTCATTCCGAGGGCGTGGCCAGGGCAGTAGAGCGGATCAAGGCGCAATCTAACGCAGTTCAAGTGATCGCAGGCAACGTCGCCACTGCCGAGGCCACCCGCGCGCTGATTGATGCGGGCGCGGATGCTGTCAAGGTAGGCATCGGGCCGGGCTCGATCTGTACCACGCGGGTTGTCGCCGGTGTGGGCATGCCGCAACTGACCGCTATCATGGATTGCGCAGGCGCCGCGGGCGATGTTCCCGTTATCGCCGATGGCGGGATCAAGCTCTCTGGCGATTTTGCCAAGGCCATCGCGGCTGGTGCCTCCTGTGCAATGGTAGGCAGCGCCATTGCAGGCACAGATGAAGCGCCGGGCGAAGTGATCCTCTATCAAGGCCGAAGCTACAAAAGCTATCGCGGCATGGGCTCCCTGGGTGCCATGGCGCGCGGATCGGCGGATCGCTATTTCCAGAAGGACGCGGCCTCTGACAAGCTGGTGCCCGAGGGGATTGAGGGACAAGTTCCCTATAAAGGTTCTGCGGGTACTGTGATCTATCAACTTGTCGGCGGCTTGCGTGCAGCGATGGGCTACACGGGCAATGCCACGGTGGCCGAGATGCGCGCCAACTGCAAATTCGTCCGCATCACCAATGCAGGGCTGCGCGAAAGCCATGTGCATGATGTCCAGATCACCCGCGAAAGCCCGAATTACCGTATCGGCTGAGCACTCCTGCCAAAGCGCTGGACGCCCAAGGCTGCAAGGGTTAGGTCTGGAGCAGTGAGACTGAAAGGACCGCCCATGTCCGCAAAGACGCCGCTCATGCTCTATCTCGCTGCCCCGCGCGGGTTCTGCGCAGGGGTCGATCGTGCCATCAAGATCGTCGAGATGGCACTCGAAAAATGGGGCGCGCCAGTCTATGTGCGCCATGAGATCGTGCATAACAAATATGTCGTGGACGGGCTGCGCGCGAAAGGCGCGGTCTTTGTCGAGGAACTCGATGACTGCCCGCCCGACCGCCCGGTGATCTTTTCGGCTCATGGCGTACCCAAATCCGTACCCGCAGAGGCCGAAGCGCGGCAGATGCTCTATGTTGATGCCACCTGCCCGCTGGTGAGCAAAGTGCATATCGAGGCCGAGCGCCATAACGCGAATGGCTTGCAGATGGTCATGATCGGCCATGCGGGCCACCCCGAGACCGTGGGCACGATGGGCCAGCTCCCCCCCGGCGAAGTGCTGCTGGTCGAGACACCTGCGGATGTGGCAACGCTTAAGGTGCGTGACCCTGAACGGCTGGCCTTCATCACCCAGACCACGCTCTCGGTCGATGACACTGCCGAGATCGTGGCGGCTCTCAAGGCGCGTTTTCCGGCGATCGTGGGGCCGCACAAGGAAGATATCTGCTACGCCACCACCAACCGGCAGGAGGCCGTCAAGGCCATCGCGCCGAAGGTCGAGGCATTGCTCGTGATCGGCGCGCCCAATTCTTCGAACTCGCAGCGCCTTGTCGAAGTCGGGCGCGCAAAGGGCTGTAATTATGCCCAACTTGTCCAGCGCAGCACGGATATCGACTGGCGGGCGCTTGAAGGCGTGCGCCATATCGGCATAACGGCCGGGGCATCGGCACCTGAAGAACTGGTCAATGAGGTGATTGACGCCTTCCGCAAGCGCTTTGATGTGACCGTCGAATTGGTTGAAACCGCGAAAGAGCGTGTCGAATTCAAGGTGCCGCGCGTCTTGCGGGAGCCTGTATGATCCCGCGCCCTGCGCTTTATCTCGGGCTTGCGGGGATACTGCCATTCCTCTGGGGGGTGGCCACGCTCCTGTCGCCCGCGCTCGCACAACTCACGCTCGACCTGATCGGCCCGCGCTTCATCGGGCCGTTCGTGCTAATCGCCTATGGCACAGTGATTCTGTGCTTCATGTCCGGCGTGCTCTGGGGCTTCGCCGCGCGCGGGGCCGAGGCGCAATGGTCGGGCTATGCACTCTCTGTCGTCCCGGCGCTCTGGGCTTTCTTCTTCGTGGGCGGCGGGGCAGCATTCGCGCTCTACGCACTGATCACGGGCTTTCTCGGGCTGCTGCTGATCGACTGGCATTTCAGCCGCCTGCGACTCGCGCCAGACTGGTGGATGCAGTTGCGCCTGATCCTGACCGCCGGGGTCGTGCTCTGTCTGGCGCTGGGGCTGGCCTTGGGCTAGAGAGGCGCAACTCAGTCCGGCGCGCGCGCGATGATCCTCTATTCCATGCCCTCTTCGGGCAATAGCTACAAGGTAAGGCTCCTGCTTGCGCTCTTGGGCCGCGCGGTGCCCTGCATAGATATCGAATATGGAACCGAGCCGCTCGCACAGGCCAAGGCAGAGGGTCGTCTGCCTTTTGGCAAGGCACCTGTGCTGGTGCTCGAGGACGGGACTGCGCTGGCCGAGTCGAATGCGATCCTGTGCTATCTGGGCGAAGGCAGCCTCTTTATGCCGCAAGACACGGTCGCGCGCGCGCAGATACTGTCATGGATGTTCTGGGAGCAGAACCAGCATGAAGGTGTAATCGCCGTGCGCGCCGCTTTGCGCTGCTACCCCCATCGCAGTCACGAGGCCACGCCCGCGCGCATGGACGAGTTGCTGGAGCGCGGCCATGCGCTGATGGCGATCATGGAAGCCCGACTTGGCGCGCATGATTGGCTGGTGGGTGACACCGTGAGCCTCGCTGATATCTGCCTCTTTGCCTATACTCACAGCGCTGGTGACAGGGGCGGTTTCGATATGGCCCGCTTTCCTGCCATAAATGAATGGCTTGCACGGATTCAGGCGCTGAACGGTTTCGAGGCACTGTCATGACCGAGCTTGTGGCCTATACTGATGGCGCCTGTTCCGGCAACCCCGGCCCAGGTGGCTGGGGGGTGCTGATGCAGGCGATGCGCGCGGGCGAAGTCGTAAAGGAACGCGAGCTATCAGGTGGCGAGGCTGACACGACCAATAACCGCATGGAACTGATGGCCGCGATCACAGCACTCGAAACCCTGCGCCAGCCCAGCGAGATCACCATCGTCACGGATAGCGCCTATGTGAAGAACGGTGTGACAAACTGGATTCATGGCTGGAAACGCAATGGCTGGCGCACAGCCGATCGCAAGCCGGTCAAGAATGCCGAGCTCTGGCAGCGCCTCGATACAGCGCAGGCGCGCCATCAGGTGCGCTGGGAATGGGTCAAGGGTCATGCGGGCCATCCCGAAAACGAGCGTGCAGATGCGCTGGCGCGCGCGGGCATGGCCCCTTTCAAGGGGGCACCATGAGCCTGATCCAGGGGCTGGATTACACCGCCGTCTTCATCTTTGCCCTGACCGGCGCCCTCGCTGCCAGCCGGGCGCAGCTCGATATCGTGGGCTTTCTCTTCCTCGCCTGCCTCACGGCGGTCGGTGGCGGCACGCTGCGCGATGTGATCCTCAATCGCGACGCAGTTTTCTGGGTCTCCGATCCCGGCATGATCCTCTCGGCCTGTATCGCTGCAATCCTCGTCTTCTTCACCGCGCATCTCTTCGAGTCGCGCCTGCGGGTGCTGGAATGGTGCGATGCCGCCGCGCTGGCTGTTGCGGTGCCAGCCGGGGTTGGCGTGGCAATGGGCATGGGCCAGAGCGCCCCGATCGTGATCATCATGGGGATTGCAACAGGCACATTCGGCGGCTTGATGCGCGATGTGGTCTGCAATGAAGTGCCGCTTGTGCTCAAAAAAGGCGAACTCTACGCCACTGCGGCCTTCACGGGCGCGCTTGGGGCCGTTATCATTGTGGCGCTCGGTCTTGGCACGCTTGCAGCACTCCTGACCTGCGCGCTCACAACTTTTGCGCTGCGTGCAGGCTCGTTGCATTTTGGCTGGTGCCTGCCGGTTTACAAGAGCCGCCCGAAGCGCAACTGATCTGCTGCAAGCGCGGCACAAAAGCCGTCTTTATCTTGCAAAAAATACTCAAATACTCCGCCCGCTTTGGCCCATCACGCCTGCGCTAGCGCCGCCCCTGATAGTGCTGCCAGACCCATAACAGAAGCAGCGAACCCAAGAGTGCGATCACAAATGCCCCGATCCAGGAGGCCGATGTCATCAGAAAACGAAATCCCATCCCGCCTACAACAGCGCCCAGAACACCAATGATCATCGCTGTCGGCAGATCCGTCTCCGTCCGCATCAGACGTGTGGCGACAACCCCTGCCAGCGCACCAACAATGATCAACACCACAAGCGGCATCGACTAGAGTCCCGCCTGCGCTGCGATTTCTGCCCGGCTTGCACGACCGCGTTCGGTCGCAGATTTCAACTGCCCGCAGGCCGCCATGATATCTTCGCCGCGCGGGGTACGGATGGGAGAGGCATAACCTGCCTTGTGAACGATATCGGCAAACGCCTCGATCCGCGCCCAGTCGGACCGCTCATAAGGCGCACCGGGCCATTCATTGAAGGGAATGAGATTGATCTTGGCCGGGATGCCAGCGATCAGCTTTACCAGCCGCCGCGCATCCGCGTCGCTGTCATTCACGTCCTTGAGCATCACATATTCAAACGTTATCCGCTCGGAATTTGACAACCTTGGGTATTCGCGCAAAGCATCCAGCAAAGCCCTGATATTCCAGCGCTTGTTGATCGGCACAAGCTTGTCGCGTATCTCATCCGTAGTGGCATGGAACGACACGGCCAAGAGGCAGCCGATCTCGGTTGCAGTGCGCGCGATTTCCGGCACCACGCCCGAAGTAGAGAGCGTTATCCTGCGGCGCGAGATCGACAACCCCTCGCCATCCATCACCACCTTCATCGCATCGCGCACGTTTTCAAAATTATAGAGCGGCTCGCCCATGCCCATTAGCACCACGTTGCTCACCAGCCGTGTTTCATCCTTGGGGGCGCCGGGTTGGGGCCATTCTCCCAGATCATCGCGCGCAACAAGCACCTGGCCCACGATTTCGGAAGCTGTCAGATTGCGCACCAGTTTCTGTGTCCCGGTATGGCAGAAAGAACAGGTCAGCGTGCAGCCAACCTGACTGGAAATGCAAAGCGTCCCGCGGCTTTCCTCGGGAATGTAGACTGCCTCAACCTCATGCCCGCCCTTGATGCGCAGCAGGTATTTGCGCGTGCCATCCGCAGAGATTTGTCGATTGACGATCTCGGGCCGGGCAATCTCGAAATGCTGGTCAAGCTCCGCCCGGTAGCCCTTGGCGAGATTGGTCATGGCCGCGAAATCCTGCACGCCCCAATGATAGATCCACTGCCAGATCTGGCCCACGCGCATCTTCGCCTGACGTTCAGGCGTGCCCATAGCAATCAGTGCCTCGGCCAGCTGCGCCCGGGTTAAGCCCACAAGGTTGCGCTTGCCCTCTTCGGGCAATTTCCGCGGAAGGGTCAGCACATCCTGCGTGATCGGGGCATCCATCATAATGCTCGCTTCCATAAAACAAACGTCCAGCGTAGATATAGCATTACCGCCCGGCATTTACAGCCCGGGCGGTCAGGCAATCTCTGCGCCTTGAGCGGGATCAATCAGCGCATTGGCGCTGTGCTTCCTCGGAGGCGGCCGTGAAACCAAAGAGTGAGAACGTGTCGCGCGTATTTGTGCCACGGGTCGAACTAGCTGTCAGCACGGCTTCTGCGCCAGCGCGCATCGCTGCAAGTAAACGTTGATCCTCTTCCGGAGAGCCTGCCCAAGCCCATTGTCCATCTACAAATAGCTGGAATTCATTGCTGCCGATCGTAACGCCCACTGTCGAATCTGGCGCGAAAGGATAACCGCCCGTGAAGGAAATCTCGGGGGTGCTACTGCCCGGACGGAAGGTTGCAAAGAGCAAAATATCACCGCGCCGCACCTGAACGGGCTGACCGCCGCGCGTATTCACAGTCTCGCGTGGTGCTGAAACCGCCCAGCATTCCTTAGGGCTTTCCTCGACGAATACGCTCCAGTCGGTTTCGGCGGCCACTCTATTGGTGGATTCCTGTGCATGTGCTGGACCTATGCTTCCTGCTGCAAAGATCGCTGCCGCGACCGTCATTGTCGCTCCGCTCCGCTGATTTAACGCCATGTGCCTCGCCTCCGATTGATACAGCCCCTTTTCCGCGCAGGTCTTCGGGCATTCCATGCAGTGTCTTACCGCCAAGCTACTGGAAATTCAAAGCCCTCTTGACATGAAATCGCGCAGGCGTGAGTGAGGCGGGGACCGAGAAAGCAAGATGAGCGACAAAATGCCGAAATCCGAGAGCATCGACACTGGTGCTGTGCCCCTGATCGAACTCTGGCGCGGCGAGATCCTCGAAAGCCTGCATCGGGGGCATGCGGTCGTGATACGCGACACAGGCGAGATTGTCGAAAACTGGGGCCGCCCCGATGCGCTGATCTATCCACGCTCAAGTTGCAAGATGGTTCAGGCATTGCCGCTTCTCGAAAGCGGCGCTGGCCATGGCCTGGCTCCTGAGCATCTGGCGCTGGCCTGTGCCTCACATCAAGGCGCGGCCATCCATGTCGAACGAGTCGCGCGCTGGCTGAACGACATGGGCCTGAGCGAGCATGATCTGCGTTGCGGCTGTCAGGATCCGCAGGACATCCCCGAGCGCGACCGGCTGATCCTTGCAGGTAAGAAACCTTGTCAGTTACACAATAACTGCTCGGGTAAACACGCAGGTTTCCTGATGCTCAACCGCCATCTGCGCGGTGATGCAGAGTATGTGGACCCTTCTCATCCCGTCCAGAAAAGCGTTCGCACGGCATTTGAGGAAGTGACAGGCATGGCTTCG
Source organism: Natronohydrobacter sp. (assembly GCA_007125005.1). Classification (GTDB taxonomy): domain Bacteria; phylum Pseudomonadota; class Alphaproteobacteria; order Rhodobacterales; family Rhodobacteraceae; genus Roseinatronobacter. Next base: position 29,465 of record SLDY01000068.1, read on the forward strand.
CCGGGTTTCGGAATCGATGGCTGTTCGGCGCCCAATTTCGCAACAGAACTTTCAGCGCTTGCAACTGCGATGGCACGCTTTTCGACAGCCACGGATGACGGCACATCACGCGCACGCGCAATGGTTGCATTGCGTGAGGCCATGATGCTGTATCCAGAGCTTGTGGCGGGCGAAACACGCGCCTGCACGGATCTGATGCGTGCCCTCAAGGGGAAAGCAGCGATCAAGACCGGTGCGGAGGCGGTGTTTGTTGCGATCCTGCCCGAGGCGCGGCTGGGGATAGCACTCAAGATCGTCGATGGCGGAACGCGCGCAGCCGAAGCGGCAATCACGGCGCTGCTGATTCGGCATGCAGGGCTCGCTCCGGAACATCCTGTCGCGCAACGTTATCTCGGTCCGATCCTGAATCGCCGCGCATTTGTGACGGGCCATACACGCACTGCCCCCAATTTCATCTGAGGCGCGACGTGATGGCGCAAACGCCGGAACAGTGTCTTTTCCGTTGTTTGCCCCTCGTATAGACCATCAGCGCAATCATGAAGGGGATGTGTGATGTTCAAATTCTTGTTCGGCAACAAAGCCAGCGCGGCCGAGATCAAGCGTGAGACGCAGCGCGAGACAATCGAGCGGGCGCAACGCGAGATCAACGAAATTCTCGCCACCTTGTCGCCCAAGGCAAAAATCACGATTTATCCGGATGAAGGCACAATGACGATCGATCTGCCCGAGCAGATGCCGGATGAAGCCAAGGCCCTGCCCGCACCAAGCGCAGCCCCCATACCCTAACGCTCAACGCATAAAAAACCGCCCGCAACAATGCTGCGGGCGGCTATCTCTCGAATGAAGCGAATTAACGCTTCGAGAACTGGAAGCTGCGGCGGGCTTTTGCCTTACCGTATTTCTTGCGCTCGACCACCCGGCTGTCGCGGGTCAGGAAACCGGCGGCTTTCAGCGCTCCGCGCAGGCTGGGATCGTAAAGCTGCAAGGCTTTCGAGATACCGTGCTTCACGGCACCTGCCTGCCCTGAAAGACCACCACCTTTGACAGTCGCCATCACGTCGAACTGATCGACAACACCTGCCACCTGAAAAGGCTGGCGCAGGATCATCTGCAGCACCGGGCGTGCGAAATATTTGGTGTAGTCAATATATTCGCCCTTGTGGTCGCGGATCAGGACCTTGCCGGACCCCGGCTTGATCCAGACGCGGGCAACGGCGTCCTTGCGCTTGCCAGTCGCGTAGGCGCGGCCGAGTTCGTCGCGAACTGGCTCGCGCGCCGGAGCTTCTTCGGCCGCTGGGGTTACAACCGATTTCAGATCGTCGAGGGTTTTGAGATCTTCAGCCATGCTCATGCACTCCGCGTGTTTTTCTTGTTCATCGCGCGCACATCCAGCACTTCGGGCTGCTGTGCTTCATGCGGATGCTCGGCCCCTGCATACACGCGCAGATGAGTCATCTGCTGGCGCGAGAGCGGCCCACCCGGCAACATGCGCTTGACCGCCTGCATCACAACTCGCTCGGGGAACTTGCCTTCGAGGATCTGACCCGTGGTCCGCGACTTGATGCCGCCGGGATAGCCGGTATGCCAGTAATTGGGCTTGTTGCGCTTGTTGCCCGTCAGCTGCACCTTATCGGCATTGATGACGATGACATTGTCACCCATGTCCATATGGGGGGTGAAGGACGCCTTGTGCTTGCCGCGCAGGCGCATGGCGATGATCGATGCGAGACGGCCCAGAACGATGCCTTCCGCATCGATCAGAATCCATTTCTTGTCGATCTCTCCTGCTTTTAGAGAGTAGGTTTTCATATCATGACCCTTGAAAGCGAAATCAAGACCGCATGGGATTGCCCATTCGGAATGCGGGTGTTCTAACCAAATACAGCTTCAGGTCAAGCAGTGTCTTTTTGCTTTAAACGTTTTATTACAATGACTTATAATTTAGGTATTATATTACCCCATTTTTGGAGCAGTTTTCCTCAACAGATTCAGGGATCATGCCGATCCAGGAGCAACACCTTGCCGCATTGCGTCGGCTACGAGTGGCGCTACAGTCTGCGCATGTAGGGAAGGTTCAAAGAATATGCGCGACAAATTTGACATCGTGATTTCAGGCGGCGGCATTGCAGGGATGACCGCTGCTGCCGCGTTCGGAACACAGGGCTTTAATGTGCTCTGCGTAGATCCGGCTCCTCCGATTATTGACGAGGCTGCGTCCGGGTCGGATTTGCGCAGCACAGCATTTCTTCAACCCTCCATTTCGGTTTTGGAAAAAGCAGGGCTGTGGGAACGTTTTGAGCCTTATGCAATGCCCTTGCAGGTCATGCGAATCGTTGATGCAGGCGGCGAGACTCCAGAGCCACGCGTCAGCCATGATTTCGATGCGTCCGATATCTCGGAAAAGCCGTTCGGCTGGAACCTGCCTAACTGGCTATTGAAGCGCGAATGCGCTGCACGGCTCTCCGATTTGCGCAATGTCACTTTTCGGCCGGGGATTGGCACAACTCGACTAACCACACGCGAGACAGCCGCGATAATCGGTTTGTCAGATGGAACACAGGTCGAGGCGACGCTTCTGATTGCTGCCGACGGAAGAAATTCTCCGATGCGCGAGGCATTGGGTATTGGCGTGCGCACGACGCGGTTCGGCCAAAAGGCTCTCGCCTTCGCCGTGTCACATCCGGTGCCGCACGACAATGTCTCGACCGAGATCCATCGCTCCGGTGGTCCATTCACTTTTGTGCCCTTGCCAGATCGCGACGGACAACCCTGCTCTGCAATTGTCTGGATGGAGAGAGGCCAAGAAGCAAAACGATTGCTCGAATTGCCGGTGGAGGCTTTCGAAGCCGAGATGAATATCCGCTCCTGCGGTTTGCTCGGACCGCTCAAACTGGTTTCCCGGCGCACCATCTGGCCAATCATCAGCCAGATTGCCGAGCGGCTCTATGGTGAGCGTACTGCCTTGATGGCCGAAGCGGCGCATGTGGTGCCGCCAATCGGGGCTCAGGGGCTCAATATGTCGCTCGCCGATTTGACGGCGCTGCTGGAGCTGACTGCGACTCACCCGCTTGGCAGCCGGCAAATGCTGGCTGCCTATGAACGCAGACGATACCCCGATGTCGCGATGCGTGTCGCAGGCGTCGGGGTGCTCAATCGCGCGTCAATGATCAGTGCCCAGCCCCTGCGGGATGCGCGCGCGCGGGTATTGGACATGCTTTATTCCGCAAGCCCGGTACGGCGCGCATTGATGCAGATGGGGATCGGCGTTCGCTAGGCAACGTGCTTTTGCAAGGCTCAGCGCCTACTCAACACTCACGAGCCCATCGCGGAAGCGGCGCATATTGTTGCGGTAGTTCTCCGCCGATGCCAGAAGCGCTTCGCGCGCCGCCGCATCCAGTTCACGCACAACCCTGCCCGGTGCGCCCATGACGAGCGAGCCCGCCGGGATTACCTTGCCTTCTGTAACGAGGGCACCCGCTCCGATCAGGCAACCTTCACCGATGGCTGCACCATTGAGAACAGTCGCGCCCATTCCAATCAGCGAGCCGTCACCAATCGTGCATCCATGTAACATCGCCTTGTGCCCGATGGTGCAGTTCGCGCCAATTCGCAGCGGGAAGCCCATATCGGTATGCAGCACGCAGTTTTCCTGAATATTTGTGCCTGAACCGATATCGAGTGGTTCGTTATCACCACGCAATGTGCAGTTGAACCAGATCGAAACGCCGTCAGCGATACGCACATCTCCGATGACATGCGCGCCCGGCGCGATCCAGTAATCACCATTCTCCGGCAGCTTTGGCCGCTGTCCATCCAGAGCATATAGCATCACGCACCTCCAAATCTGCGCAGACGCTCGATGAGTGCAGAAGTATCCCAACGTCCGCCCCCCATGGACTGCACGTCCTTGTAGAATTGATCAATCAGTGCTGTGAGCGGAAGCGATGCACCGACCTCATCGGCGGCAGACAGGCAAATACCCAGATCCTTGCGCATCCAGTCGACAGCGAAGCCGTGATTGAACTCACCATCCAGCATCGTGCCATGCCGATTGGCCATCTGCCATGATCCTGCCGCGCCTTGGCTGATCACCTCAACAACTGCGCGCCCGTCCATGCCGGACTTCTCTCCAAAATGCAGTGCCTCGGCCAGACCTTGCAACACGCCTGCGATACAAATCTGATTCATCATCTTCGTGATCTGTCCGGCCCCGGTTTCACCCATGCGTTTTGATATACGCGCATAGGCGGCCATGACGGGCTCAGCCCGGCCGTAATCATCCTCATCGCCGCCGCACATGATAGAAAGCGCACCATTTTCCGCTCCTGCCTGCCCGCCAGATACTGGTGCATCAACAAAGCCAACGCCCCGCTCCTTCGCTTTCGCATAAAGCTCACGGGTCACCTGCGCCGAGACTGTGGTGTGATCAACAAACACAGTGCCCGCATTCATGGCCGAAAAAGCGCCCTCTGCTCCGGTGCAGATTGCGCGCAGATCATCATCATTGCCAACACAGGCCATCACGAATTCTGCACCCTCTGCCGCGGCAAATGGTGTTGCGGCGGCCTGCCCGCCATTTGCCTTCACCCAAGCTTCGGCTTTTGCCGCAGTCCGATTATAAACAGTCACGTCATGCCCCGCGCGCGCAAGATGCCCTGCCATCGGCGCCCCCATGACGCCAAGTCCCAGAAACGCTACTCTCGCCATTACCTTCCCTCGCGAATTCTTGTGATTGCGCTTTGCGCGCCAGACCAATACCTATCAGCGCCATCCGGACCGTCAACAAAAAGCCCCCTGTGCTCATGTTTACCCTGTTTCGCTGGCTACTGAGGATTTTTGGCGCGCTGGCCGCGCTTGCGGCCCTGACGGCTGTGGGCTTGTATTTTTTCCTTGCGCGATCATTGCCAAATTACAACGAAGATTTCTCACTGCCCGGTGTCTCCGGCGATATAGAGATCGTGCGCAACACGCATAACGTACCACATATTTTCGCTGATACCGATGACGATGTCTTCTTCGGGCTCGGTTTTGCCCATGCGCAAGACCGCATGTGGCAAATGCAAATGCTCAGACGCACAGCCCAGGGCAGGCTCTCGGAGATGTTCGGTCCACGCACACTGCGCACAGATGAATTGATGCGCAGGCTCGATATCTATGGCCTCGCCCGCAGTTCTCTCGATGCACAGGATGATCAGACACGCGCGGCACTGCGCGCCTATTCAGATGGGGTGAATGCTTGGCTTCGCCTCAGCAACGAGCGCGCGCGCGGGCGCGGGGCACCAGAATTCTTCATGTTCACTGCCGAGATGCCGCTATGGCAACCTGCGGATTCGCTTGCAATCCTCAAGCTCAAGGCGGTGCAGTTGAACAGCCACATTGCGCGGGAAGTCTTGCGCGCGCGATCCTCACTACTCGTCAACCCCGAGCGTTTGCGCGATTTGATGCCCGATGCTCCGGGGTCAGGGCTTGCCGCTGTTCCAGATTACGCCAGCCTTTTTCCGCAAATTTCACCCAGCACGCAATTTACATACTTGGATGACCCCCTTTCGCCAATAAGTCCACTTGGGCTGGCAGGGGCATCCAATAGTTTTGCAGCTACTCCCTCACGAGCCGCCTCGGATGGATCGCTGCTGGCGAATGACCCGCATCTTGGCTTGAGCGCGCCATCGCTGATGTATCTTGCGCGCTTGGAGCTGTCCTCTGGCGGGGTTATCGGGGCAACGATTCCCGGCATTCCGGCCATCCTGTTGGGACGGTCAGAGGCATTGGGATGGGGTGTTACATCGTCCTATCTAGACGATAGCGATATCTTCATTGAGGAGCTAAACCCGGATAATCCACTCCAATACCGGACACCGGATGGGTGGGCCGAGTTCGAAACGCGTGGCTCTATCATTCGTGTCCGCGACGAAGACCCAGTTACGCTGACACTGCGCTGGTCTGAAAACGGCCCAGTGCTGTCAGGCGCACTTTTTGATCTGAACACGGTAACTCCACCGGGGCATGTTGCTAGCCTTGGCTGGACTGCGCTTGATCCGAAGGACACCACCCTGACTGCTGCGATGCGTCTGATGCGGGCACAGACCATCGAAGAGGCAATAGAAGCCGGTGAGCTTTTCATTGCCCCGTCGCAAAATCTGATGCTTGCCACTCAGGATCGGATCGCGCTGCAAATGATAGGACGGATGCCACGTCGGGATGTCGCGCATGAAACCATGGGGCGGATGCCTGCCCCCGGATGGCGCTCCCAGAACCGCTGGCGCGGGACTTTGCCCTATTCAGCCAATCCGCGTTTCCTTGACCCGGAAACCGGGCTTTTGGGGAATACCAATAACAAGTTGCTCGATCGCCCCTTCCCTCTGCATGTGAGTTTTGACTGGGGCGACACACAAAGGGTCGAGCGTTTCCTGCATCTTATGCGCCAGCGCAACGTTCATACCCGTGACAGTTTCATCGAAGCTCAGCTCGATACTGTAAGCCCGGCCGCACGGCTGCTATTGCCATTGGTCGCAGCCGATCTGTGGTTTTCAGGCGAAGCTGCGCCAGTGGGTACCCGCGCCCATCTGCGCCAGCGCGCCTTGCGGCTGCTCGCAGATTGGAACGGCGAGATGAACGAGCACCTCCCGGAACCGCTGATTTATGCGTCCTGGATGCGCCATCTGCAACGCCGGCTCATTCAGGATGAACTGGGACCGCTCGCTGAAGCTTTCACGCATGTCGAACCAGTCTTTATCGAGCGCGTATTCCGCGATTCCGACGGTGCCTCGGAGTGGTGCAATATCGTGCAATCCTCAGTGACCGAAACATGCAACGAGATCGCCATTGTTGCGCTTGATGAGGCGCTTTTGCGCCTTACTGAGCGCTATGGCGAGAACGTGGAAAGCTGGCGTTGGGGAGATGCGCATTTTGCAGCACATGAACACTCGGTTCTGGGCAATGTTCCACTCTTGCGTCATTTCGTGAATATCCGGCAGTCCACTTCTGGCGGCGATCATACTTTGATGCGCGCGCGCACCTCCGGACGAGAGCCAGACCCGTTTGCCAATGTCCACGGCGCTGTCTATCGTGGTGTGTATGATTTTGCAGACCCTGAAAGTTCTGTCTTTATCCTGTCCACAGGTCAGTCAGGTCACCCCTTGTCGCGCCACTATGACGATTTGGGTGATCTCTGGCGGCGGGGTGAATACATCCCGATGACACTTGATCCCGACCTCGCCCGCGGCGGAGCAGTCGGCATCACCCGAATCCGCCCTGACGACCGCTGAAGCCTTGTTGCGAATTCGTCACACAGCACTGCAACCAGACAACGATTACGCAAAGTAAAGCTTTAGCTTTTACGCAAGCTGCCCGTTATTCTATCATCAGCATACCATCTTCGGTTCCCGTATCGGGAAATGACGGAAAGAGGGAGGAGTTTTCCGTGCGCACACCACTCATTGCCGGCCTTGTCGCCCTGACAGCCACACCAGTTCTTGCTGGTGGCATCGAACGCAACCCGCAATCCATGGCGATTCTGTTCGAGCGCGGTAATTATATCGAGTTCGGCATTACCCATGCCCGCCCGCGCGTCACCGGTGAGCTTTTTGCTGCCGGCGGTCCCGCCAGCGGCAATATTGCGCGCAGCTTTACAACCGGATCATTGGCATTGAAGACCGATATCAATGAAAACCTGTCCTTCGCGCTGATCCTCGATCAACCCTTTGGCGCTGATACACTGTATCCGCTTGGCTCTCCGCTCGGTGGCGCGTCTGGCAAAATCGACAACACAACCCTTACTGGGGTGATGCGTTACAAGTTTGATGGCGGTTTCAGCGCGCATGCCGGGCTTCGCTCATCCTGGACGTCGGGCCGCGTATCGCTGCCCGGATATCGCATGTCCACCAATACCGATCAGGCTTTCGGATATCTTGTCGGTGTCGCCTATGATATGCCCGAAATCGCTTTGCGCGTTGCCTTGACTTATAACTCAAAGATCAAGCATGGCTTCAACTCTCTGGAAGAAGTCCAAGTCGCGCCGGGGGTATTTGCACCGTTCAATACCACGTTCAACACGACAATCCCGCAATCGGTAAATCTTGAGTTCCAGACAGGTGTTGCGGAAGGCACATTGCTGTTTGGCTCTGTTCGCTGGGTCAACTGGAAGGATTTCAGCATCGAGCCGCCAGTCTATCAGACCAATCCGGCAACCCCGCCGCTGGTCGCCTATCAGAAGAATTCAGTCACCTACACGCTGGGTATCGGGCGGCGTTTCACAGAGAACTGGGCAGGCTCGCTCTCTCTGTCGCATGACACAGGCAATGGCAACCCAACCAGTAACCTCGGCCCAACGGGCAAGCGCAACTCAATTGGGCTGGGTGTATCCTACACCATGGATGCAATGACCGTCAGCGCGGGTCTGCAGTACAGCCGCATCGGAAGTGCAACAACGAATATCGGCAGCAGGTTTGGCGGTAATTCCGCCATCGGCGGTGGCATCCGTATCGGCTACCGTTTTTAAGTAAAGAGTATTTCGAGTAGGATCGGCCCCGTCAGAACAACTGGCGGGGTCTTTTCATGCGGCATTGACGATTGCACAGCCTCTGGCTAACCCATGCCCGACAAAACCAGCAGGATCCGCCAATGCTCTATCCCACTGCCGCTGACTGGCTAATGGCCCCCCGCAAGCATGTCATGCTCTTCGGCATGTCGGGATTGGGAAAAACCCATCTGGCCAATCTCCTGCGCGATCATGGCGACTGGTTTCATTACTCGATCGATTACCGTATCGGCACGCGCTACATGGGCGAATTAATTGCCGATAATTTCAAGCGTGAGGCCATGAAAGTTCCGCTTCTGCGGGAATTACTCCTCACTGATTCGGTCTATATCAGTTCGAACATTACCTTCGATAATCTCGCCCCGCTCTCGACCTATCTGGGCAAGCCCGGGGATCCGGCGAAAGGCGGATTACCTTTTGCGGAATACATGCAACGGCAAGAACAGCATCGCGCGGCGGAGATCGCAGCGCTCTCGGACACACCGCATTTTATTGCCCGCGCCGAGGCACTCTATGGCTATGCCAATTTTGTCTGCGACACCGGCGGGTCCATCTGCGAGGTGATCGATCCTGAAAACCCCGATGACCCGCTGATGACCCTGCTCGCCGCCCATGTGCTGCCGATCTGGATCGAGGGATCTGAGGCGCATACCGCCGAATTGATCCGCCGTTTTGATCGCGCACCCAAGCCCATGTATTATCAGCCCGAGTTTCTCGCATCCGCTTGGGCCGAATATCAGCGCGAAACCGGCGCCAGCGAAGCAAAGATAGACCCCGACGCATTCGTGCGCTGGACATATGCACGCGCGTTGGCCCATCGTGCGCCCCGCTATGCTGCGATGGCGCGCAACTGGGGGTTACGCATCAGCGCCGAGGAGGTCGCACAAATCCGCAATGCCGGTGATTTCAACGACCTGATCGCAGGCCGTCTGCCAAAATGAGGATCTGACATGCCGATCACCCTACCCGCCAACCTGCCCGCATATCAGGTACTCGAGCGCGAAGGCGTCATGGTCATGGAAGATGTCCGCGCCGCGAGGCAGGATATCCGGCCGCTGCGGATCGGGTTGCTCAACCTCATGCCGAAGAAAATCCAGACAGAGACGCAATTCGCCCGGTTGATCGGCGCAACACCCCTGCAGATCGAATTCTCGCTGATCCGTATGTCCGAGCACGAAACCAAGAACACCGCTGCCGAACATATGGCCGAATTCTACCGCCCGTTCTCGGAGATGAAGAATGAACGGTTCGATGGGCTTATCATCACCGGAGCGCCGATCGAGCATCTGGACTACGAGAACGTCACCTATTGGGATGAGTTGACCGAGGTATTCAATTGGACACAAACCCATGTCCATAATACTTTCGGCGTGTGCTGGGGCGGGATGGCGATGCTCTGGCATTTCTATGGGATTCCCAAGCATCTGCTGTCTGCCAAGGCTTTCGGCTGTTTCCGCCATCGCAATTGCGCTCCTGCCTCCCCCTATCTGCGCGGCTTTTCTGATGACCTATTGATCCCAGTCAGCCGCTGGACCGAGATGCGCCAGCCCGACATCGATTCAATAGCAGGGCTGCGAACCCTGATAGCTTCCGAGACGGTTGGCCCCTGCCTTGTGGAAGACCCGGCGCATCGTGCCCTGATGATCTTCAATCACTTCGAGTATGACAGCACGACACTGAAGGAAGAATATGACCGCGATATCGAAGCGGGCAAACCGATCAATGTGCCGCTCAACTACTACCCCGATGACGATCCCGCGAAAACGCCGCTCAACCGCTGGCGAAGCCACGCGCATCTCCTATATGGAAACTGGATAAACGAGATCTACCAGACCACACCATATGACCTTCAACAGATCGGCCAGTAAACCCGCAGGGCTTGTCCTGTCTGCCGCGATCCTTGCGGCCTGCGCCGCATTGCCGGAGAGCCGCATGGCAAGCGCCGAGACCCTGCCCGAGGGGGGATTCATAGAACTCGATCAGGGCCGCATTCATGCCATCGTGCGCGGACAGGGGCCTGATCTGGTCATGATCCACGGCGCAAATGGAAATGCTCGCGACTTCAGTTTTGATCTCATGGACCGCATGGCCGATGAGTTTCGGGTTATCGCATTTGACAGGCCGGGCTTCGGCTTCTCGGACGATTTCGGCGGGCCGCAAAGCCCGCTTGAGCAAGCCGATATCTTGCGGGCGGCGGCCAACATGCTCGATATAAATCATCCAATCATCCTGGGTCACTCCTATGGCGGGGCCGTTGCGCTCGCTTGGGCGCTGCGCGCGCCTGATGCAGTTGCCGGTCTCACACTCCTTGCTCCTGCCTCGCATCCTTGGCCTGGCGAATTGGGGCTCTGGTATCGTCTTTCCGCGTCATCGCTGGGGCAATATCTCATCCTGCCGCTAATCTCGCATCTCGCTCCGCGCGCTGCCGTTGAGCGTGCAATTGAAAGGGTTTTCGCACCCGATCCGGTGCCGGATGGATATATCGATCATTTCAGCGTCAATCTCACACTGCGTGTCTCGCAATTGCAGCTCAATGCAAACCAGATCGACACTCTGCACGGCCATGTCGAGGCTATGTCAGGCGGCTATCCGGCACTGACAATGCCGATTGAGGTGGTGCACGGAACGGCCGACAAAACCGTTGGGCTGCAATATCATTCCGAGCGTCTGGAAGCCGAAGTCGAAAATGTGCGGCTTACGCGGCTGGAAGGGATTGGGCATATGCCGCATCACGCTGATCCCGAGGCCGTGGTTGCCGCCATTCGCCGAACGGCAGCACGCGCAGCCGATTAAGCCTATTCGAAATGCCGCCGGATCCGGCGCACAGCCGCCCAGACACCTGCCACCACCATTGGTGCCAGGATAGCCATTGCAACCATGCGTGAAATCCCGAGCGGCTCCATTACAGGCATGGCGATGTAACTCACCAGATTGACTGCGTAATAACTGATCGCAACCACAGACAGCCCTTCTACTGTTCGTTGCAGCCGCAATTGCAGATCCGCGCGTCGGTCCATGCTTTCCAGAAGTCTCTGGTTCTGCGCCGAGCGCTCCACATCGACACGCGTTCCCAACAATTGCCCTGCACGCATCGCGCGTTCTGCCATCTTGCTCAACCGTGTTTCGGCAGATTTCACTGTTCGCATGGCTGGATCGTAGCGCCGCGTCATGAATTCATGCAATGTCTGTCGCCCCTCAAAGCGAACTTCGCGCAGCACCTCAATGCGTTGATGCACCAGAGCCTCATAAGCCCCGGTCGCGCCGAAGCGGAAAGAGTTTTCAACCATCATATGCTCAAGCTCGGAAGAGATGCGCAACAATGCCTCAAGTGTTTCTTCCGAGCGTCTGTCTGGCTCCATCATGGCGCGGGTCAGGCGCGAAAGCTCGTCATCAAGCGCAGTCATCTGAGGTGAGAGAGCGCGCGCACGCCAAAGTCCGAGCATTGAGATCGTCTTGTAGGTCTCGATTTCACACAGCCGCTGAAGAATGCGCCCGATGCGCCGCCCGCCGGTTCCCGGCTTCACGAAAACCGCCATACGAATATGGCCTGCATTATCAATGCGGAAGTCGCTTGCGATCATGGCTGCGCCATCAATCACATAAGACGCGGCAAGGCTCTCCGGCACGAACCAGTCTACAAGCTTCTCAGCCATCTCGGCGCGGTTTTCCGGCATGGTCTCGATCTGAAACAGGATCGAGGTCAACCGACGCCCCGGCGCGGCCTCCAACCACGCATCAGGAAAGACCTTGAAAGAACCCGGATCAAATGGTCGATCTGCAAGTCCTTGTTCAAACGAGGTAAAAGTCACAAACTCGGTATGGCTTTCCCATTTCAGATGATAGCGGCCAAGCTCAGCCGAATGATGCGTGGCATCAGGCGCAGGATGCCCTGCACCATGGCGATCCAACAACGCCACCAGATGCTCCCGATCCGCTCCACGATCTCGCTTGGAGGCGTTTTTTTCGGGCTTGATGGCCAGAAATACTGCCACCCCCGGCGCTGTGATCTTTGCGGCCGGGCGCGCATGCAGCTCATTGACAAGTGCATAGCGCATCGGGTGATCTTGAATCGGTGGCATTGTTTTTTTGGCTCCTGAGCAGAGGCTTAACCCCAACAATATGATCCGCAGCTACAAAGAAAAGCCTGCTCACGGCACACGATGGCACACTTGTAATTCTGCCACATCGTCTGTGCACAGGTTGCAAATACCAGGGCCGCGGGTGCACTGATTGATTCGGTTGAAGAATCAACCCCAAATTGGTAACTTCTGTTCACTATTTTGCTGCCAACAGGAGATTACAATGCCTCTTAATGCCTCTCGTTTCACATCGCGCCTGCTTACCGCCATTACAGTTTGTGCCCTCGCTGCGGGTGTTACCCTCAGCTCTGCCAGCCAGGCACGCGCCTCTGATCCTGCCAGTGCCGTTGTGGCCGGGTTGATTGTCTGGGCCGTTGCGGCGCAAAAGAAGTCCAGATATCACAAGTCCTGCACCAAATCACGTGTCATCGCGCGCTATTGCGAGAACAAGAAAACGGGGCTCTATTACCGCTGCTAACCTCTTGCGCGTGAGATCAGCGCTGTCATGCTGGGCTGCGCAAGCCTGATCGCACCATTTTTCATGCGCGTCGGCTAAATTATCAGCCACCCAAGAAAGCACTGCAGCATAGCGGAAATTAAAAAAACCCCGGTCAGAGTGCCGGGGTTTTTCATTGCTGTTACATAGCTTGCCTTACTCGATCATCGGCAAAAGACTATCCACCGAGGCTTTCGCGTCGCCATAGAACATCCGCGTGTTGTCCTTATAAAAGAGCGGATTCTCGATGCCCGAATAGCCTGTCCCCTGTCCACGCTTGGATACGAACACCTGTTTCGCTTTCCACACTTCCAGAACCGGCATTCCGGCGATGGGCGAGTTCGGGTCTTCCTGCGCGGCCGGGTTCACGATGTCGTTGGAGCCGATGACGATCACCACATCCGTATCGGGGAAATCCTCGTTGATCTCGTCCATTTCGAGCACGATATCATAGGGCACCTTGGCTTCCGCCAAGAGCACATTCATGTGCCCCGGCAGACGGCCCGCCACAGGGTGAATGGCGAAGCGAACATTCTTGCCCTTTGCACGCAACTTGCGTGTCAGTTCCGATACGCTTTGCTGCGCCTGCGCCACAGCCATCCCGTAGCCCGGAACGATAATCACGCTGTCGGCCTCGTTCAGTGCTGTGGCTACACCATCGGCATTGATCGCGACCTGCTCGCCCTCAACTTCCATCGCCGGACCTGTCGAACCACCAAAACCGCCCAGGATCACGCTGATGAAGCTGCGGTTCATCGCCTTGCACATGATGTAGCTCAGGATCGCCCCCGAAGCGCCCACCAGCGCGCCGACCACGATCAGCAGTTCATTGCCAAGCGAGAAGCCGATCGCCGCTGCCGCCCAGCCCGAATAGCTGTTCAGCATCGATACAACGACTGGCATATCCGCCCCGCCAATGCCCATGATCAGGTGATAGCCGATGAAGAGTGCGAGCAGCGTCAGCACGATCAGAAAGAAGATCGAAGCCCCTGCACTCTCGGCATACGCAAGATAGAGCCCCGCGAAAACCACCGAAGCCACAGCCGCACCAGCATTGAGCATATGCCCGCCGGGCAATTTCTTGGCCGCCGAATCCACTTTGCCCGCGAGCTTGCCATAAGCGATGATCGAGCCAGTAAACGTCACAGCCCCGATCCAGATACCAATCATCAACTCGATGCGAAGGATAGTGATCTCGACCGCGGTTTTCTTGCCGATGATGGCCGCGAAATTCGTCAGCCCCAGCCAGAGGTCATAGGCCGCGACCGACATCAACCCCTCGGGCTGCGGGAAGGGAAGTCCCGCGCCTGCAAATTCAGACGCCACGCGCCCGATCTCCAGATGCGCGTTGAAGCCCACCAGCACGGCGGCGAGGCCCACAAGCGAGTGCATGAAGGCGACAAGCTCGGGCATCTGCGTCATCTGCACGCGGGTCGCGAGCTGCCAGCCGACCACACCGCCGAGGGCGATGAGCACCAACGTCAGCGCCCAGAGCCCGGAGCCGGGGCCAACCAGCATCGCCAGTACGGCGACGGTCATCCCTGCGATACCATACCATATCGCACGCTTGGCGCTTTCCTGCCCTGAAAGCCCGCCCAACGACAGCACGAAGAGAACTGTAGCGACCGCATAGGCCGCGACTGTGAAACCGAAATCCATCTCTCGTTCCTCCTGCCGGTTAGGATTTCTGGAACATGGCGAGCATTCGCCGTGTCACCAGGAAACCGCCGAAAATATTTACTGCCGCCATCAGCAGCGCCAGCGCCGCCATCAACGTAATCAGCATCGAGGTTGATCCGATCTGCAGCAGCGCGCCGACGATGATGATCGACGAAATCGCATTTGTGACCGCCATCAGCGGCGTGTGCAGCGAGTGCGACACTTTCCAGATCACCTGGAAGCCGACAAAGACCGCCAGCACGAAGATGATGAAATTGCGCATGAAGCTTTCAGGTGCAACCAGTCCTACTGCCAGCACAAAGGCTGCACCGGCGGCCAGCAAAGCAACCTGCGTCTTGGTCTGCGCCTTGAAGGCAGCGATTTCCTGCGCGCGCTTCTCCTCAGCCGTCAACTCCTTCGGCTTCTCCTTGGGCTTGGCTGCGATTGCCTTCACCTTTGGTGGTGGCGGTGGGAACGTTATCTCGCCACCATGCGCAACCGTCGCGCCACGGATCACGTCATCTTCCATGTTCTGCACGATTACGCCATCCTTGCCCGGCGTCAGGTCATGCAGCATATGGCGAATATTGTTGGAATACAGCGTGGAGGATTGCGCCGCCATCCGGCTGGGGAAATCAGTGTAGCCGATGATGGTCACACCGTTATCTGTCACAAGGCGCTCGTCAGGCACCGTGAGATCGCAGTTGCCGCCTTTTTCTGCAGCGAGATCCACAATCACGGATCCGGGCTTCATCATCTGAACCATATCTTCGGTCCAGAGCTTCGGCGCGGGGCGCCCGGGGATCAGCGCGGTCGTGATAACGATGTCCACGTCAGGCGCAAGCTCGCGGAACTTCTCAAGCTGCTTCTCACGAAATTCCGGGCTGGAAGGTGCAGCGTAACCACCTGTCGCGGCCCCGTCCTGTGCTTCCTCGAACTCCAGAAAGACGAACTCCGCGCCCATCGATTCAATCTGCTCAGAGACTTCGGGGCGCACATCAAAGGCCATGGTGATTGCGCCAAGGCTTACAGAGGTGCCGATGGCGGCCAGACCTGCCACCCCGGCGCCGACAACCAGCACGCGCGCCGGCGGGATTTTACCCGCTGCCGTGACCTGCCCGGTGAAGAATCGCCCAAAGTTATTCCCTGCCTCGATTACAGCGCGATAGCCCGCGATATTGGCCATGGACGAAAGAGCATCCATCTTCTGCGCGCGACTGATGCGCGGCACCATATCCATTGCGATCACGGTTGCGCCGCGACCCTTCGCGGCCTCCAGCAGCTCGGCATTCTGTGCAGGCCAGAAGAAGGAAATCAGCGTCTGCCCTTTGCGCAGCAGATTGATCTCTTTGATCTCGGGCTCGCGCACCTTGATGACCACATCAACGGCTTCGCAAAGCGCCTTGGCATCTGCCACCACAGTGACACCAGCATCTTGATAAAGCTGATCGCTAAACCCAGCGGCAAGCCCGGCCCCGGACTGGATGAAGCAATCATGCCCCAATTTCTGGATTTGAGCGGCACTATCCGGCGTCAGCGCAACACGCGCCTCGCCTGGTTTGATTTCCTGTAAAGCCCCGACTTTCACGCGTCGTCCCCCTTTCATTCAGGCAGGCCGCCCCCTGCGAGGGTCAGGCCAGTTCGGCGTCGCGGTTTATTAACCTGCGCAACTATGTTTCACAAGCAGGCAATAAACCGCAATGGACCAAGTGGGCCTTCTGCGACGCATGGCCGCGACCGAGCGCTATATCCATCGCCTGGTGCGCGCGAAATAAGCCTCTGCTTCAGGCCCGAAACCCTGTCTTAGGCGCTCTTCCTCTGGCTTGATAAATCGCTTGTGCAAGACCCAGACCAGCACAGGCGCGAGCAACAGACCCAAGACCGCCCCCCAACGAAGGCTCATCCCGATCAAGAGCAGAACATCAGCCAGATAAATGGGATTGCGCGTCAGACTGAAAATTCCGCTTGTGATCAGCTTATGGGGCATCTGATGCGGTACAATCGTTGTGCGTGCCCGAAAAAAAGCAACGCCAGCCGCGAAAAAGAGCAAGATCGCCAGCACAACAAAACCGGTTCCGACTATCCATCCCCCCGGAACCGAAAGCACATCCGGCATCAGCAGGGTTTCGCTCCAGACCACCCCTAATGCGGCCAGCAACCAAACAGGCGGGTAATCAAGATAAGTCAACATGGATGGTATTTTCCCCAACGCGGGCTTGACGTCTTCAAGGCTCTCCTGCACCGATACCTCAAAACAGCAGGAACACACCATGACCGATTTCACCGCCACACGCGCCATGTTTGATCTGCCATCCGGGGTCATCTATCTCGACGGCAATTCTCTTGGCCCTTTGCCCCGCCATGTCGCGGAACGGGTCTCGCACGCGATTACCGATGAATGGGGCAAGTTGCTGATTACAGGCTGGAACAAGGCAGGGTGGATGGATTTGCCCGCCCGCGTCGGGAATCGCGTGGGCAAGCTGATAGGCGCACCTGAAGGCAGCGTCACAATGGGCGATACGCTCTCGATCAAGGTGTACCAGGCGCTTGCATCGGCTTTGGAGCTGCGTGAAGAGCGTCGTGTAATCCTTTCGGATACAGGTAATTTTCCGTCCGATCTCTATATGGCTGACGGCTTGTGCCGTACTCTGGGGGCGGGCTATCAGCTAAAGACAGTTGCCCCCGAAGAGGTTGAATCTGCGCTGGACGATACCATCGCAGTGCTGATGATAACCGAAGTTGATTATCGCACCGGTCGCAAGCATGATATGGCGCGCCTGATCGCACGAGCACATGAAGTTGGCGCGCTAACTGTCTGGGATCTGGCGCATTCTGCTGGTGCAATTCCAGTCAATGTGGCCGGCACCGATACTGATTTTGCAGTTGGATGCAGCTACAAATATCTCAATTCCGGCCCCGGAGGCCCGGCCTTCATCTATGTTGCGCCCCGCCTTGCGCAGCAAGTGCGGCCTGCGCTTTCAGGTTGGCTTGGGCATGAGGCACCCTTCGCTTTCGATCTGGATTACCGCCCCGGTGCCGGTGTCGAGAGAATGCGCGTGGGCACACCGCCGATCCTGCAACTCGCGGCACTCGATGCCGCGCTGGATGTCTGGGAGGGCGTGAATATTGATGATCTGCGCGAAAGATCGCTGCAACTGCAGCAAGCCTTTCTCTCGATAGTTGAAGCCGGGTGCTCCGAACTGGCCCTCGCGTCGCCGCGCAATCCAGACGAGCGCGGCAGCCAGCTCAGTTTCCGCCACGAACATGGCTACGCCATCATACAGGCGCTTATCGCAGAAGGCGTCATCGGCGATTTCCGCGCCCCTGACATTCTGCGCTTTGGCTTCACACCGCTTTATCTTTCGCAACATGATGTTGAAAAAGCTGCACAAACTCTTTGCACCATCATGGCGGAGCGGCGCTGGGACAAAGCTGAATTTCATCACCGCGCCAAGGTTACCTGATTAAGCCGCGCACGCTCTGCTTACCAAATCTAAACCAGAATCAGTCTTGATCACTCCTGCAGACGCGCCCGAACGGCGTGATATACGCAGGAGCGAGCATGGGACATATTCAGCGCAAACTGGTGCAAAGCGCCTGTTTCGTCTCCGCGATAGGGATTATCCTGTGCATTCTGCTCTGGCCCACTTTTGGGAGGGCCAGCAGCCCGGCACAACTTTGCGAGGCCGCAACACAGATTGCGGCAGGTCGGCATGGCGTCCCGCTGGATGTTTTACGCGCTGTGGCATTGGTGGAAACCGGGCGCAGCGTTTCGGGAACCTTGAAACCCTGGCCATGGGCGATCCATGCTGCAGGCGAAGGCAATTGGTTCGGCCAGCGCGAAGAAGCATTGCGCCACGCACAAGAAAACATCGCCCAAGGTCGTCGCAATGTAGATTTGGGCTGCTTTCAGATCAATTTCCGTTGGCACGGGCATCAATTCATCTCGCTTGAGCAGATGATCGACCCGGCACAAAACGCCGATTATGCCGCCTCCCTTTTGGCACAACACAAAGCACGTCACGGCACTTGGGAGCGCGCGGTGGGCGCCTATCACTCCGCAACGCCCGATCACGCAAATCGTTATATCGCGCGTTTCCGGCAAATTTATGCGCTGCTTGCCGAAAATGCCCTGCCTCCAACCCAGCAACTGGCGCATGAAAATCGCTTTGCGCTGCTGCACAAGGCAGGGGAACCAAAACTCGGCTCACTCTTTGCGCAAGCAGAGCAACCCCATACGCGCCTGATCCCGCTGGAGCCTGCGCGACCATGACATTGCCCAGCGCTAAGACATTGTTCAAACCTACAATTCTTCTCGCGCTCGCGCTAATGGCCGTGATCGTGATGATGATCCTGCCCATCCCGGCATGGCTTCTCGATCTGGGGCTTGCGGCGTCTTTCGCGCTCGCGATCCTGATGTTCACAGTCACATTGTTTATCCAGCGCCCACTGGATTTTTCCATATTTCCAACAGTTTTGCTCGCCTCGCTGATGTTGCGGCTGTCTCTGAACGTCTCCTCCACGAAGCTGATTATCGGTGAAGGGCATACCGGTACGCACGCCGCTGGCGGCGTGATACAGGGCTTTGCGAGTTTCGTGATGTCCGGTTCGATCTTTCTGGGCGTGGTGATCTTTCTGGTTCTGCTGATCGTCAATTTCATCGTCATCACCAAGGGTGCGGGGCGCATGGCGGAAGTCGGCGCACGGTTTGCGCTCGACGGGATGCCCGGCAAACAGCTCGCCATCGATAGCGATATGTCTGCTGGCGCGATTGATCACGCAGAGGCAAAGCACCGGCGCGAAACCGAACAGGCAGAGACCAATTTCTATGGCTCGCTCGACGGTGCCTCGAAATTCGTCAAGGGGGATGCGATTGCCGGGTTGTTGATCACGTTACTGAATATCGTCATGGGCCTGATCAATGGCACCATGATGCATGGTATGAGCCTTGCTGCCGCTTTCGAGACTTACGCGATCCTGACTGTGGGTGATGGGTTGGTCAGCCAGATCCCCGCTGTCATCATCTCCATCGCAGCCGCCCTTCTGCTTGCGCGCGGCGGTGCAAACGGCGCTACCGACACACAGCTCTTGGAGCAGCTGGGCCGCTACCCATCTGCCATCGCAACTGTAGGGTTTCTGATGGCGGTGTTCGCTTTTGTCCCCGGCCTGCCCTTCCTGCCCTTCGTTATCGGGGCAGCCGTGCTGCTGGGGCTCGCATGGCTCGCACATTCCGCAAATATCCGCGCAGCGGCACAAGCAGCGACCCCGCCCGAAACCCTGCCCGAGCCCCCGCGCAAAGGAATGGGCGATGTGCTTGATCTTGACGAGATTCACGTCCAGTTCGCACCCGATCTGGTCCCGATGGTGCTCGATCCAGCGCTCGGGCTGGACAGCCGCGTCTCGAATATCCGCAGTCACATCGCACGGGAATTCGGGCTGATCCTGCCCGAGATCAGGCTGACCGATGAGCCTGCACTGCCCGAGGGTAACTACGCCATCCTCATCCACGGGGTTGAACAGGGCCGCGACCGTTTGCGTCCGAACAAGATGCTTGCACTGGTGCAGGATGAAGCAGAATTTGAAATCATCGGCGAAGACGTAAAGGAGCCTGTTTACAAGGCTCCGGCCCGCTGGATCGATGCAGCGCGTCAGGAAGATGCCAGTATCAGCGGGATCACAGTTGTAAGCCCGGTCGAGGTATTAGCCACGCATCTTCTCGAGGTTCTGAAAGCGAATTTCGCGCGCTTGCTTACATTCAAAACTCTTAACCGGATTCTTGATGAGCTCACAACGCTCTCCGACAGCGCGCGTGCCGACGCCAATAAACGCCTCATCAATGAATTGATTCCCGAAAAAGTGCCGATGGATCTATTGCTGGGTGTGTTGCGACTGCTCCTTGAAGAACGCGTTTCGATCAGGAACATGCCCCTTATTCTTGAGGCAATATCGGAAGTCCGCACATTGCTGCATGGGTCCGAAGCTGTTTGCGAGCATGTCCGCCAACGCCTCAGCTTTCAGCTTGTAGCCCCGCTCAAGCGTCAGGACGGCACACTGCCACTTGTGCAACTTGCACCTGATTGGGAAGAGATTTTCGCCAGCTACCAACTTGCAGGTGCGCATGGCAGCAATGATGTCGCGCTCCCACCCGAAGATTTTGCGCGGCTGACTGATCGGATTGCCCAAAAACTCAATGACCTTGCCCAATCCGGGATTACTCCGGCGCTTGTGACGTCGGCGCATCGGCGACGTTTCCTGCGCGCGGCGCTTGCAGCAAAGGGGCTTGCGACTTCGGTTCTCTCCTACGAGGAAGTCGGCGCTGATGCACGGCCCTCTCTGGTCGGGACGATCACAGCATGACTGAAACCATTCTGCTCATGCCAACACTCCTGCATGCAGAACTTGCCAGAGCTCTGGAAGCCGGTTTCGCCGTATTCATCAGGATCGGTGCGATGATGGCTCTGATTCCGGCTTTCGGCGAGCAAGTTATCCCGATCCGCGTGCGACTGGCCTTGACGCTGGCCTTCACAGCCATCACAGCGCCCGCGGTCGCACCAATGCTACCAGCCATAAGCCTGCGTGCAGATGTGCTTCTGACACTCATCCTCGCGGAGGCGATCGCCGGTCTTGCGCTCGGGATGGGGTTGCGTTTCTTCACGGTCGCGCTGCAAACAGCGGGCACAATCGCAGCACAAGCCACATCACTTTCGCAGTTCTTCGGTGGCGCCGGGGTCGATCCACAACCTGCAATGTCGCAAATCCTCGTCATGGCAGGGCTGGCAGTTGCAGTCACGGCGGGGCTGCATGTCACGCTCGCTGAGCTGATATTGCTGTCTTACGACTTCTTCCCCCCCGCCCGCTTTCCCGATGCAGCAAGCCTTGCAAACTGGGGCACAGCCCACGCGGCCCATGCTTTTACCCTGGCCTTTACTCTGGCCATGCCGTTCGTCATGCTTTCGCTGCTCTATTATGTTGCGCTCGGGGCCATCAACAAGGCCATGCCACAGCTTATGGTGGCCTTTGTCGGCGCCCCGGCAATCACCTGGGCCGGACTTGCGGTGCTGTTACTGACAGCGCCGCTGATCCTGCCAGTTTGGCATGACGCTTTCGGCCTGTTTCTGCGCGATCCGGTAAGCTTACCCCGATGAGCGAGCAGGAGCAGAGCGGCGAGAAGGAATTTGAGGCCAGCGAGCAAAAGCTGCTCGAACAACGCCGCAAAGGCGAGATTCCGCGCTCGACTGATCTCAACACGGCTGCGGCCTTTCTGGGTCTCTTGCTTGCGGCATTTGTCGCAGGGGAGTTTGCACTTACCCGCCTTGGAGAGACCGGCATGGTGCTTCTGGGGCAGTCCGAGTCGATTTCTGCCCTGCTTATCGATCATGCCACTCCGCTAGTCAGCGGTCTTATACTATATGTAGCTTGGGCGATCCTGCCGCTTCTTGCGCTGCCCTTCCTTTTTGTCTGGACAGGGTTATTCGCGCAACGTGCAGTTGTCTTTGCCCCCGAAAAGCTCAAACCAAAGAGCTCCCGGATCAATCCGATCAGTAATGCCAAGAATAAATACGGGCGCAGCGGCCTATTCGAATTCGCCAAAAGCACTGTCAAACTCATCGTCATCTCGGGCGCTTTGTGGCTGTTTCTGCTGCACAATCTTCCTGTGATTCTTGCAACCATTCAGCTCACACCTGCGCTTGCCACAACTGAGTTGTTGCGGATGGTCATCAGGTTTCTGGCACTCGTTTTTGCCGTCAAGCTTGTCATCGGTATTGTTGATTTCTTCTGGCAGCGCTCCGAACATCTGCGCCGCAATCGAATGACGCATAAAGAGGTCCGCGACGAGCATAAGCAATCCGAAGGCGATCCATATGCCAAAAGCGAAAGGCGCAGACGCGGGCGGGAGCTTGCGTCGAACCATATGTTGGAGGCTGTCGCAGAGGCCAATGTCGTCATCGTCAACCCGACACATTATGCCGTCGCTCTGAAATGGTCGCCCAGTTCTGTGGGGGCGCCTGTCTGTGTTGCCAAAGGCGTGGACGAAATAGCAGCGCGTATTCGCGAACGCGCCGATGCAGCGGGCGTGCCAATCCATTCGGACCCGGTCACAGCACGCGCGCTTTATGCTTCTGTCGCGCTGGACGCCGAGATCAGCCCGGATCACTATGCCGCTGTCGCTGCGGCGATACGGTTTGCAGAATCCATGCGTGTAAAAGCCCGCAAAGGTCGTTGGGCATGAATCGCAAACAGAAACTGGCGCGGTTGCAGAAGCTCGCGGCGATGCTCCGCGACCATCACATGGCGCATCTCAAGAAAATCGCCGCCCAGCGCGAGGCAACGCAGCATGCCCTGGATCAGCTCTCAAAACCAAGCCCGCCCTGCGCAGACGCAAGTCTGTTTCGTGCAAATCAAAGCCATCTTCTCTGGGCAAACGAGCAGAAATTGCATCTCAACAGGGCGTTAGCGACTGAGTCAGCAAAATTCATCGAGCAACGTCAGACAACAGCCAGATACCACGGGCGTGCCGAGGCGCTTGCGCAGGTTCTGGCGCGCCTCGGAAATGACAAGTGTTAAACCCAATCCCCCCGGCGCATCAAGGCAACCGGTTCGGCGCCGTCGCGAAGCCCGTCTACATCCATTTGCGCAGATCCGATCATCCAATCCACATGGATCAGGCTTTCATTTCCGCCCTGCGCGGCGATCTGTTCTTTCGAGAGGCTGTCACCGCGCTCGAAACAGGACGCATAGCACTGGCCCATGGCAATGTGCGATGCGGCATTCTCGTCAAAAAGCGTGTTGAAATACAAAAGCCCTGTCTGCGAAACTGGTGAAGAATGTGGCACCAGCGCGACTTCGCCCAGCCGCGACGCGCCTTCATCCGTGGCGAGCATGTCACGAAGCACATCCTGTCCACGCGTCGCACGCGCAGAGATTGCACGCCCGCCCTCAAAGCGCATTTCGATCTCTTCGAGCAGAGACCCCTGATGCGACAGGGGCTTGGTTGCCCGTACATGCCCTTCCACCCGCGCAGCATGCGGCGTGGTAAAGACCTCCTCCGTCGGAATATTGGGGTTGCAGGTGACACCGTTGCGCGCCTGCGATGCGCCACCTTGCCAGAAATGCCCCTCTGCGAGCCCGACACGCAGATCGGTTCCCGGCGCTCGAAAATGAAGTGTATCGAAGCGGGCCTCATTGAGCATCCTGCAGCGTCTCTCGAGATCCGCGTTATGAGCCTTCCATGCCGCGACCGGATCCGCATGATCCAGCCGCGCCGTGACGCGGATCGCTTCGGCAAGTTTTGCCAATGCCGCATCAGGGCCAAGGTCGGGAAAGATACGCCGCGCCCAATCTGTTGTCGGACAGGAGATAATTGACCAATTGATATGAAAGCCTGCAATCGCGCTCAGGGCAGGCTGATAGGCTTTGGCATTGGCGCGGTTCGCGCGCCCCACCCGCGCCGCATCCTGACCGGCCAGCAAAAGCGGATCCTCCCCCACCAGCGCAAGCCGCGCAGCGCCTTGATCAAAAGCTTGCGCCATGCCCCCGTAAAGCCATCCCGGCGCATGATCGAAGCTCTGCGGGTGGCCATCAGCAAATCGTGCCAGCGTCACCTCACGGTCGCTCAACAGCGGTGTGACCAGTCCGGCACCTGCCCTGTAGGCGGCCCCTGCGATAGCCCGGACAAGCGGCAAGGCCGTGACAGGAGCTGTCATCACCAGTTCCTGCTCGGGCTGCAGATTAAGCCCGACCTTGACGGCCAGTTCAGCAAGTCCATCCAGCAAATCCTGCGAAACGACTGCGTTACCGTGAACCGCCGCGACTTCTGATCCTGCATCGGGTGACATTGCTTCTCCTGTTGTTGCTGCGGCTCAGGCCTTTGGCCACAGTACTCAGGCTGATCGAGCTTTGCGCGAAGGTCAAGCCCGAGGCTCAGCCACCACTGCGCAGGATTTCCGTGATGAGAACGCGATGCAGGCTATCGCGACCGAGAGCTTGCTGCCCGGCCTCAAGCAAGCTGCGGCGCAACTGGCCCAGACTTGTCTGGGCAGTAAACATGCCGTCAAACCCGCCAGTGTTGGCATGATCGAACATCACCTGCAGCAGAGCATCACGCAATCGCGGAAGATTCCCTCGGATATGATCGTGCTCGGCTGCATCAATCTCCAACGCCAGCGAAAGGACCATGATCGAATGCACGCCGGAATCTGCAATCAAAGGCACCATGAACTGACCCGGCAGTTCGAATACATCAAGACTTCCGGTAGGCAAATTCGTCATAGGCGCAGAGGCAAGCTCCGGTTCAGCCTCTGCCTCGGGAACGGGGCGTAGTGTCAGCCCAGCAAAGACACCACCACCGATACCCAAAAGGATCAGGAACACTGCAATGATCTTGCCCATGATTAATCGTCCTGTTCGGGAGCGTTGCAATCAGAATGGCAACAGGATTTCCGTTATCTGCTCGCCATAACGCGGTTGTTGCACAGTCGATATGATCCCCCGGCCGCCATAGGAAATCCGCGCGCCAGCGATCTTGTCATAAGTGATCTCATTCTGGCGCGAGATATCCTCCGGACGCACATATCCTGTGACAAGCAGCTCACGCAGTTCATGGTTAACCCGCACTTCCTGCCGGCCCTCGATTCGCAACACGCCATTGGGAAGCCGCTCAACCACAGTAGAGGCCACGCGCAGCATCAGCTTTTCGTTGCGCCGCACCGATCCACTGCCCGAAAAGGCCGTTGAGCTATTCGTCTCCACTCCGGCCGCAACCTGCAATCCACCCGGCAACCGCCGATCTATTGCCTGCGGAATCCCGAAAAACTGCGGCACGCCCATACTGTTGGAGCCTGTCCGCCCGCGCGAGGTGTTATTGGAGATCTCGGCGCTGTCATTGATCTCGATGACAACGGTCAGAATATCGCCCTGACGGCCCGCACGGCGGTCACCCAAAAGCGAACGCTGCCCAGCCGACCAGAGCGACGCGGGTTGAGTGATGACCTGCGGGTCACTGGTTTCGAGCAAGGGAACGCGATAAAGCGCGGCATGTTCCACAGTCTGCTCTGGCGGGCTGAAACCCGGCGCGCGACCAACCTCCTCGAGCGGCTGGCAGGCAAGCAGGAGAGCGCATGAGCAAAAAGCTAAGGCAACCCGCACACCGAAAGCGGCTTTTCGTACCGCCTCAGTCTTACCGCGCCTCATGTTCCGGTTTGTTTGCATCAATTCAATTTCCTTTCGGCAGAAATGCCCCTGCGCCCCCCACCTCAACCAGCCCAGCGGCATGGACCACAGCCTGCACGGACTGGCGCGAGGCAAGATTCATGACCGTCACTGCATCGCCCAGCCCCGCGCGCCCGAGCGCCCGCCCCTCAGAGAGGATCATCAACCCGCCATTGCGGTAAACCATGCGCACGACTTCATTGCGCTCGATCACCGCAGCGGGGCCAAGATCTGCGATCCGCACCGGGCGGCCGGGATAAATCGCAACGCGTGCCTCATAACCGATGACCTGATCAGCCTGAGTGGCGCCACCGGGAACATGCCCTTGTCCGGGCGCAACATCACCCGGCCCGATAACCTCCGTGGCGCGGATAAGCCGCGTCGCGACGAGCGTTTCAGCGCTCGCCACTCCCGGCAACAGCACTAGCAGGCTCAACACCACCAACCACATCAACGCACCTGCGAGGTTGAAGCCATCATCTGATCGGCAGCTGTAATGACCTTGGCATTCAGCTCATAGCCACGCTGCGCCTTGATCAGTTCGGTCATCTCACGAACGGGATCGACGGAGCTTTCCTCCAGATAGCCTTGGCGCAAACTGCCCAGACCATCCATGCCCGGCGTAGCGACTGCGGCAGCGCCAGAGGCTTCGGTTTCCACAAAGAGATTGGAGCCGATTGCCTCCAGCCCCTTTTCATTGGCAAAACTGGCGAGCGTGAATTGCCCCAGAAGCTGCGGCTGCACCTGGCCGGCGAAATAGCCATACACCTCTCCTTGCGCATTTATAGAGATCGCGCGGGCATCATTGGGAATAACAATACCGGGGGTCACCTCAAATCCGTCAGATGTCACGATCAATCCGTCGCCCGTACGCTTGAGCGCGCCATCGCGTGTAAACGCTGCCTGTCCGTCTGGTAAAGTGACTTCCAGATACCCACGGCCCTCAATTGCAATATCCAGATCGCCGCCTGTAAAGCTCGATGCCCCCTGCGCAATCTGCATGCTGACCGAGGCCGGACGGACCCCAAGACCAACCTGCACACCAGTGGGCAAAATAGTGCCATCCGAGGCCGCTATCGCGCCCGCGCGCGCGAATTGCTGATAATGCAGATCAGCGAAATCAGCCCGGCGGGCATTGTAGCCAGTCGTGCTCATATTCGCGAGATTGTTGGCAATCGTATCAACGCGCATCTGCTGCGCACTCATGCCTGTTGCGGCAATTTGCAGGGATTTCATGGGCGTGCTCCTTTATTGTTCAGCGGCCAAGGGTCTGGATCACATTGCGGATGCGCTCGTCTTCACTTTCGAGCAGCTTATGGCCGCGCTCATAGGCGCGCTGCACTTCGATCAGCCGCGTCATTTCGAGGATCGGATTGACATTCGACTCCTCAAGAAACCCTTGAAGAATGCCTTGTGTTTCAACTGGCTCTGTCGGACCATCGACCACGAACAATGTCCCTGCAGCCCGGCTCATCGTGGTCGGATCCACCGGGCGCACCAGACCCACCTGCGCAAAAGGCTGCCCATCGGCTGAAAGCGTGCCATCACGGGCCATGCTGATTTCACGCGCATCCGGGGGTACAAAAATTGGCGCCCCACCGGCATCAAGCAGGCGATGGCCGTCGCTATTGACCAATTCACTCGCGTGATTGGGTGTGAACATGCCTGCGCGGGTCAAGCGCAGGCCCTGGGCTGTTTCAAGCTGAAAGAACCCCTCACCTTCGATGGCCATGTCAAAGGTGCCATTTGTTTGCGCAAAACCGCCCTGTATCTGATAGGTCTGGCGTGTATTTCCGAGCGCCATCGAGAGCGATGGCTCATTACGGCCTGCGCCGACAACAAATTCCGAAAACACGGTGCCCTCGCGCCGAAAGCCCGTCGTCGTGGCGTTGGCGATGTTGTTGGCCACGACCTGCAATTCACGGCGCAGCCCGGACATCCGCGTCAGCGTAACATAAGATGCGTTATCCATTCTCAGCTCCCGGCAATCAGCGGCACGATCTCGGCCTGAAAGAACTCGACCAAGGCCGCGCTCATGAAGCTCATTGACATCCAGAAAACGACCACGATCGCCGCGAGTTTGGGCACGAAGGTCAGGGTCATTTCCTGTATCGACGTGAGCGCCTGAAAAAGGCCCACAGCCACGCCGCTGATCAAGGCTGCGGCAAGAATTGGCGTGGCAATCAACGTTGCCACCCAAAGCCCCTGGCGCAGAGTATCGAAGATGACAGGCTCGCTCATCGCTCAGACCGGCATCCGCAGGATTTCGAGATAGGCTTCGACCACCTTGTCGCGCACTGTCACAGCAGTCTCGACAGCGATTTCGGTAGCGGCCAGTGCCTCGACCATCGCATGCGGATCAGCCCCCGAGATCATCGCGCTTTTCGCAAGGCTCTCGGCCTCCTGAAGCCCGCTGGAAAAACTGCCAAGCGCAGCGCCGAAGGCCGCTTCGCTACGCGCATTCGCCTCATTGGGGCCGGGAGCCGCTGCGCTGCGCGCGCGGTCATAGCTCTGGGCGGCAAGGATCGGGGATATGGTCATGGTCAATTCCTTTCTGGAATGTGTCAGCGGCGCAGCAGGTCAAGCAGCCCCTGCGCCATTTGTCGTGTCTGATCGAAAGCACGCAGATTGGCCTCGTAACTGCGGCTCGCCTCACGGGCATCGGCGATCTCGATCATCAGATCGACAGTCGAGCCTTCGTAAAAGCCATTCTCATCTGCAAGCGCATGACCCGGATCATGGATCAGCGGCAATGCGCGCGCATCAAGCTGAACAGGGCCGGTCGTGACTCGCGTGGCACCACTTGCACGGTCGATCTCGGCGCGGAAATCGACTGTCTTGCGCCTGTATCCGGGCGTATCGGCATTGGCGATATTCTCCGAAACGTGGCGCAAGCGCCGCGCCTGCGCTTCCATTCCAGAGGCAGAGGCAGAAAAACTCTTGAACAAATCCGACATGCGCCCCCCTACCGCCCGAGGCTCGTGCGCAGGATCGTGCGCGCCGAACCATAGATCGACAGCGCCATGTCATGCGCCTGCCGGTTATGCGCGCTTCGGATCATTTCGCGCTCCAGCGAGACCGTATTGCCATTTGGCGAGACAAAAGGCGCAGAAGGATCAAGCAGTGCACGCGCGCCTAGTGGGGTTGCGGAGCTGTCTATATGGCGCGGGTGCGTGGCTTTCAGCCCGCTCCGCTGCGCATAATGGGTGCCGAAATCCGGCAGATCGCGGGCCTGATAGCCCGGCGTGTTTGCTTGCGCGATATTCTCGGCAATCACCACCTGCCGCGCGGCGGCATGGCGCGCCATGCCCTGCGCCATGCGCATCACTTCCGGTATGTCGAACATGAGGGTTTCTCCCTTGGGTCCATACACCAGTCTTTAAGAGTGATTCGCTTAAGGATCGGTAACCAAGCCTGAAATGAGTGATGAAAGTGGAGACCCGAATGGAAATGCTGGATGAATTGCGCGCTCAGGTTTCGCTCTTGCGCCCTGTGCGCGTATTTGGCCGGATCAGCCGGATCGAGGGGCAGCTTGTCGCCATCGCAGGGCTGACAGATACCGCGCGCATCGGCGACTGGGTGGAGATCGAGACACGCGCAGGCACGCGGATCAGCGCTGAGGTCTTGCGCCTTACATCCCAGGAGGCGCTTGTCCTGCCCGATGGGCCGCGCAATGGTCTGGCCATCGGAGATCGCGCAGAGCATAATCCAGCGCGCGGCATTGCCCCGGATGATAGCTGGATCGGCCGCGTGATCGATCCCTATGGCCGCCCCATCGATGGCCGCCCGCTTCTTTCGGGCCCCTGCCCGCGCGAACTGAGCACTCCCCCGCCAGAACCGGCACGCCGTGGGCGGCTGGGGGCGCGGCTCGAGACAGGCATGGCCGTGTTCAACACGCTCCTGCCGATTGTCGAAGGCCAGCGCATGGGGCTCTTTGCAGGCTCAGGTGTGGGCAAGACCATGCTTCTGGGCAAACTCGCCCGGCACATGCAGGCTGATATCGTGGTGATTGCGCTGGTGGGCGAACGCGGGCGCGAATTGCGAGAATTCATAGAGGATGTGCTGGGCCCCGAGGGGCTTGCGCGCGCAGTGGTTGTCACTGCCACGTCGGACCAGCCACCGCTGACCCGCCGCCGCTGCGCGCAGGCAGCGATGTGCGTGGCCGAACATTTTCGCGATCAGGGCAAGCATGTGCTGCTGCTGGCCGATAGCATCACCCGCATGGCAGAGGCGCATCGCGAAGTGGCCCTTGCGGGCGGCGAAGACGCAAGCTTACGCGGCTACCCGCCTTCTATTGCACATCAGATCATGGCGCTGGCCGAGCGCGCAGGGCCGGGGCAAGACGGCATTGGCGCGATTACGGCGATATTTACTGTCCTCGTCGCTGGATCCGATATGGAAGAACCTGTTGCGGATATCCTGCGCGGCGTGCTTGACGGGCATGTGGTGATGGACCGCGCCATTGCCGAGCGCGGGCGCTTTCCTGCCATAGATGTGCTGCGCTCGGTCAGCCGCTCGCTGCCCCATTGCGCGCGGCCAGAGGAAAATGCCCGCATCGCCGAGGCACGCAGGCTGCTTGGGGCCTATGATCGCGCCGAGATGATGGTGCAGGCAGGTCTCTACGAGCGCGGATCCGACCCGCTGGTGGATCGTGCTATCGCACTCTGGCCCGCACTAGATGGCTTCATCGCAGAGGACGCTCCGGGCGGCATCCGGCAGGCTTTCGCGAAACTCGCGCAGTGCCTCGACCCACCGCCTGCGCCCCCACAGGCGAACAAGAGCAGCGCAAGGCGATGAAAACGGGGTTTCCCCTTGGCGCGGAATTGCACTAAACGGGGCGCATTCCGCAGCACACGGGGACAGACATGGCGCGCATCCTGATCACTTCGGCCCTGCCGTATATCAATGGAATCAAGCATCTGGGAAATCTGGTCGGCAGCCAGCTTCCGGCCGATCTCTATGCCCGCTATGCCCGCGCACGTGGCCATGAGGTGATGTTCATCTGTGCAACAGACGAACATGGCACACCCGCAGAGATCGCAGCGGCCAAGGCAGGCCAGCCGGTCGCAGAATACTGTGCCGCGATGCATGAGGTGCAGGGGGAGCTTGCGCGCGGGTTCGGGCTCTCCTTTGATCATTTCGGGCGGTCTTCCAGCGCACGAAACCATGCCTTGACGCAGCATCTGGCTGCACGGCTTGGCGCTGCCGGACTGATCGAGGAAGTGAGCGAGAAACAGGTCTATTCCCATACCGATGGCCGTTTCCTGCCCGATCGCTATATCGAAGGGACCTGCCCCAATTGCGGCTATGAGCGTGCGCGGGGAGATCAATGCGAGGAATGCACCAAGCAGCTTGATCCGACCGATCTGATCAATCCGCGTTCGGCCATCTCTGGTGCGACCGATCTGGAGGTGCGCGAAACCCGCCATCTCTATCTGCGCCAGTCAAAACTGCGCGACACGCTGGATCAATGGATCGACAGCCAGAAGGGCTGGCCCGTTCTGACCACCTCGATTGCAAAGAAATGGCTTCATGATGGCGATGGGCTGCAGGATCGCGGCATCACCCGCGATCTGGATTGGGGCGTGCCGGTGCAATTCGAGGGCGCGCCCTGGGGCGGTATGGACGGCAAGGTCTTCTATGTCTGGTTTGACGCGCCCATCGAATACATTGCCGCAACAGCCGAATGGGCCGATGCACTTGGCAAACCGGATAGCGAATGGCGCAGATGGTGGCGCATGGATGAGGGCGCGGAAGATGTGCGCTATGTGCAATTCATGGGCAAGGATAACGTGCCTTTCCACACGCTCAGCTTTCCCGCCACGCTGATCGGCGCCAATTTCGACGGGGCCGAGCCGTGGAAGATGGTCGATTACATCAAATCCTTCAACTACCTCAATTATGATGGCGGTCAGTTTTCCACCAGTCTTGGGCGTGGCGTCTTCATGGATCAGGCGCTGGCGCTGCTGCCCTCGGATTACTGGCGCTGGTGGCTGCTGTCCCATGCCCCCGAAAACAGCGACTCAGAATTCACATGGGAGAATTTTCAGGCTTCGGTGAACAAGGATCTGGCCGATGTGCTGGGTAACCTCGTCAGCCGGGTGACCAAATTCTGCCGCTCGAAATTCGGCGAGATGGTGCCCGAGGGCGGCAGCTATGGTGCGCGTGAACAGCAACTGATCGACGATCTGACACGCGGGCTGACAAGCTACCAGAACGTCATGGATGGCATGATGGTGCGCCGTTCAGCACAGGATCTGCGCGCGCTATGGGTGCTGGGCAACGAATATCTGCAAGAGGCAGCGCCCTGGTCAGCCTTCAAGACCGATCCTGAACAGGCCGCCGCGCAAATCCGCCTCGCGCTCAACCTGATCCGGTTTTATGCGGTCATCTCGCAACCTTTCATCCCCGATGCCAGCGCAAGGATCATGGCCGCGCTGCGCTGTGATGACTGGTCTTGGCCCGAGGATATGGCGCAGGCACTTGGCGTTTTGCCCGCTGGACATGTGTTCGAGGTGCCGGATGTGCTTTTTGCCAAGATCACCGATGAACAGCGTATCGAGTGGGAGGCGCAGTTTTCCGGCAAGAACTGAGGCCCGTTACTCGCAGGTTCTCATGTCCTCCCGGCACGCGGCGGCCATCGCTTCGGCGGCCTCTACCGCATCGGATGACATGACCTCACGCAGCATGGTGATCACAGCCTCTGCCTGTGCATGCCCGCCGCCTTGCGCGACCATCGCCCAGCCCAGTGCGCGACGAAAACTCTGCACCCCGCCGCGCCCCTGCGCCAGCATCAATGCCAGATTGTAGGCTGCAGGCGCATGGCCGGCCTGTGCCGCGCGCAGATACCAGTCTCGCGCGGCCTCGGCATCCTCAGCGCGCCCCAACCCCTGCGAGAAGGCAACGCCCAGATTGAACTTGGCCTCAATATGGCCCGCCTCGGCGGCAAGGGCGAATTTATCTGCCGCACGCTCCGCCGCACCCCCTTCGGCCAAAAGCGCGCCAAGGGCGAAAGTTGCAGGCACATGCCCCTGATCGGCCGCAAGCGCATATTGCGCCTTGGCCCCGTCCCGGCTGGCCGCCCCGCCAAGGCCACGCTCCTTCAGCATGCCCAGCATGAATTGCGCCTGCGCCGCGCCCTGCGCGGCTGCCTGTTCATACCAGTGGCGCGCGGCAGGCCAGTCTGCGTCTTCCATCAGCAGACCCGCCAGCAACAGTTGCGCTGGCCGATGGCCCTGTCCGGCCGCTGCCGCAAACAAGTCCAGCGCCGCTGCGCGGTCCGCCTCCACCCCCTGCCCTGTGAGAAGCAGCACTGCAAGATTGTGCTGCGCCAGCACATCTCCCCGCGCTGCCAGCGGTTGCCAGATCGCCCGCGCCGCTTCGGGATCGCCTGCCTCCAGCGCTGCCAACCCGTCCTGCGCGCGCATCTGCGCCTGCGCCAGACCGGTCATCAGCAACAGCCCCGTCACCCAAATTGCCCAGAACTTCACAGATCCATCCTGACAAGAACCCCTCTACCTTCGGCCTTTAGCCAGTTTCGCGCGCCCTGTCACGCTTTTGTGACATTCATCGCTGGCTTGTGCTTCCCCGACCTGTTCCCTATGCAGGGTCGCGAAAGGACAACCCATGCAAGCCTCAGAGATCGCGCCGCTTTTCACCCGCGCCGATGGCAGTTTTCTCTGCGCCCGCTGGGGCCGCCCGATCGTGCCGGTGGTCTTTGGTGTGACAGACGAAACGCTGCGCGTCATCAAGGGCGCATTCGAGGCCGTGGTCGCGCTTGCCGGTCACAAAATGGCCGAGACAGATCCCGAACTGGGCGCAAATCTGATGGTCTTTTTCCTCACCGATTGGGCCGAATTGCTGGATGTGCCCAATCTCGACCGGCTGGTGGAAGGGCTCGCACCCCTTGTTACGCGGCTGCAGGCCGCCGGGGCCAACCAGTATCGTGTGTTCCGCTTTGATCAGGCCAATGCCATCAAGGCTGCTTTCGTCTTCATCCGTATGGATAACGCTCTCGAAAATGTACCCGCAGAGACTCTGGCGCTCAGTCAGGCGGTGCAGGTGATCTTGCTATGGTCCGACACGGCCTTCACTGACCGTTCGGCACTGGCCGTAGCCGATGGCACAACGCTCCTGCGCCCGGAGATCGCATCCCTGATCCGCGCCGCCTATGATCCGGTCCTGCCTTCTGTCGCGAGTGATCCGGCGCATGCGCTGCGCCTTGCCGCGCGCCTGCCCAAACCGGACTGACCCATGCCTCACACCCATCAGATCCGCGTCTATTATGAAGATACCGATCTTGCAGGGATCGTGTATTACGCGAATTATCTGAAATTCATCGAACGCGCGCGCAGCGAATGGGTGCGCACGCTGGGGCTCGATCAGGCCGCCATGAAGGCGGCAGGCGAAGGCGTGTTTGCTGTGCGCCGTGTTGTCGCTGATTACCGCGCCCCGGCCCGATTCGATGACCTGCTCGATGTGACCACAGAATATCAGAACCACTCTGGCGCGCGCCTGATCCTGCGCCAAAGCGCATTTTGCGAGGGCCGTTTGCTCTTCATGGCCGAGGTGACACTGGTCTGTCTGGGCGAAAATGGCCGTCCGCAACCGCTGCCAAGTGCTCTTCTGGCCGCAATTGAGAAAAACACGGCGCTTAAACCTTAAGTATAACGCGCTTGTGTTGGTATGACGCTTGTCTTGCTGTATGGTCTGGCGCAAAGCCGCCATCGAGAGCGGCGTTGATTGAGTGAGCAGCCCAATGGACCAGACAACCCTGACAATGGCGCAGGATATCGATTTCTCGCTCGTGGCACTTTTTGCGCGCGCGACCCTGACTGTGCAGCTTGTGATGATCAGCCTGATCGTGGCTTCCTTCTGGTCATGGGCGATCATCATCCAGAAACACCTGACCTACAGACGCGCCCGCGCGGAAGCCGAAGATTTCGAAGCCGCGTTCTGGTCGGGTGAGCCGCTTGATGAGCTTTATGACACGATCGGCCCCGCGCCCGCGACATCCCCGCAGCGGGTCTTTGCAGCCGGCATGACCGAATGGCGCCGCTCGCACCGCCCCGATGGCGCGTTGATCCCCGGTGCCGTGGCGCGCATCGACCGCTCGATGGATGTCGCCATCACCAAGGAATCGCGCGATCTCACAGCGGGGCTGACCTTCTTGGCCTCGGTGGGCTCTGCCTCGCCCTTTATCGGGCTCTTTGGCACGGTCTGGGGGATCAAGCACGCCTTCGAGGAAATCGCACTCGCGCAATCAACAAACCTCGCAGTCGTGGCTCCAGGTATCGCAGAAGCCCTTCTGGCAACGGGCCTTGGCCTTCTGGCCGCGATCCCGGCCACGATCTTCTACAACAAACTCACGGATGATAGCGACGAGATCATCTCGGGCTACGAAGCCTTTGCGGATGAATTCAACACGATCCTGTCACGCCAGCTGGATGCGGCCTGAGCCATGGGTGCGCAATTCGTAAAAAAAGGCGGCGGAACCGGGCGGCGCAGGCGGCGCGGCGGGGCCGCGCGCATGTCCGAGATCAACGTCACACCCTTTGTCGATGTGATGCTGGTGCTTCTGATCATCTTCATGGTTGCTGCGCCGATGCTGACAGTCGGCGTGCCAGTCGAATTGCCGCGAACATCTGCAGGTGCACTTCCGGCAGAGCAGGAAGAGCCGCTTTCGGTCACGCTAACCTCTGATGGCGCTGTCATGATCATGTCCACTGAAATCAACCCGAACGATCTGATCCCGCAATTGCGCGCAATTGCCGAGGCACGAAGGGACAACAAGGTGTTCTTGCGCGCCGATGGTGCCATTCCTTACGAGCGCGTGGTGCAGGTCATGGGTGCGCTCAATTCGGGCGGGTTCAACAATATCGGGCTGGTGACGGAACAGGGCGGGCCGCGTTTCGACGGCGCGGGCAACTGAGCGCATCCGGGACAAAGGGTCTCCCCGCG
The DNA here is from genome assembly GCA_007125005.1 of Natronohydrobacter sp. Lineage (GTDB taxonomy): Bacteria > Pseudomonadota > Alphaproteobacteria > Rhodobacterales > Rhodobacteraceae > Roseinatronobacter. The sequence continues at coordinate 65,403 of SLDY01000068.1, forward strand.
AGATGACAGGTGCAAGAGACATATGGGCAAGCATGGACACGGGACAGAAAGTCTCGGGTGTCGCGCATATTGGCCTGATCCTCTGGGTGATGCTGTTTGATATCTTTCAGGCACCCGATAGCTCACCGCTCATACCCGTCACCGATGTCTCGCTCATCTCCGCCGCAGAGTTCGCAGCTTTGAGCGGACCGCGCGAGGCCCCCACGCCTGTGCCGGAGCCGGACCCCGCGCCTGCACCGGAACCAGAACCCGCGCCCGTGCCGGAACCGGAACCCGCGCCCGTACCGGAGCCTCAGCCGCAGATCACACCACCTGAGCCCATCGCGCCACCACCCGCGCCGGAGCCGGAGCCAGCACCCATTCCAGCGCCGGAGCCTGCGCCCGCAGAGCCCTCGACCGGTGTGATTTTCTCACCCGCACCCGCACCCGGTGCAAGCGAGCGCCCGCGACCGCGCCCTGTGGATCGTGTCGCCCCGACCCCGAGCGAGGCACCGCCTGATACCGCTCAAGTCGATATTGCCGCCCAGCCAGCCACGCAGCCTGACGCTGAAGCCGAACAGGCCCTTCCCGAACAGGAGCAGGCAGAAACTGCGCCGCCCGAAGCGACCACCGAGATCGTAACGGAAGCGACCGAGACTGACGAAAGCGCAACCGAACGCGCGGCCATGGCCCCGAACATCAGCCAGCGCCCGCGCACGCGCCCTGACCGGCCTGCGCCCCAACCAGAGCAAGCACCAGAAACACAGACAGCGGCCACGCCAACGCCAACGCCCGCACCTGAACCCACACCCGCGCGGCCGCCAACGCCAACACCAACGCCGACGCCAAGCGCAGAGGATGCCATTGCCCAGGCCCTCGCGGCCGCTCTCTCGGAGCAGCTTGCAAGTAGCGGGAGTGGCACGACCGGGAGCAGTGCCGGCACTGGTCTGAGCGCCTCGGAAGCCGATGCCCTGCGGCTCGCGATCCAGCAGTGCTGGAATATCGGCGTGCTGTCGACCGATGCGCAGCAGGTGACTGTAACAGTGGCGTTTTCGATGACCCCATCGGCCCGCCATGAACAGGGATCGATCCGCATGATCGGTGCATCAGGCGGATCAGAAACAGCCGTGCAGCAAGCGTTCGAAGCCGCGCGCCGCGCAATCATCCGTTGCGAAGGGCCCGATGGTTATGGACTCCCCCCCGAGAAATACGACGCTTGGCGTGATATAGAGATTACATTCAACCCCGAAGGCATGAGGCTCAGATGACCCGGCTTTTCCTGTTTTTGCCCCTGCTCGCCCTGCTCATGGGCCTTGTTGCGCCCCCGGTCGCTCAGGCGCAACCGCTCCGGCTGCAAATCACCGAAGGCGTGATAGAGCCGATGCCTTTCGCGATGCCCGCCTTCGTTCCCGAAAACAGCGCAGGCAGTCAGTTCGCCGAGGCACTGGCCCGCGTGGTGGCGGCCAATCTTTCCAATACCGGGCTGTTTCGCGAAGTTCCGCCTGCAGCACATATCGCAAGGGTGTCGAGCATTGATGCCAGCATCAACTATTCCGACTGGCGCGCAATCAATGTTCAGGCACTGATCACAGGCGCGGTTTCGGTCTCGGGCAACCGCATGACGGTGAAATTCCGCCTCTTCGATGTGCTCTCGGGGCAACAGGTTGGTCAGGGGCTGCAATTCTCCGGCACGACCGATAGCTGGCGGCGCATGGCGCATAAGGTGTCAGACGCCGTCTACAGCCGGATCACCGGCGAAGGCGGCTATTTTGACAGCCGTGTGGTCTTCATCTCCGAATCGGGCCCCCGCGGGAACCGCACCAAGCGGCTTGCGATCATGGATCAGGATGGCGAGAATGCGCAGTTTCTGACCGATGGCCGCGCATTGGTGCTGGCACCGCGCTTCTCGCCCACTGGCGACCGCATTCTCTACACCACCTACGAAACCGGCGGTCCGCGTATTGCCCTGATGAGTATCCAGACCGGCCAGCGCCAGCTTGTGGGCGATATCCCCGGCGCGCAAACCTTCTCGCCGCGTTTCTCGCCCGATGGCTCGGTATTGGTCTTTTCGGCGGCACGGGGCGGGAATACCGATCTCTACCGGATGAACCTGTCATCAGGCCAGATCACACAGCTCACTTCTTCGCCCTCGATTGCCACCTCGCCCAGCTTCTCGCCTGATGGCCGCTTCATCACGTTTGAATCCGACCGCTCGGGTACCAGCCAGATTTATGTCATGCCTGCCACAGGCGGCGAGGCGCGTCGTATCAGCTTTGGGCAAGGGCGCTACTCCACGCCGGTCTGGTCGCCGCGCGGTGATCTGATCGCCTTCACGAAATCCCATGCCGGACGGTTCCATATCGGTGTCATGCGCAGCGATGGCTCCGAGGAGCGCCTGCTCACAGCGTCGTTTCTTGACGAGGGCCCGACATGGGCGCCAAATGGGCGTGTGATCATGTTTACACGCGAGGCACAGGGCGGGGATCCGGCGCTCTTTTCAGTCGATATCACAGGGCGCAATCTGCGCCGCCTTCCTCTGCAGGGCCCGGCTTCTGACCCTGCATGGGGGCCACTTCTTCCCTGATTACACTAACAAACAACTCAACCTTCCCGAGGGATAGACCAAGATGAACCTGACAACTAAAGCGCTTCTCCTTGTCGCCGGCCTTGCCCTTGCGGCCTGCAACAACCCACGCGCAGGTGGCACTTTTGGCGGTGGTGGTGCCGATGGCTTTGGCGGCGGCTTTGCCGATGGTGGTATCACCATGGGCAATCTGGGCGATCCCAATGATCCCCGCTCCATCGCGCATTTTCAACAGCGCATCGGCGACCGGGTGTTCTTCACCACAGACAGCTCCAGCCTGAATGACACCTCGCGCAGCACGCTGAACGCTCAGGCGGCATGGCTGCGTTCGAACCCGCAATTCGCCATCGTGATCGAAGGCCATGCCGATGAGCGCGGCACACGCGAATATAACGTGGCCCTCGGCGAGCGGCGCGCCAATGCCGTGATGCAATATCTCATTGGCCAAGGCATCAGCGCCAACCGCCTGCGCACCGTCAGCTATGGCAAGGAACGCCCGGTAGAAGCCTGCCCCGAACAGCGCTGCTGGGATATCAACCGGCGCGCCGTGACGGCGATCTCGGGCGTATCGAGCTGATCCGATGCGTATTTTTCGCCTGATGGCAATCTGCATGGTCATGTCGGGGTCGATTTTCGCCCCGGCAAAGGCCGACACAGTCGCCGATCTGCGCCTTGAGCTGAACAGTCTCAGCGCAGCCGTGGCCGATCTGGCGCGCGAATTGTCCTCGGGCGATGCTGCAAGCCAACCCGGCTTTGATGGAGATCTGTTCGACCGGGTCGAGCGCATCCGCGAGGAACTCACCCGCCTGACCGCGCGCACCGAAGAGCTGGAATTCCGCATTCGCCGCGCCATCGACGAGGCCTCCAACCGGCTTGGCGATCTGGAATTTCGTCTGACCGAGCTTGAAGGCGGCGATCCAAGCGCGATCTCCACCCCGCGCCCGCTTAGTGGCAGCTCCGAGCCTCAGCGCGAAAC
>SLDY01000036.1 GCA_007125005.1 Natronohydrobacter sp.
ATACGGCCCATGTAATCCTCACCGCATCCCGGCGCTCGTGCGCAGGCGCGCGCAGGCTCGGGCAGATAGCCGCATTTGCATGGATTGGCCGCAGCAATCAGCAAGAACCGGCACGGATAGCGGATATGCGCATTGGCGCGTGCCACCACGACTTCACCAGTCTCGATCGGTTGGCGCAGGGTCTCGAGAACCATGCGTGGGAATTCGGGCAATTCATCCAGAAAGAGCACCCCATTATGCGCCAGCGAGATCTCGCCTGGCTTTGCGCCTTTTCCACCGCCCACAATCGCCGCGACCGAAGCCGTGTGATGCGGTTCTCGAAACGGGCGCAGGCGCGAAATGCCACCATGCTCGAGAAGCCCCGCGATGGAGTGGATCATTGACGTCTCGAGCGCTTCGGGCGCCGAGAGCTCTGGCAGAATACCAGGGAGCCGCGCGGCCAACATGGATTTGCCTGATCCCGGTGTTCCCGTCATCAGCATATGATGCCGTCCAGCCGCTGCGATTTCCAGCGCGCGCTTTGCCCGCTCCTGCCCCTTCACATCGAAGAGATCGCGCGCCCCGCTCTCACGCGTCACATCGCCCGGGCGCGCGGGGGTTAGCGGGGCCTGTCCCGAATAATGCCGGATCACCTGCATGAGCGTTGCAGGTGCAAATACTCTTGCATCGGCAACCCATGCCGCCTCCGGCCCGCAATCTGCCGGGCAAACCAGTGTGAACCCCCCTTCCGATGCTGTCATGGCTGCAGGCAATGCGCCAGTCACCGCCACCAAGGCCCCGTCGAGCGACAATTCTCCCAACGCCACTGTATCGCCCACCTCCTCCGCAGGCAGGATTTCCAGTGCCGCGAGCAACGCCATCGCGATGGGCAGGTCAAAATGCGATCCTTCTTTCGGCATATCCGCAGGCGAAAGATTGATGGTGATGCGCTTGGAAGGCAGCGCGACCGAGAGCGCCGAAAGCGCCGCGCGCACCCGCTCGCGCGCCTCCGAAACGGCCTTGTCCGGAAGCCCCACAATCTGAAACGCCGGCAACCCCGGAGAGAGCGCACATTGCACCTCGACAAGCCGCGCGTCGATTCCTTCAAAGGCCACTGTCAATGCGCGTATGCCCATGCTCACACTCTCAAAATCGTGATCATCGATATCAGCTATGGATTTCCATGTAGTTAACGCCTCCCACCCGAAGGGCCGGAAAAAACACGTCTGCAAAAGTGAACCGAATGCCCGCGCTACGCGTAATCCCACCAATTGCACAAAGCGGGGGAAGATATGGCGCTCGATTTCTCTGATGATCGCAAGATGTCGCGACAGGCCATGAAGGCAGAACTTCTTGATGCTGAAACCGAACTGCAACTGGCACGCGCTTGGCGCGACCACCGTGACGAGCAGGCGCTGCATCGGCTGATCACAGCCTATATGCGCCTTGCCATTTCAATGGCGAGCAAATTCCGCCGCTACGGTGCGCCAATGAATGATCTCATTCAGGAAGCCGGTCTTGGGTTGATGAAAGCCGCCGACAAGTTTGATCCCGAGCGTGGGGTCCGCTTTTCCACCTATGCGGTCTGGTGGATTCGCGCCAGCATTCAGGATTATGTGATGCGCAACTGGTCCATGGTGCGCACTGGATCAACCTCCAGCCAGAAAACGCTTTTCTTCAATCTGAGACGCGTTCAGGCCAAGTTCGAGCGTGAAGCGATGGCCCGCGGCGAGACCCTTGATCCACACCAACTTCGCGAGATGGTTTCGCGCGAGGTCGGGGTGCCGCTGCATGATGTCGAGATGATGGAAGGGCGTCTCTCAGGCTCCGATTTCTCGCTCAATGCGCTCCAGTCAAGCGATGATGACGGGCGCGAATGGATCGATACCTTGGAAGATGACAGCCTGCAGGGCGGCGATGTTGTCGAGCAGGCGCATGATATGGCGCAGCTTCGCGACTGGCTGATGGCCGCCATGAACGGCTTGAGCGAGCGCGAGCGTTTCATCGTGCGAGAGCGCAAGTTGCGTGAAGAACCGCGCACGCTTGAATCGCTGGGCGAAGAGCTCGGCCTGTCCAAGGAGCGTATCCGCCAGGTCGAGGCGGCTGCATTTCAGAAAATGCGCAGAAGCCTCGAAACGCAGTCGCGGGAAGTGTTCCACTTTCTCGCATGAGATTACTGAGCGCGGTCTTGTGCATCACCACCCTGCCCGTCTTCGCAGAGCCGGTCGGGCAGGATTGGTTTGCCTCGATGCCACCTGCTGATATCGTGTTTCTGGGCGAGGTTCATGACAACCCCACCCACCATGTGCATCAGGCCAAGGCGATTCGCGAGATCGGGCCCGCCAGCCTCGTGTTCGAAATGTTGACAGCAGAAAAGGCCGCGCGCATCCCCGCAACGCTGCCACCGGAAGAAACACTCGCCGAAATTCTTGAATGGGAGGCATCGGGCTGGCCCGATTTTGCACTTTATCACCCCCTCTTCATGGCCGCCCCGAAGGCGCGCATTTTCGGTGCCGAACTCCCGCGCGAGGCAGCGCGGGATGCAATGCGCCGAGAAATTACTGAAAGCTTTCATGGCGATGCCGCGCGTTTTGGTCTGGATATGCCACTGCCCGCGGAACAACAGGCCGAACGCGAGGCACTTCAGGCGCGCGCCCATTGCGACGCGCTTCCCGAGTATCTTCTGCCCGGCATGGTCGCTATCCAGCGCCTGCGCGATGCCATGCTCGCCGAAACAGCCTTGCGTGCCTTCGAGGCAACCGGCGGCCCTGTCGTCGTGATCACCGGTACCGGGCATGCCCGCACTGATTGGGGCGCACCCTATCTGCTGGCAAAGGCCGCGCCAGAGCTTGAGATACTGGCTCTGGGCCAATTCGAGACCGATCTCGGTGATAACCCACCCTATGATTTCTGGATTCTGACAGATCCGCATCCTCGCGCCGATCCCTGCGCCGCGTTTCGATAACATCCGCCGGGGCTTTCGCTTCGCGCGCCAAGCGCGTATGCCTTACAGGGTTTCAGGTCAGAAGAAGGCGAGACATATGCTGGCGGGAAAACGCGTAACGCTGATCATCGGAGGCGGTATTGCGGCCTATAAATGCCTCGATCTTATCCGCCAGCTGCGCCGCGCAGGGGCGATGGTCACGCCTGTCATGACACGCGCGGCCAGCGAATTCGTAACACCCCTCTCAGTCGCGGCGCTTGCCGGAATGCAGGTCTATCAGCACCTCTTCGATCTCAAGGACGAGGCCGAAATGGGCCACATCCAGCTCTCACGCCTCTCGGATCTTCTGGTCGTCGCCCCCGCCACTGCTGATCTTATGGCGAAAATGGCGCAGGGCCATGCAGACGATCTCGCAACCACCTTGCTGATGGCGACAGACAAGCCTGTACTGATCGCGCCCGCGATGAATGTGCGCATGTGGGAGCATCCCGCCACACAACGCAATCTGGCCCAATTGCAAGCCGATGGCATTGCCATAATCGGGCCTGACAGCGGTGATATGGCCTGTGGCGAATACGGGCCGGGCCGCATGGCAGAGCCCGAGGCAATCCTTGCGACCATCACCAAGCATCTCACTTCTGGCCCGCTCTCGGGAAAGCGCATCCTCGTCACATCCGGCCCCACGCATGAGCCGATAGATCCGGTGCGCTATATCGCCAATCGCTCCTCCGGCGCCCAAGGCACAGCACTTGCCCGCGCCTTGCGCGATCTGGGGGCTGATGTGATCTTCGTAACCGGCCCGGCCAACGTGCCCCCGCCCGATGGCGTTACCGTGCACAGGGTCGAGACAGCGCGCGAGATGCTGGCCGCAACCGAGGCTGCACTGCCTGTTGATGCGGCAATCTTTGCCGCAGCTGTTGCAGATTGGCGGGTCGAAAACAATTTCACCCAAAAAATGAAAAAAACCACACAAGGTATTCCTGCACTGAAGTTTTCTGAAAACCCGGATATTCTCGCAACCATTGCCGCCCATCCCCGGCGCCCGCGCCTTGTTATCGGGTTTGCCGCCGAAACCGAAACAGTCGTCGCCCATGCTCAGGCCAAGCGCGCGCGAAAAGGCTGTGACTGGATCGTGGCCAATGATGTTTCGGCTGCCACCGGCATCATGGGCGGGACGGAAAATGCAGTCCATCTGATTAGCGAAGAAGGTGTAGAGGATTGGCCACGGCTGCCCAAGGCGGATGTTGCGCGCAGGCTGGCGCAGCGCATCGCAGAGGCGTTGGCATGAGCCTCACCATCCGCTTCCAACGCCTGCCCGGCAGTGACCCGGCGATTGCCCTGCCCGCTTATGCCAGCGACGGGGCCGCAGGCGCGGATATCCGCGCGAACCTTCCGCCCGAGCAGCGCGAAAACGGCCTTACCCTCGCGCCAATGGCACGCACGCTTGTGCCCACTGGCCTCGCCTGCGCTATCCCGCAAGGTTATGAGATGCAGATTCGCGCGCGCTCCGGGCTGGCGCTGCGCCACGGTGTCGCACTGCCCAATGCCCCCGCGACCATCGACAGCGATTATCGCGGGCCGCTTGGCGTGATCTTGATAAATCTCGGAAGCGAGACGTTCATCATCGAACACGGCTCGCGCATCGCACAGATTGTCGTCGCCCCAGCCCCGCAAGCCGTGTTCAGCGAAGTGACCATGCTCGACGACACCAAGCGCGGGTCAGGCGGCTATGGCTCGACCGGAGTAGACTGAATGGGGTTTGTGCTGTTTCTGATGGCCGCGCTCTGGGCCTTGGGTTGGGCCATGAAAACTCCCGTCAAGGCACGGCTCATCATGATCGGGCTTGTCTATACCGGGGTCGTGCTCGCGCATCTGCTTCTGCCCGAAAGCGCCGAATTGCGCCGCGCGACTGGCGGTGATGCACGCCCATGGCTGGTTCTTGGCGGCGTGGCTGCGCTGGGGTTTGGCTACATGATGCTGATCAGGCATCTGCGCCGCAAATCCCCGGGCGAGACCGCGCCCCCTCCCAACCCCGACAGTTTCCGCGAAGCCGAGCTGAACCGCTACGCGCGCCATATTGTTCTGCGAGAAATCGGCGGCACCGGACAAAAGAAGCTCAAGGCCGCGAAAGTGCTGGTCATCGGCGCTGGCGGGCTGGGCTCGCCGGTGCTGCTCTATCTGGCCGCCGCAGGTGTCGGCACGATAGGTGTCATCGATGATGACATAGTCGATGGTTCAAACCTGCAACGCCAGATCATCCACCGCGATGATATGATCGGCACGCCCAAAGTGTTCTCCGCACAGGCCGCGATGGAGGCGCTCAACCCTTTCATCACCGTGCGCCCCTATCAGCGCAAGCTCACACCCGAGATTGCCGGATCGCTCTTTTCAGAATATGATCTGATCCTTGATGGAACTGACAATTTTGACACACGATATCTCGTGAACCGCGCCGCCGTGGCTCAGGGCAAACCTCTGATTTCGGCGGCCATCACGCAGTGGGAAGGGCAGATCAGCCTCTATCATCCCGCCTCTGGCGCCCCCTGCTTTGAATGCATCTTCCCCACGCGCCCGGCCCCGGGGCTTGCACCTGCCTGCGCCGAAGCCGGGGTCATCGGTCCTTTGCCCGGCCTTCTCGGCAGCATGATGGCGCTGGAAGCCATTAAGGAAATCACAGGCGCAGGCGAAGGGCTGCGCGGGCGGCTTGTGATTGAGGATGCGCTTTATGCAGAGACACGCAAGATGCGGATCAGCCCGCGCGCGGATTGCGCCTGTTGCGGCGCGCACCAGCAAGAACGCAGTTAAGCGGGCTCGATCCGGTAGCTCTCGATCACTGTATTCGCCAGCAGCTTCTCGCACATCTGGCGCGCCATTTCTTCGGCCTTTGCAGCATCGCTCTCTGCCAAATCCAGTTCGATCATCTTGCCCTGTCGCACCGAATTGACACCCGCAAAGCCCAACGCGCTGAGCGCATGGCGGATCGCCTCTCCCTGCGGGTCCAGCACGCCGGATTTAAGGGTCACAAAAACGCGATACTTCATCTCTAAAACACCCTTCAATTCATAAGCTTGGGTTTGATGATCGGAGTCGGGGATTTCGGCATGACTCCGAGTCTGCGGGCGACTTCCGAATAGGCATCGGTCAGACTGCCCAGATCGCGGCGGAACACATCCTTGTCCAGCTTCTGGCCCGTCTTCATATCCCACAGGCGGCAGCTATCCGGGCTGATTTCATCGGCCACAACAAGACGCTGCATATCGCCCTCGAACTGGCGGCCGATCTCGATCTTGAAATCCACCAGCTTGATACCCACTGCCAGCATGACCCCCGACATGAAATCATTCACCCGTACGGCCAGCGCCACCATGTCATCCAGATCCTGATGGCTTGCCCAGTTGAAGGCGAGGATCTGATCTTCTGTCACCAAGGGATCGCCAAGCGCATCATCCTTGTAGTAAAATTCGATGATCGGGCGCGGCAGCGCAGTGCCCTCCTCGATCCCCAAACGCTTCGAGAGTGACCCGGCCGCCACATTGCGCACCACCACTTCCAGCGGAATGATCTCGACTGCGCGGATCAATTGCTCGCGCATGTTCATGCGGCGGATGAAATGCGTGGGCACGCCGATCTGATGCAGCCCGGTCATGAAAAATTCCGAAAGCAGGTTGTTCAGAACCCCCTTCCCTTCGATCACATCGCGCTTCTCTGCATTGAACGCCGTCGCATCATCCTTGAAGTATTGCACCAGCGTGCCGGGCTCGGGCCCTTCATACAATGTCTTGGCCTTGCCTTCATAAATCTTGGTGCGGCGTGCCATCAAGCTCTCCGATGCGGTTGGGAATGCGCAATCTTGCGTGCTGCCCTATAGCCCAGCCCTGTCTTTATCGCAAGGAGGCCTGTTTGCGCCCATACTCACTGGTTTTTACCTTGCAGCGCAGGACTACGCGGGCCATATGGTACCCAGACTGTCTGATCAGAACGAGGCCACAAATGAGCACATTCCAGGAACGCGAGCGCGCATTCGAAAACAAGTTCGCCCATGACCAGGAGATGGTCTTCAAAGCCGTGGCGCGGCGCAACAAGAAGCTGGGCCTCTGGGCGGCGGCGCTGATGGGCAAGACCGGCACCGATGCCGAGGGCTACGCGATGGAAGTGATCCGCGCGGATTTTGAAGAGGCAGGCCATGAGGATGTCTTCCGCAAGGTGTCGGCAGATCTGGGCGCACTGGCCGATGAGCCGACCATCCGCAACAAGATGGCAGAATTCCTCTCAGAAGCGAAAGCCGAGCTCGCAGAGGGCTGAACCCGCTGCGTTGGTGGGGAGCATATGTGAATGCGCCTCATGGTTTTCATGCGAATTATGAATTTGCGTCAAGAGCTCTCGTATGCGACGCAAAAGGCAGGAAGCGTCGGACCATGTCCGACGCAATCTTTTTATGAGGCGCTTTCATGAGTGATGCACTCTCCGAACTTCTGGCTTCGCGCGACTGGCTGTTGGCTGACGGCGCCACCGGAACCAATCTGTTCAATATGGGCCTCGCCTCGGGCGATGCGCCCGAACTCTGGAACGCCGAACAGCCCGACAATATCCGTAACCTTTATCGCAACGCGGTGGAGGCCGGATCGGATCTGTTCCTGACCAATACATTCGGTGGTAATGCGAGCCGCCTGAAGCTGCATAATGCGCAAAACCGTGTGCGCGAGTTGAACCGGCTTGGTGCGGAACTGGGGCGCGAAATTGCCGATGCCTCGGGGCGCAAGGTGATTGTTGCGGGATCGGTCGGGCCTACCGGCGAGATCATGGCACCGATGGGCTCGCTCACGCATGAACTGGCCGTGGAGATGTTCCATGAACAGGCCGAAGGTCTGAAAGAAGGCGGGGCCGATGTGCTCTGGGTCGAGACGATTTCCGCACCCGAAGAGTACAAGGCCGCCGCAGAGGCCGCGCAACGCGCAGGAATGCCTTGGTGCGGCACGATGAGCTTTGACACGGCCGGGCGCACGATGATGGGCCTGACGTCTGCGGCCATGGTGCAGATGGTCGAGAAGCTGAAATACGCGCCTCTGGCATTTGGAGCGAATTGTGGCGTCGGCGCTTCGGATCTTCTGCGCACAGTGCTAGGCTTTGCCGAAGCAGGCAGCACCCGTCCGATCATCGCCAAAGGGAATGCAGGCATTCCGAAATATGTCGATGGCCATATTCATTATGATGGCACGCCGGATCTTATGGCCGAATACGCGGTGCTGGCGCGTGATTGCGGGGCTACGATCATCGGCGGCTGCTGTGGCACGATGCCTGATCACCTGCGCGCCATGCGTGCAGCGCTGGAGAGCCGTGACAAGGGCCCACGCCCGACACTTGAGACCATCGCTTCGGTGCTGGGCGGATTTTCCTCGGCAGTCGACGGGACCGAGGCCGACGGGACTGGCCCGGCGGCGCGTCCGGGCCGCGCAGGTGGTCGGCGGCGCAAAGGGGCGTGATTTTGCAGCATCACGACCGCAAGAGCTGTCGCGAGAGTCGGCACAACGCGGGGTGATGTCGCAATTGAGACAGTCCGCGCTGGCGTTCTGACCCAAAGCGTGACGAAAAGACACCAACGCGCCGACACCGGCATGGCCTGAAAGGAAGTTTCATGTCTGATGAAGAAGAGATCATTCTGGCAGATCTGAATGACGACGAACTCGTCGAGCAGATGATGGACGACCTGTACGATGGGATGAAAGCGGAGATCGAGGAAAGCGTCCGCATCCTGCTCGAGCGCGGCTGGACGCCCTACGACATTCTGACCAAGGCACTTGTGGCGGGCATGACCATTGTTGGCCATGATTTCCGCGACGGGATTCTCTTTGTGCCGGAAGTGCTCTTGGCGGCTAATGCGATGAAAGGTGGCATGGCCATTCTGAAACCGCTCTTGGTGGAAACCGGGGCGCCGCGCATGGGCAAGATGGTCATCGGGACGGTCAAGGGAGACATCCATGACATCGGCAAGAACCTTGTCGCCATGATGATGGAAGGCGCCGGTTTCGAAGTGGTCGATCTCGGCATCAACAACGCGGTCGAAGCCTATATGGAGGCGCTCGAAGCCGAGCAGCCCGATATTCTTGGCATGTCTGCCCTGCTCACCACGACCATGCCCTATATGAAAGTCGTGATCGACACATTGGTCGCTCAGGGCAAACGCGATGATTACATCGTGCTTGTTGGCGGCGCACCCCTCAATGAGGAATTCGGGCGCGCCATCGGGGCAGATGCCTATTGCCGCGATGCAGCGGTCGCAGTCGAGACAGCGAAGCAATTTGTGGCACGCAAACACAACCAGATGTCAGCAGGCTGACCACCCTTCAGAGGCCCATCAACACCAATGCCGACCTTCGGGTCGGCATTATGTATTTTTCAGGTGGTGAATTTATTTTTCGCCAGTCAAAAAAATTCAGAGCCGCAGATATGTCTCTTTTTTCAGCTGACAAAATATTTTTTCAAAACTGGATTCAATCCACGAACGCCTTCTCGACCACATATTCGGCAGGGTCAGAATTGGCGCCTTCGCGCAGTCCGGCTTCTTCCAGGATCTTCTTCACATCCAGATTGAAGGCCAGCGAACCGCAGACCATGGCCCGATCTGTCGCCGGATCGAGCGGCGCAATACCAAGATCATCAAACACCTTGCCAGAAGTCAGATTATCCGTCACCCGCCCCATTCGCGCGCTCTCTTCGCGGGTGGTGGTCGGATAATATAGCAGCTTGTCGCCGACAAGTTCACCAATGAGCGGGTCTTCGGGCAGCGCCTTGATCAGATCGCGCCCATAGGTCAGTTCCGCCACTTCGCGACAGGTATGCATCACCACGACCTGCTCGTATTTCTCCCAAGTCTCGGGGTCACGCAGCAACGAGGCGAAAGGTGCGATACCCGTGCCCGTGGCAAGCATCCAGAGGCGTTTGCCGGGGAGCAGCGCATCCAGCACCAGAGTTCCCACCGGCTTCGGGCGCAGGATCAGCTCATCGCCGGGCTGGATATGCTGGAGCTTCGAGGTCAAAGGGCCGTCCGGCACCTTGATAGAATAGAATTCCAGCTCCTCGTCCCAAGATGGCGATGCAATGGAATAGGCTCGCAGCAGCGGCTTGCCGTTATCCCCCATCAACCCGATCATCACGAATTCGCCCGAACGAAACCGCAAACTGCGCGGTCTTGTGCAGCGAAAGGCAAACAAGCGGTCCGTGTAATGGGTCACGCTGGTTATACGCTGCGCATCGGGCAAGGTAGGCGTGGCTTTGGACGGGGTTGCCTGCGTCAATGTCATCTCGGCTGCTTTCCTGTTGCGCGCCTTACGCGCTCTCTGTCAATTTGTGTTTACGCCTTGATGCAGGTCAAGTGCAAGCATTCCGACGTGAAGCTTTCGGCTGAGACGCCCTATATCCAACATTATTGTTCCGCTTCAAGACAAAAAACTTGCAGTCAGTGGGAAATTTTCCCAAAATAGCGCGGGAAATGAAAGGACGGGACATATGGCCGCAGATCTCGATGACCTCGACCGGCGCATCCTTGCCGAACTGCAATCTGATGCGAGCCAGTCGCTTGATGATATCGCGCAGAAGGTCAATTCCAGCAAGACCCCGGTCTGGAATCGCATCCGCAAGCTGCGCAAAGCCGGGGTGATCTTGCGCGACACGGTCATTCTGGACCCGGAATCGCTGGGGCTCGAAGCGTGTTTCTTCGTGCTGGTGCGCACGTCGGCGCATGAGGCCGACTGGCAGGCGCGGTTTCTCAAGGCTGTGCGCGCGCGCCCCGAAGTATTGGAGGCACATCGGCTGGCGGGCGATATCGACTATATCCTTAAGGTGCGCGTGCCCAATGCCCGCGCCTATGACCGTTTCTATCAGGCGCTGATCTCGGAAGTGACGATCCATAATGTCACCGCCCTTCTGTCAATGGAGGAGATCAAATCCACAACGGAACTGCCAATCGAGCACACGAAAACCTGATCAGCAGCAGTGCTGCGCGGGATGTGTGCGCCGCCGGAATGAGTTTAAGCTGCCGGGAACTTTCAGGAGGATATGATGCGTTTATTTGCCTTTGTTCTTGCATTGCTAACGGGGGCCGCTGTCAGTGCCCAGACCCTGCCCCAGCTTTACGATGTGCAGAATGTCGCCTCGGATGATGTGCTCAATATCCGCGCCGAACCCTCGGCGAGCACGCCGATTATCGGCACGCTCGCCCATGATGCCCGCGGGGTGGAGGTGGTGGCCGTGAACGACACAGGGACATGGGGACAGGTGAATTCTGGTGAAGCTTCGGGCTGGGTTAATCTGCGCTACATGGCCGTGCGTGGGGTCCATATCGATAACTTCAATCTGCCGGTGGGGCTGTTCTGCTTTGGCACAGAGCCGTTCTGGTCGCTCCAGAATATCGGCGGTGCGATGCATTTTGACCGTATGGATATGGCGGGCCTCGATATGGATCTCTGGATCGCTCAGGATAGCGGCATCGCAGAGGATTTGCGGCGCATGGTGCATATGGCCGGGATCGGTGGGCCCGCAACGGCTTTCATCTATCCGGCTGCCTGCAATGACGGGATGAGTGACCGCAGCTACGGTCTGGCAATCAGTCTGATGACTTCGCCTTCGGCACCGTTGCTGAGCGGATGCTGCACGCTCAGTCGTTGAGTGCCGCGAGCCAGCGCTCCAGTCGGGCGCGATTGACGCCCATATCGGAATGGCCGAAGCGCGACCGCGCAAAGGCCAGAAGCATCGCACCGTCTCCTGCCGGTTCGATCAGGACCGAGGTGTAATCGGGATAGCCCATCAGCCGCGAGCGCGAAAGATAGGTCATGTGGCCCGCCTCCACCGAGCCTGCGATCAGGTCCGCTCCATCGGCGCGTGCGACCTCATCAACGCGGCGCGCGAGATCTGCGGGGCGCATCTGTAAGACCTGCGGCATGGCATCGCCACCGACCATGCGGATCAGGTGGAAATTGGGCGTCGCGGGCCTTGTGACAAGACGCGGGTCTTCATGCCAGCGCGCCGGGTCCGAGGGTGCAAGGCGGATATAGGCCATGAGCCCTATGCCCAGCGCAAACGCGACAAGCAGAAGAAATTTGATCATTCATGCCCTTTCATGAGGCTCTTGCAATAAAGGCAGATCAGTTCCATCCCGACATGTGCGCCCATGATCGCGGTTGCCCCGGTGGCATCATAGGCCGGGCAGACTTCGACCACATCGCCGCCTTTCAGACTGATCCCGTCCAGCGCCCGCAACATGACCGCGACCTGATTGGGGGTCAAGCCGTTCCAGACCGGGGTGCCGGTGCCCGGTGCGAATCCGGGATCAAACGCGTCGATGTCAAAGCTCAGATAGCAGGGCGCATCGCCTACAATCTCGCGGATTTTTGCAGCCGCCGCGTGCGGGCCTTTCTCATGCACCTCAAAAGCGTCGATCACCTGTACGCCCAGATAATCAGGGCATTCGGTGCGAATCCCGATCTGGACCGAATGCGCGGCATCTACCAGCCCCTCGCGTACGGCCTTGTACATCATCGTGCCGTGATCCATGCGCTCGGGGTCTTCATCGGGCCAGAGATCTGAGTGGGCATCGAACTGGATCACGCGCATGGGGCCGAAACGTTCGGCATAGGCGCGCAAAATCGGCAGGGTGATGAAGTGATCGCCTCCCAGCACCAGCGAACCTGCCCCGGCCCCGAGGATCTTGGCGATATGGGAACGCAACACTTCCGGAAACTCCCAGAGCCGCCCGTAGTCATAAGCGAGATCACCATAATCGGTGATGACGAACTCGCTGAGCGGATCGAACCCCCAACCATAGGGTGGATCGTAAGTCTGCAGCGCACTGGCCTCGCGCATGGCGCGGGGGCCGAAGCGGGTGCCGCTGCGATTGGTCGTGGCCTGATCGAAACACACACCTGTCACAGCCAGATCGACTCCCTCAAGCTCCTTGCTATAGGTCCGGCGCAGGAAGCTGGTGGCTCCGCCGAAGGTATTTTCGAAGGATAGCCCCTTGCGGCGGGGGCGAGTCAGCGCGGTATCGACTTCGGTTGCGGCATCTTCAAGCGCCATGGGTGTTGCCTCCGTTGCAGAATGGATTAGCCATAGGAGTGAAAAGGGAGCAGTGCTGATGCTGTATGAACCGGAAGGATATGACACTTCGCACTGGCCCGACAGCTATTGGCGCGCCAATGCGCCTGCCCTGCCCGAATGTGCGCCGCTGGAGGGGGACGCGCGCGCAGATGTGGCGATAATTGGGGCGGGCTATGCGGGGCTCAATGCAGCATTGGAGCTTGTCGAGCGGTATGGCGCGGATGTGGTGGTGCTGGAGGCCGCGCAGCCGGGTTGGGGCGCTTCGGGGCGCAATGGCGGTTTTTGCTGTCTGGGCGGAGCGCGGTTGAGCGCAAATGCGATAAGGCGGCGCTTTGGCACGGCAGCCGTTGCAGAATGGGATGCGTTCGAGCAAGCCGCAATTGCGCGAGTGCGCGATAATCTGGCGCGCTATGTGATCGATGCGGAACCTGTCGAGGAAGGTGAATTGCTGCTGGCCGACAGCCCGCGCCGCTGGGCGCAAATGCGCGCCACCCCCCATGACGATTCGCGGTTGCAGAACCGCGATGCCTTGCGCGCGGAGGGATTGAACAGCGCGGCCTATCACGGTGCGAAGCTTACCCCGCATGGCTTTGGCTTGCAGCCTTATGCCTATGTGACCGGCCTTGCTCGCGCGGCAATGGCAGCAGGTGTGCGCCTGCATGGCAAAAGCCGTGCAAAGACGCTTGCTCCCGAGGGGGATGGCTGGATCGTCGAAACCACACATGCGCGCCTGCGCGCACGGCATGTGCTTCTGGCCACCAATGGCTATAGCGACGAACGGCTTGTGCCCTGGCTCTCGCGCCGTATCCTGCCTGCGATCTCGAATATCATGGTCACGCGCCCGCTCACCGGCGCAGAACTCGATGCACAAGGATGGCGGCGGCATCTGATGGCCTATGACAATCGTGTTTTGTTGCATTATTTCCGCCTCCTGCCCGATAACCGCTTCCTCTTCGGCGCCCGTGGGGGGCTGTCTTTTCACCCGGCCTCTGTCAGGGCTTTTGCCCGGCGCGCGCGCGCCGAGTTCGAGCTGATCTTTCCGCATTTCGCCAGCGCCGAGACCGAATATGGCTGGAACGGACTTGTCTGTTTGACCGCCTCGTTTGCGCCATATATCGGCCCTGTGCCCGGCGCGCCGGGGCTCTGGCTCGCACTGGGATGGCACGGCAATGGCGTTGCCGCAGCATCGGAGGGCGGACGGCGGGCAGCGCACAGTATGATGGGCACATGCGACGCCGCGCCGACGATCACCCGAAGCCCGCCGCCGCGCTTCTGGCTGCCGCGCAAATGGGCGCTCGGAGCAGGAATGGCACTGGCAGGCCTGAAGGATGGGCCGCTCCGCGCCATCTAGGCGGCCGCCTTGAGCATCCCTTCGGCCTGCAAATGCGCGTGCGTCTGGTCCAGCGTCTTGCGTGCGCGCGCGATCAGTTCGTCGATATCGGTAGGGGTGATCACCAGCGGCGGCGCGATGATCATCCGGTCACCGACATGGCGCATTACCAGATTATTGCCAAAGGAATATTCGCGGCAGATATATCCCGCCGTGCCCGACTCCGCCGCAAACTGCGCGCGTGTGGCCTTGTCCGGCGTCAGCGCAAGGCTTGCCATCATACCCCGCGACACGGCCTCGCCCACCAGCGGATGATCCCCGAGCGCAGCCCATGCCTGCGCCAGATAGGGTGCGGTCTTCTCGCGCACGCGCTCGATGATGCGTTCTTCCTGCAGGATGCGCAGATTTTCCAGCGCCACAGCCGCCGCGACCGGGTGGCCTGAATAGGTATAACCGTGGTTGAACTCATCTTGCCCGATCACATGCGCGACCTCATCGCAGACAATCGAGCCACCGATCGGCTGGTAGCCCGAGGAAAGCCCCTTGGCGATGGTCATGATATGCGGGCGGATGCCATAAGCTTGCGACCCGAACCACTCCCCCAGCCGCCCGAAGCCGGTGATGACCTCATCGGCGATCAGCAAGATGCCGTATTTTTCGACAATGCGCTGGATTTCGGGCCAGTAGCTTTCGGGCGGGATGATCACACCACCTGCGCCCTGCACAGGCTCGGCAATGAAAGCCGCCACTGTCTCCGGTCCCAGTTCAAGGATTTTCTCTTCCAGTTGGCGCGCACGGGCCAGACCGAAGGCTTCGGGTGTCATATCACCGCCCTCGCCATACCAATAGGGCTGGTCAATATGCACGATGCCGGGAATTGGCAGCCCGCCCTGCGCATGCATCGCTGCCATCCCGCCAAGCGAGCCGCCGCCCATGGTCGATCCATGATAGCCATTGCGCCGCGAGATCACGACGCGGCGCTCTGGCTGGCCTTTCAGCGCCCAGTATTGGCGCACCATGCGCAGATTGGTGTCATTGGCTTCAGACCCTGAGCCCGCAAAGAACACGTGATTCAGATCGCCCGGTGCGAGTTCGGCAAGTTTGGCGGCAAGCTGAAGCGCAGGCACATGGCTGGTCTGAAAGAAGGTGTTGTAATAGGGCAACTCGCGCATCTGCCGCGCCGCGGCCTCGGCGAGTTCACTGCGCCCATAGCCGATATTGACGCACCAGAGCCCGGCCATACCATCGATAAGCTCTTCACCATTGCTATCGGTCAGCCGAACGCCTTGAGCGCGGGTGATGATGCGTGCGCCCTTTTTGCCCAATGCACCGTTGGCGGTGAACGGGTGCATGTGATGGGCAGCATCGAGCGCCTGCAACTCTGCCGTAGGCGCAATATTGGTCAGTGTCATGGAGGTCTCTTTCGCAAGATCGTATTGCGCAAGAGGATGACTCCGCGCCTGCGCGGCGTCAAGAGAATTTGATCAAATTATGGAAAGAGCCCGATTGCAAGGCCGGTACGGATATTCTCGACACCCTGCGCAATATCGGCCCTGATGGCTGCAGCCAGCGTCTCGCCGTCGCCTGCTTCGAGCGCGGCGAGTGCGCTCTTGTGGTTGTCGGGCTGGTGCAACGCCGCGCCATGCGCCCCCCGCGCTTGCGTTTCTCCCTGGCCCACACAGACCACACGCAGCGACGGGCCCAAGCGCAGCCAGAGCGAGGCCGCGAGCGATTCCAGCACCTCGGAGCGCGCCTGCGCATAGAGGGTGAAATGAAACGCATGGTTGCTGCGCAGGTAAGCAGGTATATCCCCGCCCGCAATGGCCCTGTCCAGACGCCCATCAATCTCCCGGAGCGCCGCGATCACCTCCGCGTCGCAGCGCTCCAGTGCCTGCCGTGCAAGCCGTGTCTCAATTGCGCTTCGCGCATAGCCAAGATCGTCCAGTGCTTCCACATCAAGCCGCGGCACGCAGACGCGCCGATTGCCCTGCATCTGCAAGGCGCCTTCTGCGATCAGCCGCCGGATCGCCTCGCGCACTGGTGTCATGCCGAGTTCCAGCCGCGCCACCAACCCTTCGATTGTCACCGCCTCTCCCGGTGCGATATCCCCGAAAAGCACCATGTCGCGCAGGCGCGCATAGGCGATCTGATGGGCAGGCAGACGGTCGGTCATGGATGAAATAACTCCGGGCGCGGTCATGTTATGACCTTTTGTATTCATCTTGCCAAAAATACTCAAAAAAAGACGCCGGACAAAAGCCCGGCGTGCAGAGATAATGCCAGATCGGCTCAGAAAAATGCCTGCAATCCTGTCTGGGCGCGCCCGAGGATCAGCGCGTGAATGTCATGCGTGCCTTCATAGGTGTTTACGGTTTCCAGATTCACCATATGGCGGATCACATGGAATTCGTCCGAAATCCCGTTGCCGCCATGCATGTCGCGAGAGACACGGGCTATGTCCAGCGCCTTGCCGCAATTGTTGCGTTTGATGAGCGAGATCATTTCGGGTGCGGCCTGAGCTTCATCCATCAGACGGCCCACCTGCAGCGCTGCTTGCAGGCCCAGCGTGATTTCGGTCTGCATATCAGCCAGTTTTTTCTGGAAAAGCTGCGTGCCTGCCAGCGGTTTGTCGAATTGCTTGCGATCGAGCCCGTATTGGCGTGCGGCGTGCCAGCAGAATTCTGCCGCACCCATTACGCCCCAGGCGATGCCGTAGCGCGCGCGGTTGAGACATCCGAACGGCCCTTTCAGCCCTTCGACATGTGGCAACAGGGCCTCTTCGCCAACTTCCACCCCATCCATCACGATCTCGCCGGTAGTCGAGGCGCGCAGGCTGAGCTTGCCTTCGACCTTGGGCGCCGAGAGCCCCTTCATGCCCTTTTCGAGCACGAAGCCGCGGATGCGCCCATCATGCGCATCGGATTTTGCCCAGACAACGAAGACATCCGCGAAGGGCGAGTTGGAGATCCACATCTTCGAGCCCGTGAGCTTGTAGCCCGTCGAGGTCTTTTCGGCGCGGGTCTTCATGCCGGCGGGATCGGAGCCTGCATCCGGTTCGGTCAGGCCGAAACACCCAATGAGTTCGCCCGAACACAGGCCCGGGAGATATTTCTCGCGCTGCGCTTCCGAGCCATAGGCATAGATCGGGTAGATCACGAGGCTTGATTGCACGGACATCATCGAGCGATAGCCCGAATCGACCCGCTCGATCTCTCGCGCGATCAGCCCGTAAGTTACGTAATTCGCGCCAAGACCACCATATTGCTCAGGCAGGGTCGCGCCCAGAAGCCCTGCTTCGCCCATGAGGCGGAACAGTTCGGGATCAGATTTTTCCTCGCGATACGCTTGCAGCACACGCGGTTGCAATGTGGTCTGAGCGAATTCATGCGCCGCATTGCGCAGCATCCGCTCATCCTCTGAGAGCTGGCTTTCGAGGCGCAGCGGGTCATCCCATGCGAAGCGACCGAGATCTGGGGCGTCTTTGGGTTTGAGAGCAGGTTTGTCGAGCGGCATGAGGAATCTCCGTCTGGTTATGCTGTCTGGGTATGTATTACCTTGAAAACAGCCCATTGAAAAAGGATAATGCTGTATAGTCTCATTCCAAATTGGAATATAATGTCCGTATCCCGCCGCCATCTACCCTCCACACAATCGCTGCAAGCCTTCGAGGCGGTGGCGCGGCTGGGCAGTTTCACACAGGCCGCGGAGGAATTGGCGCTCACGCAGTCGGCGGTCTCGCGGCAGGTGGCAGCACTGGAGGCGCAGCTTGGAGTGGCTCTGCTCTCACGAGGGCCGCGCCACGTAACGCCGACGCATGAGGGCGCGGCGTATGCACAGGCCGCGCGCGACGCGCTGGAGAAGTTGCAAAGCGCTGCACGCGAAGTGGCACGCCGCGAGACACCCGGACAACTGACACTCGCGATCCTGCCAACCTTCGGAACGCGCTGGCTCATCCCGCGCATTCCGCGCTTTCTTCGGCGTCATCCTGAAATCACGCTGCATTTCCGCACCCAGATCGGCGCTTTCGACATGACACAGGAACGCGTGGACGCAGCACTCCATGCCGGGAAATCCGACTGGCAAGGCACACAGGCCACGCTGCTTTTCGAGGACCGCGTTCAGCCCTTTGCCGGGCCCGGGTTTGATGCTGCAGATCCGCGGGAGATCGCAGCCCTGCCACGTCTTGCGATTTCCTCGCGCCCGGAAGAATGGCAACGCTGGGGCGCCGCGCATGGGCTGGGAACGATGCCGCAAGCCGAGATGGTGTTCGAGCATCTGGCCGCGATGGCGCAGGCCTGCAGTGCGGGATTGGGCGTTGCATTGCTGCCGACTTTCCTTTTTCGTGCAGAAATCGCGCGCGGCGAAATCCTGCCTCTGGCCCCGGAATGGGCGAATGGTGGCGGATACTGGTTGATGACGCCTGCCGCTGGGCGCCCCAATCCGGCGGCGCACGCTTTTCGGGACTGGCTCATGACCGAAGTGGCGCGCGAGGACGTGGCCTTTGCCTAACTGCTCTTGCGCGGGATCAGGTGGATTGCAATAAGGCGCCTATGGCCAAAGCCCTGCCCCAGTTCAGTTGCACCGCCTGTGGCGCGACCCATCGCAAATGGGCGGGGCGCTGCGAGGCATGTGGCGCGTGGAATTCGATCATCGAGGAAGCCCCGCTCGCGGCAGGCCCCGGCAAGCGGGGCGGCAAGGGGCGGCAAATTGCGCTGTCCACACTGGCCGAAGCCGAGGCCCCGCCACCACGCGCGGCAAGTGGAATGGCAGAGCTGGACCGTGTTCTGGGCGGCGGGCTGGTGGCAGCCTCGGCAATTCTGCTGGGTGGGGATCCGGGGATCGGGAAATCTACGCTGCTTTTGCAGGCCGTCGCAAGTTTTGCCGCCAATAATCTGAAATGCCTTTATATTTCTGGCGAGGAAGCCGCAGCGCAAGTTCGCTTGCGCGCGGCACGCCTCGGGCTTGCTCAGGCACCCGTGCAGCTTGGCGCAGAGACCAATCTGCGTGATATTCTTTCCACGCTTGATGCCGAACGGCCAGACTTAGTGGTGATCGATTCGATTCAGACCATGTGGCTCGATACTGTCGAGAGTGCGCCGGGGTCGGTGAGCCAAGTGCGCGCGGCGGCACATGAGCTGGTGAGTTTTGCAAAGCGGCGCGGTGTTTCTGTGATCCTCGTGGGCCATGTGACCAAAGAAGGCCAGATCGCGGGGCCGCGTGTGGTTGAGCATATGGTCGATACAGTCCTTTATTTCGAGGGCGAGCGCGGGCATCAGTTCCGTATTCTGCGCGCAGTGAAGAACCGCTTTGGCCCGGCCGATGAGATCGGCGTTTTCGAGATGACCGGACGGGGGCTTGCCGAAGTAGCAAATCCCTCCGCGTTGTTTCTGTCAGAGCGCGGCACGCCTGCGCCGGGTTCGGTGGTCTTTGCTGGCATCGAGGGGACTCGGCCCATGCTGACCGAGATACAGGCGCTTGTGGCTCCCTCGCCACTGGGCACACCCCGTAGGACTGTGGTGGGGCTTGATTCGGCGCGGCTCTCGACCATCCTTGCGGTGCTGGAGGCGCGCTGCGGAATTCCTTTTGCGGGCATGGATGTGTTCCTGAACGTTGCGGGGGGGATGCGGGTGCTTGAGCCCGCTGCGGATCTGGCGATTGCTTGCGCGCTTTTATCGGCACGCGAAGATGTGACACTGCCCGCAGATACTGTGGTTTTTGGAGAAATAAGCCTGTCCGGAGCACTCCGACCGGTGAACCAGACCGAAAACAGGTTGAAAGAAGCGCAAAAACTTGGTTTTTGCGCAGCGATTGCCCCGAGATTGTCGAAGACCGCTGAGATATCGAATTTTGCTTTGAAGGAAATGCCCGATCTGACAGATGTCGTCGGGCAGGTATTTGGCGCCGGATGAGTCAGGCGCAAGAAACGGGAGAGGCGCATGGAAGGCTTCAATATCGTTGATGCGGGCGTGGCCGTGATCATCATCGTCTCGGGCATTCTGGCCTATTCACGCGGCTTCATGCGCGAGACACTGGCGATTGCCGGCTGGATCGCAGCGGCAGTGCTGGCCTTCATCTTCGCGCCTGCCATGCAGCCGCTGGTGCGCGAGATCCCCTATCTCGGCAGCTTTCTGGGGGACAGTTGTGAATTGACCGTGATTGCGTCCTTTGCCGTGGTCTTTGCCATTGTGCTGGTGATCGCCTCACTCTTTACGCCGCTGTTTTCCTCCTTCATCCGCAACTCGGCCATCGGTGGGATTGATCAGGGCGCGGGGTTCCTGTTCGGGGTGGTGCGGGGGATCCTGCTGGTGGCGATTGCGCTTCTGGTCTTTGACCGGGCTGTGCCGCCGGGATCTGTGGAGATGGTGGAGAATTCGCGCTCGGCTTCGGTCTTTGGGCAGCTTTCGGGAAATCTGAACGAAGCTGTGCCTGAAGATGCACCGAACTGGCTTGTGGGCAAATATGAGGAGCTTGTCGCAAATTGTCGTTAAGACAGTTGCGTTCGAGACGTGACAGCGCCCGCCATATGAGCTAGAGCAACCGCAGCAGCCCAAGCTATGCGAGTGCTTCATGCTCAGTCACCCTTTCGATGATGACAAATTGCGCGAGGAATGTGGTGTATTCGGCTGTATCGGCCTTGATGATGCTGCGAATTTTGTAGCTCTCGGCCTGCATGCCCTGCAGCATCGCGGGCAGGAGGCAGGCGGGATCATCACCCATCACCCGGAAACCGGCTTTCATTCCGCGCACAGGTTCGGACTGGTGCGCGACAATTTCACCAAGGCTGGCGTGATTGAGGGTCTTCCGGGCGCGATCGGGATCGGACATGTGCGGTATTCGACAGCGGGCTCAAAAGGGGCCACGCAGATCCGTGATGTGCAGCCGTTTTTCGGTGAGTTCGCCATGGGCGGGGCAGCGATTGCGCATAATGGAAATATCACCAATGCCGAATCGATCCGACGCGAATTGATCGAGCGCGGCTCTATCTTTCAGTCCAGTTCTGACAGCGAATGCCTCATTCACCTGATGGCGCGCTCCTTTCAGAAAACCATTCCCGAGCGGATGAAAGACGCGCTGCGTCGCGCAGAGGGGGCGTTTTCAGTTGTGGCGATGACGCGCACCAAGCTTATCGGTGTGCGCGATCCTCTGGGCGTGCGGCCACTGGTTCTGGGGCGGTTGGCCAGTGGTTGGGTTCTGGCCTCGGAGACCTGCGCACTGGATATCATAGGCGCGGATTTCGAACGCGAGATCGAGCCCGGCGAGATGGTGGTGATCAGCGCGAAGGGCGTGGAAAGCTCACGCCCCTTCGCGCAGCAGAAATCTCGGTTTTGCATCTTCGAGCACGTCTATTTCTCGCGCCCCGACAGTTTCTACGGTGGCCGTTCGGTCTACGAGACGCGCCGCCAGATTGGGGTTGAACTGGCGCGCGAGGCCCCTGTTGAGGCAGATCTGGTCTGCCCGGTCCCCGATAGCGGCACGCCTGCGGCAATTGGATATAGCCAGGAATCGGGCATTCCCTTTGCCCTGGGGATAACGCGCAATCAGTATATGGGGCGCACCTTCATCGAACCCAGCCAGCAGATCCGATCGATGGGTGTGCGGCTCAAGCTGAATGTGAACCGCACACTCATCCGCGGCAAGCGGGTGGTCCTGGTGGATGATTCGGTGGTTCGCGGCACGACCAGTCAGAAGATCAAGGAGATGATCCTTGAGGCTGGTGCTTCTGAGGTTCATTTCCGCATTGCCTCACCACCCACGGCATGGCCTTGTTTTTATGGGGTGGATACGCCCGAGCGCGAAAAGCTGCTGGCCGCGCAAATGTCGGAAGACGAAATGCGCGACTATATCGGGGTGGATAGCCTGAAATTCATCTCGCTTGATGGGCTTTACCGCGCTGCGGGAGAAGCCGCAGGGCGCGACAAGACTTGCCCGCAGTATTGCGATGCCTGTTTCTCGGGGGAATATCCTGTTGCACCAACAGATATGATCGAGCGCGGGTTTCAGCCCAAATTTGCAGCGGAATGAGCGATCCGGCTTCTCCAGCAGCGTTTTCTCGGTGAACTGGGCTTTCAGGGCAAGGGCCATTTGGACGCTGAAGTTGTGAATATGGCCGCGCTGGTTGATCGGTTGCGCGGGCGGGATTGCGGCGGCGTCGAGATCGCTGTCACGTATCAGACCGACCAAATCTGCGCCCTCTACCCCCAAGCGCATGGCGCAAGCGAGCAGGCCCGACAGGCAAAAACGCAAAGTTCATCGCGCCCTGCTCAGGATATGTGATCCTCTGAGCAGTGGCGCGCCCTGCCCCAATGCCCGCGACCTCTTGCGCCGCTGGCCATGCGCCGATATAGAGCGGCATCTTTCCGCGACTATATGCAACGGCGCAGCTCTCGTAGGTGAGTGCGGAAAGACAAGTCTCGCCTTTTGAAATGCGCCATAACAGAATTGGAGATCGCATGCCGCTTTACGAGCATGTCATGATCGCGCGTCAGGATCTGTCGAATGCACAGGCCGAAGCGCTGATCGAACATTTCGGCGCCATCTTGGCCGATAATGGCGGGAAACTCGTGGATCACGAGTATTGGGGCGTCAAGACGATGGCCTACAAGATCAACAAGAACCGCAAAGGCCATTACGCCTACCTGCGTTCCGATGCTCCGGGCGAAGCCGTGCAGGAGATGGAACGTCTCATGCGTCTGCATGACGATGTGATGCGTGTCCTGACAGTGAAGGTCGAAGCGCATGAAGAGGGCCCCTCGGTCCAGATGCAGAAGCGTGACGACCGCGAGCGCGAACCGCGCCGCCGGGCATCGTAAGGAGGGCTGATCCATGGCTACAAAACCGTTTTTCCGTCGCCGCAAGGTCTGCCCCTTCTCGAGCGACAATGCACCCAAGATCGACTACAAGGATGTACGTCTGCTGCAGCGCTACATCTCCGAGCGTGGCAAGATCGTGCCCTCGCGCATCACGGCCGTCTCGGCCAAGAAACAGCGCGAACTGGCCCGTGCGATCAAGCGTGCGCGTTTTCTCGCTCTTCTGCCTTACGCAGTGAAATAAGGAGCCACAGATATGCAAGTGATCCTTCTGGAACGCGTGGCCAAGCTTGGCCAGATGGGCGACGTGGTCAACGTCAAGTCCGGCTATGCGCGTAACTATCTGCTGCCGCAGGGTAAAGCACTGCGCGCCTCGGATGACAACATCAAATCCTTCGAGCACCGCAAGGCAGAGCTCGAAGCGCAGAACCTCGAGACACGCAAGGAAGCGCAGGCTGTTGCCGCAAAGCTCGATGGCGAGAGCTATGTGGTAATCCGTCAGGCTTCGGATGGCGGGGCGCTTTATGGCTCGGTCAGCCCGCGCGATGTTGCGGATCTTCTGGCAGAGTCTGGTGTGACAGTCGAGAAGCGTCAGATCGTGATTGCAACGCCGATCAAGACGCTCGGTCTGCACAAGGCGCTGATCAATCTCCATCCGGAAGTGGATGTAGAGGTAGGGCTGAACGTAGCGCGCTCGGTGGAAGAAGCCGAATTGCAGGCTTCGGGCAAATCCATTCAGGAACTGGCCGCCGAAGAGGAAGCCGCAGCAGATTTCGAGATCGCAGAGCTTTTTGACGATATCGGCAGCGCTGGGATGGACGATGACGATCCCCGTAGCCAGGGCGACAGCGAAGACCCACGTGACGCCTGAAGTCCAGCAAGACTGATTGACCGAAGGCCCGCCTGTTTCAGGCGGGCCTTTTGTAGAATATATTCCCAAGAACGATGGATTTTTTGGCACAGTGTTACGATTAACGCGTACAATCAGCCGTTTCGGGTTTTTCCATACCGAAAGGCTTGTGACCAAAGGTTATTCGCTTTAAATATTCGATTACGTGAAGGTATCTTTCACTCAGAGCAATCGAATGCTCTGCCAATGGAGCGAAACCTCAATGTCTCTGGATCAGAACCTTGCTTCGGCGTTTGCGGTCGCACAGGACGACCTATCAGAACAGGATACGGATAACTGCAGCGCGCTAGAGCCTGTTGACATGATCGCGCAGGCGCAGGCCGCGTCGGCATTTCTCAAGGCGCTCGCACATGAGGGGCGGTTGATGATCTTGTGTCATCTGTCTTCGGGCGAGAAGTCAGTCTCCGAACTTGAGCGCCTGCTCGGATCGCGTCAGGCGGCTGTCAGCCAACAGCTTGCGCGGCTGCGGCTGGAGGGGATTGTGTCCTGCCGTCGGGATGGCAAAACCATCTATTACGCACTGCAGGACGAAAAGGCCGCGAGGTTGATCGCGGTCGTATATGATATCTTCTGTGCGCAGGCGAAATCTTGAGCTGACAGCCAAGGGATTGCATTTGATCCCCTCCGGTTTGTGGGGTGTTATCTGTATAAGCTCAGCCCCTGATCTCAACTCGGGCGGCTAACAGTATCTGGCGCTCAAACCCAGCCAGCCTGGTCGCCCCTTCCCCCTCTTTTACCAGTGTTGGCAGGAAACCAGGCTTGCAATCCCCAAATGCTTGCGCCTGCCTGCAAGACAGGGCATCACCGGAGCGGGACAGAATGAAAAGAACAACATGAGCCGAATCTGCCAGATCGAAATCGACGACAGTGGGTTGCCGACACCCACGCCAGAAATCGAACAGGAACGCAAGGTCGCGGTCTTCGACCTGCTTGAAGATAACTCATTCAGACTGTTGGGACGTGACGGCAGCGCGCCCCCATCTGGCCCGTATACTATGAACCTCGCCATTCGTGAGCGTAGATTGGTTGTGTCCATCTGCGCGGAAAACGGAGAACCGCTCGGCGAGATCATTCTCTCACTGGGGCCGTTCAGGCAGGTGGTGAAGGATTACTACCAGATCTGCGCGAGTTATTTCGATGCGGTCAAGCGCCTTCCTCCCAGCCAGATCGAGGCGATTGATATGGCGCGGCGAGGCATTCATAATGAAGGCGCACGGATCTTGCAGGAGCGGCTTGAAGGCAAGGCAGAGTTGGATATCGACACGGCGCGGCGCCTGTTCACCTTGATCTGCGTTCTGCATTTCGGAGGTTGAATGGCAGAACGCTTCCCGTCTTCGGTGTTGTTTTGCTGCGACCACAATTCCGTGCGCTCGCCCATCGCTGAAGGTTTGATGAAGAAGCTCTACGGCCAGCGCGCCTATGTCCAGTCCGCGGGCGTGCGCAACGATCGTGAGATCGATGGCTTCTCGATCGCCGTGAGTGCGGAAGAAGGGGTCGAGCTTGACAGGCACCGCGCGCGTTCTTTCGAGGAAATGTCGGAATGGGGTGATGATCTGAGTGGGTTCGATCTGATCATCGCGCTCTCTCCGGCCAGTCAACGCCATGCGCTTGAAATGACAAGATTTTCACATATCGATATCGAATATTGGCCGATCATGGATCCCTCGGGACTGGGCGAGACACGCGAGGCCAAGCTTGAGGCCTATCGACAGACCCGCGATCAGATCAAGGAGCGTCTGCTGGCGCGGTTCGGCAGCCCTTCGGAAAGGTAAACTATGAGCAAAGAGATCATCCGCCACTATTTCGACGCCTTCAATGCAGGCGATACTGAAGCGATGCTTGCGCTGGTGAGCGATGACATCCGCCATTACGTCAATCAGGGCGAGATGCGCGAAGGTCGTGCGAAATTCGCTGAATTCTGCAGCCATATGGGGGTGAGCTACCGCGAGACCCTGCGCGATATGGTGATTTTCGTGAATGACGACGGCACGCGGGCGGCGGCAGAATTCACCGTTCATGGCGAGTACCTGCAAACCGATCCTGGCCTGCCCGATGCGCATGGGCAGCACTATGTGCTGCCGGCGGGATCATTTTTCTCATTGGAGGGCGGCAGAATCACTCGGATCACGACCTATTACAACCTTCAGAATTGGATCGCACAGGTTTCGGCATGAGCCTGCGCGTTGAGGCCCTGACAGGTGACAAGATTGCGCCCGTGATCGCGGATGTTGCGGCACTGCGTATTGCCGTGTTTCGAGACTGGCCTTACCTCTATGAGGGTGATCTGGCGTATGAGCGCAACTATCTGCGCGCCTATCAAGAGAGCCCCGGCGCAGTGATTGTGGTGGCCTTGGATGGGGAGGCACTGGTCGGGGCCTCGACCGGGTTGCCCTTGCCGGAAGCTGATGCAGAATTTGCCGAGGCTTTTGCGGGGTCGGAGTATGATCCGGCAGAGATCTTCTATTGCGCCGAATCGGTCCTCTTGCCCGCCTATCGCGGGCAGGGCGCGGGGCATCAGTTTTTCGATCTGCGCGAGGCGCATGCGCGCAAATTGGGTTTTCGCTATAGTGCATTTTGCGGGGTGATCCGGCCCAAGGATCACCCCGCGCGCCCTGCGCAATATCGTCCGCTCGATGCGTTCTGGCAAAAGCGAGGATATACTCCGCTTGACGGCGTTGTCGCGCATTTCGCGTGGCGCGATCTGGGCGACGATGCGGACAGCCCCAAACCCCTGCAATTCTGGATACATTCGCTATGAAAATCGCTGCCGCCGCCTATCCGCTGGATTTCCTGACTGACTGGGGCATGTTTGAAGCCAAGCTCTCGCGCTGGGTTGAGGATGCTGCTGGTCAGGGTGCAGAGCTACTGGTCTTTCCTGAATATGGGGCGATGGAGCTGGCCAGCCTTGGCGGGGCGGAGGTCGCAGGCGATCTGGAGGCAGCTTTGCATGAGGTGATGCGTCATGAGGCGGATGTGGTCGCGCTTTACGCGCGGCTCGCAGCGCAACATGGCGTGCATATCCTTGGCGCGAGCGGCCCAGCGATGGCAGAGACGGCGCGGCCTGTGAATCGCGCGATGCTTTATGGCCCGCAAGGGGTGATCGGGCATCAGGACAAGCAGATCATGACCCGCTTCGAGCGCGAGGAATGGGACATCGCGCCCGGCCATGGGCTGACATTGTTCGACACGGCGCTGGGCCGGATCGGGATCATCATCTGCTATGACAGCGAGTTCCCGCTTCTGGCCCGCGCGCTGGTGGAGGCGGGGGCAGAGATCCTGCTGGTGCCTTCCGCGACCGAGGCGCTCTCGGGCTACACACGCGTAAAGGTTGGTGCGATGGCGCGTGCGCTCGAAAACCAATGCGTTGCAGTCCATTCCCCGACAGTCGGCCCTGCGACGTGGTGCCCGGCGGTTGACGCGAATACCGGGGCGGCGGCGATCTATGGCCCCCCCGATCTGGGCTTTCCGCCCACGGGCATTCTGGCCGAGACCACGCTCAACGCACCCGGTTGGGCGATTGCCGAGATCAGCCGCGAGGATATTGCCCGCGTGCGCCGCGAAGGCGCCGTGTTCAACCACCAGCACTGGGATGAACAGAAAAACCGCCTCGAATTGCCGGTTCGGACAATCACACACGCATAATTCGCTTGAAATATTGGCGAAATAGCTCCATCTAACGCGCGCGCAGGTTCCCTGTGCATGTGAAATATGGAGTGACCATGGCTAAGGAAGAACTGCTCGAATTCCCCGGTGTCGTGAAGGAACTCCTGCCAAATGCGACATTTCGGGTCGAGCTGGAAAACGGCCATGAAATCAACGCTCATATGGCAGGAAAGATGCGCAAGAACCGCATCCGAGTTCTTGTTGGCGACAAGGTTCAGGTGGAAATGACCCCCTATGACCTGACCAAGGGGCGGATCAATTACCGATTCAAATAAGGTGATGCGGCTGATCCTCGGCTCAGGCAGCCCCCGCCGGAAAGAGATTCTGGTCGGGCTGGGAATCGTGCCCGACGTCATTATCGCTTCTGATATCGACGAAACGCCGCACAAGGGCGAATTGCCACGCCCCTATTGCGAGCGCGTCACGCGCGCGAAGCTTGATGCGATCACCTCGGAGCCAGATGATATTGTGCTTGTGGCAGATACCACAGTTGCGCTCGGGCGGCGTATTCTCGGCAAACCCGAGAATGCCGCACAGGCAGCGGAATTTCTGCTTAAGCTCTCTGGACGACGGCATCAGGTGATTACTTCGGTTGCCTTGCGGCGTGGGGCGCAGCACTGGGCCCGCACACAGGTGACAGCGGTCAAGATGAAGCGGCTTTCGGATGACGAATTGAACAGCTACCTCGCTTCTGGAGAATGGCAGGGCAAGGCTGGCGGATATGCAATTCAGGGACGCGGCGGGGCTTTCATCCCTTGGATCCAAGGGTCTTACACAGGCGTCATGGGGTTGCCGGCCGCCGAGACCGCGCAGCTTTTGCGCGCAGCCGGGGTGAGGTGGGCATGAAAGGCAGCGTCATTGCGCTCGATCAGATCAAAGGCCGTGAAGCCGCGGCACATTTGGTTGATGGTCGGCTGGAAGATTTGTTTATTGCGCCGGGCGAGGGTGTGCTTGCGCCAGAAACCTTGTGCCGCGGCAAGCTCGGGCGCCCGGTCAAGGGTTTGGGCGGGGCCTTTGTGGAGCTGCCAGGTGGCGCGCGCGGCTTTCTGCGTCAGGTCAAGGGATTGCGGCCCGGTGCCGCTTTGCTGGTGCAGGTGAGCGGGCTTGCCGAGCCTGGCAAGGCTGTGCCACTGAGCACGCGGCTCTTGTTCAAGAGCCGCTATGCGATCATCACGCCGGAAGCGCCCGGGTTGAATATCTCGCGCCAGATAAGTGATCCAGTGCGGGAGCAAGAATTGAAAGCTCTTGCGACTGACACGATGCAGGATGCTGATCCAGCACTGGGGTTGATCCTGAGATCCGCCTGCGAACTGGCTGACGATGAAATCGTCCGGGCGGATATCATGCATATGCGCAAGTTGGCCGAAACCGTGCTGGGCGATGAAACGGGGCCGCCCGAAATCCTGCTCGACGCCCCTGCCCCGCATCTGGCCGCATGGCGCGACTGGCCTATAGCTGACACCCTCGATGAAGCCGCAGGCAGTTTCAGACGCTATGGTGTGATCGAGACAATCGATGCCCTGATGCAATCCAAGGTGATGCTTCAGGGGGGCGCGTCGATGGTGCTCGAGCCTACGCGCGCGCTTATCGCTGTTGATGTGAACACAGGTGCCGACACCAGCC
Organism: Natronohydrobacter sp.; assembly: GCA_007125005.1. Lineage (GTDB taxonomy): Bacteria > Pseudomonadota > Alphaproteobacteria > Rhodobacterales > Rhodobacteraceae > Roseinatronobacter. The sequence continues at coordinate 29,346 of SLDY01000036.1, forward strand.
CTGCAGCAGCGCTTAAGGCCAATATCGCTGCCATTCGCGAATTGCCGCGCCAGTTGCGGCTGCGTGGGCTTGGCGGGCAAATCGTGATCGATCTCGCGCCTGTCTCAAAGAAGGACCGCCAGATCCTCGAGCAATCCCTGCGTGCCGCATTCCGTACAGACGGCCGCGACACTGTTCTTGCAGGCTGGACACCGCTAGGAAATTTCGAGCTCACCCGCAAACGCGACCGTATGCCTCTGCTGCAGTTACTCGCATGAGTTGCCCGATCTGCCACAAATCCAGCGATCCGGCTTATCGCCCCTTCTGCTCCCGACGCTGCGCCGATGTTGATCTTGCACGCTGGCTGCGTGAAGATTACGTCATTCCCGTACCCCTGACCGAGATGGAAGAAGAAAGCTCGGATCAGCCAGAAAAAGGCGATACGGCATAGACCGCAGTTTTTTCGCAAACGCCTCTGGACAGTGCCGAAACCCTGCAATATGACGACGCTACCCAGCGCGAAACGCCCGCGCTTGCATCTTTCGATGCGCCCGTGCCCGGGTAGCTCAGGGGTAGAGCAGTGGATTGAAAATCCTCGTGTCGGTGGTTCGATTCCGCCCCCGGGCACCAT
>SLDY01000056.1 GCA_007125005.1 Natronohydrobacter sp.
CGCGGGCTGGATCAGAAATACGCCTATGCCGAGCTGCTGGGCCCGACAGGCCCAGTGCAGAGCGATCAGATCATTCTGGGGCTGGTGCTGTTTGCGCCCGGATGCATCTATCCCACTAATGCCCATGACGGAATCACCGAGAGCTACATTTGCCTCTCAGGGGCGATGTCGCAGAATGATCAGGGCGTCTATGTGCCCGGTTCGATGATCTTCAACCCGCCGGGGCAGATGCACCGCATCACCGTTGCCGATCTGGAGCCCTCGCTTCTGGCCTATGCGTGGATCGGGCCGCCCGAGAAACTGACCTCGCAAAAGATGGTGTTCAGCCGCAAATCGCGCAGCAAGCCCTGAGCCGGGGCTGGTCTTTTGCGCCCCGCTGCGCATAGTGCAGGGCATATCATCAAAGACAGGAGCCGCCCCATGACCAATGCTATCGAACAGCGCCTTGCCGAGCTTGGCCTTTCCCTACCCGACGCCCCTGCCCCTGCGGCCAATTATGTACCTTTTGTGCAAAGCGGTGCGCTTGTGTTTATCTCGGGCCAGATCAGTGCGGGGCCCGAAGGATTGATCTGCGGCAAGCTTGGCGCGGATCTTGAGGTTGAGCAGGGTGTTAGCGCAGCCCAAGCCTGTGGGCTTGCACTGATTGCACAATTGCGCGCGGCTTGCGGTGGCGATCTGTCGCGGCTGCGCCGTGTTGTGAAGCTGACGGGATTTGTGAATTGCACGCCAGATTTCACCGATCAGCCCAAAGTAATCAATGGCTGCTCGGATCTTATGGTGGCTGTATTTGGCGAGGAAGGCCGCCATGCACGCGCGGCTGTAGGGGCACCCGCGCTGCCGCTTGGCGTGGCGGTGGAGATAGAGGGCATATTCGAAATCGCCTGAACGCACAGGGATCTCAGGCAAGGCTCACTGGTTGAGCAGTTGCAGATGCGCCTTGCCGACCTGTGGATGCACCCATTGCACGGCCTGAACAATCTGCCCGCTGGAAGTATCAAGCCAGTAGCGATTTGTGAATGAGGCCATTTCGCCCTTACAGGCTTCCTCATAAGCAAGAGCCTGCCGCGATGCGCGCCCCAACTGAACCTGCGTGGGCCCCAGTGGCCGCACATCGCAGGTAAAGCGCTGCCGATCCTGCTGGAAATCGCGGGTAAGGTAGGTATGGGTGCGCTCGGTCTGGCCTGCGCGCCCCGAAGCGATAAGCATCAAGGTCTGCGTGAAATCGGCATGTGTCAGGTCATGCCCGAGGCCGCTTGTGCGTACTAGCATCGTCCCGCCAGAGAGCGTGAAGGATATACGGTCGCCGCTGAGCCATGTCACATGCGTGGCCCGCGCGCCCGAAAGCGAAAGCAGGGCCTGTGTATTGCGCTCCTGCATGAAGAGGCCCACTGCAGGTTCTGCCTGCGCCGAGGCAATCAGTTGAGGCGCTACAGCGAGAAACCCGCTTTCGGGCACTTGTGCAGGCGTTGGGCGCGCTCCTCCGGTAAGGCCGGACACCCCACCCTCGAGCGCATCGCGTAGCGGATTGCTTTCAGGCGCATTGCTGCAGGCGGCAAGCCCGCTTATGGCAAGAACTGCAAGCAGGCGGCAAAAGATTTTTGTCATTGCAGCGCGGCCTCCCAGCTCCGGCGCAGAGCATGTTCGCGGCTGTCGCGGATGCTCGGATAGAGCCTGTTGGCGATATTCACCCGCGCACCCCCATCACGCGTGATGGAATTGATGGTCGTGGTCTGGCGTGCGGTTGTGGGTGTACCCAGAAGCGTGGCAATCGGAATGGTGACATGGATGCCCTTGTCGAAGGAGCCTTCACCAAAGACATCGAAGGGCATGTCAGTGAGTGTGGCATAGGCCCCGACCCGGATGCCGTTGGCGAATTCACGTTCCAGTGTCAGAGTGCCGCCCATATCGCCCGCCATATAGCGGCCGAGATCGAGCTGGGCATGGAAGCCATCACCGAAGCTGTAATAGCCCGAGACATGCCACGAGTTGACCCGGAGGTTGTTGGTTCCAAACAGAGAATTTGGTGCGCGCTGGCGCAGGGCATTCACCTCGACACCAAGGGCGAGCGGGCTGTCAACACGGCTCCAGAGCAATTCGGCAGACGCGCCGGCATACATGCGCTCAAGCATCCCGAGGCTGAGCCGACCGTAGAAATCCTGTGCAGGGCGGAAGAGATAATCAACGGTCGCACGCTCGACCACCGGCGTTGAGCTGGAATAAAGTGAGCCTGTGGTGCGCACCCGTGGATAGCCGGGCGATGCAGGCCCGATTGTGCCGCCGCCGATATTGCCGATCACACGCTGGCGCATCTCGAGATTGGCCGAGAGGTTTTCAGACAGGTTATATTGCAGATCAAGCCTGAGCCCGAGATCGGCCCGTAGCGGAGAATTCGGATCGAAATAGGAGGTATCGAGATATGGGCCGACGGACCAGATAAACCGGCTACGCTCGGGCGGAAGCGGCTGCCAGTAGCGCCCGGTTCCGGGAAAGTTGAGCGCATCCTCGAAACGGGTCGCGGCAAGGATTTGCTGCGCACCGTCTTGAGAGAATTCATGCGCCTCAAGTGCGGAGCGATTGAAGACGATGGCCGAAGCTGTGACCCCATCAATGACAGGGATCACCACAATCTCTTCCACCGAGGCCGGCAAACCATAGGTCGAGATGCGCGCGGCGCGGCCAATTGCGCGGGCCAGAACCTCATGCCGGACATTGGAGAGCCGGATAATGGCGCGACGGTCTTCGAGCGTCAGATCCTTCAGGATCATGCCATTTTCTGCGAAAGCCGTGCTCCAGGATTCGGTAAGCGCCTCATGCCACTGCGCGCGCTGTCCGGTCCAATCCGTGGAGCGCGCCTCTGGTCCCGGCGCTGGTGGGCGCACCAGCACTGGCGGCGGCGCGTTCAATTGCGTTCCGCGCACCGATGCCACGCGCGGATTAAGCGCGAAATTCGCGGCAAGGCCAACATTGCGACCCTGAATGACATAGCCAGCCAGCGTGGCCGAATCCGAAAGCCGGTAGCGGAACCCGAGATTGAGCGGCGTTTTGCGGCGCAGCCCCAACCCCTCACCCGGATAGGCATCAGAGGAGTATTCCGCCATCAAGGTCAGCTCAGGCGTGGCCTGATACTCGACACTGGCAAAAAGGGCGGAATCGCCCCGAAAGAAACGCCCCACCTCAACGCGCCCACCGAGCCCGGTAAATCCGCCGGGGCGGGTCTTGAAACCGCTATGCAACACACCGAGCGGGTTGGAAAACGCGCCGTGTGTAGCCAGCCGCCCCCACCCCATGCCCAGACTGCCGCGCAATTGCGGCGTGAAGGTCTTGGAGGCGACGACATATTCGCTCGAATATGACCCTGTCCCGAGAAAATCGCGCAGCCCGACTGCGAGAGCGGGAGTATAACGACCCTCATCCAGAAGCTGGAACTGAAGATCAAAACTGCGGTCGCGCAGCCCGGTTCCACGCATCGCGCGCCAGGCAAGATCATCAATACTGGAATAGCGCAATGCCACCGTCAGACGTGGGAGGGCCTGAAACGTCAGCGTCGTGCGCCATGTGTCCCGCATGGCAAAGCCCGTGAACATCAATTCGCCATCAGGCAGCGCAGCGGCATTTGGTGTGTCTATGACACCTGGCATACCGAAAGTATTGAACCCCTGACTGAAATCCTGCGCCTGTGATGCAGTTGCCCCGAGACTGCCAGCGGCAAGCAGGGCCAATGCGGATACAATCCTTCTGCAGCGGAACATGGTTACTCCAAACCTGAAACAACGCGGGATTTCTGCAAGTCTTTTCTCTTTCCTGCGCGGCACACGCTGATCGGGTATCGAATCCAGCGCAAGTCGTCCCTCTTTTTATCTGCTTTAGCAGATGATGGCGGGTGGAATAAAGCACGCAACGCATATTCTGTCATGCGATCTGCATGCTGCGCAATTTGTGGCGCAAACCCGCCACATTGCATGGCCTTTCCACGGTGGATCACTCTGCTGCGATGCGCCCGTGCTTGAGCATCGGCGCGAGATAGCGACCGGTATGGCTTTCTGCAACTGCCGCGACATCTTCAGGAGTGCCGGTCGCAACGATCTGCCCACCGCCATCGCCACCTTCGGGGCCGATATCAATGATCCAGTCAGCTGTCTTGATAACATCGAGATTGTGCTCGATCACAATCACCGTATTCCCCTGATCAACCAATTCATGCAGCACTTCCAGTAGCTTGCGCACATCCTCGAAATGCAGCCCGGTTGTGGGTTCATCGAGAATGTACAAGGTCCGCCCGGTTGAGCGCCGCGACAACTCCTTCGAGAGCTTAACTCGCTGCGCTTCCCCGCCCGAAAGCGTGGTCGCCTGCTGGCCCACCTTGATATAGCCCAAACCCACGCGCATCAGCGCATCCATCTTCTCGCGGATCGAGGGCACCGCCTCGAAGAAGGATTGCGCTTCTTCGACGGTCATATCGAGCACATCCGCGATTGATTTGCCCTTGAACAGCACTTCCAGCGTCTCGCGATTGTAGCGCTTGCCCTTGCAGGTCTCGCAGGTGACATAGACATCGGGCAGAAAGTTCATCTCGATTTTCAGCACCCCATCGCCCTGACAGGCTTCGCAGCGCCCGCCCTTGACGTTGAAGCTGAAGCGCCCAGGCTTGTAGCCGCGAGCTTTCGATTCGGGCAGCCCCGCAAACCAATCGCGGATCGGCCCGAACGCGCCCGTATAGGTCGCCGGGTTCGAGCGCGGTGTGCGACCGATGGGGCGCTGGTCAATGTCAATCACCTTGTCAAGTTGCTCCAGCCCCTTGATCGTTTCGCATGGCGCAGGTGTCTGGCGCGCGCCATTCAGCCGCATCGAGGCCGTCTTGAACAGTGTCTCGATGGTGAGCGTGGATTTGCCGCCACCCGAAACGCCCGTCACACAGACGAATTTGCCCAGCGGAAATTCGGCTGTCACATCGCGCAGATTGTTGCCACTCGCCTTGACCACAGTCAGCTTCTTGCCAATTCCTTTGCGCCGGGTTCTCGGCACAGCGATTTCACGCGCACCGCTCAAGTATTGCCCGGTCAGGCTCGCCGGGTCTGCCATGATCTCGGCCGGTGTGCCCTGCGCCACGATCTGCCCGCCATGCACACCTGCACCCGGGCCGATATCGAGCACGAAATCCGCTGTGCGGATCGCTTCCTCATCATGCTCGACAACCAGAACTGTATTGCCCTGATCGCGCAGATTGCGCAGCGTGGTCAGCAGGCGGTCATTGTCGCGCTGGTGCAATCCGATAGACGGCTCATCAAGCACATAGAGCACCCCGGTCAGCCCGGAACCGATCTGGCTGGCCAGCCGGATGCGCTGGCTCTCGCCGCCCGAGAGTGTTCCCGCATGCCGCCCCAATGTCAGATAATCCAGCCCCACATTGACAAGAAACCCCAACCGCTCGCGGATCTCCTTCAGGATCGCACGGGCGATTTCGTTTTTTTGCTTCGAGAGCGCCTCTGGCACGCCTTCGACCCAGGCCAGAGCCTCGCGGATAGACATTTCGGTGACCTGCCCGATATGCAAACCACCGATCTTGACCGCCAGTGCCTCGGGCTTCAGCCGGTGCCCCTCGCAAACTCCGCAGGCCCGCTGATTCTGATACCGCTCGAATTCCTCGCGAATCCATGCGCTGTCGGTCTCGCGATAGCGCCGCTCCATGTTCGGGATCACGCCCTCGAAAGCGCGGGTGACATTGTAAACCCGCCCGCCCTCGTCATATCGGAAGGGCAATTCCTCACTATTCGAGCCATAGAGGAACACCTGCTGCACATGCGCGGGCAGGTCTTTCCATGGGGTTTTGGCGTCAAATTCGTAATGAGCGGCAAGCGATTCGATGGTCTGCAGAAAATAAGGCGATTTGCCCTTGCGCCAGGGCGCAATCGCGCCATCCGCCACGCGCAACGCATGATCGGGCACGACGAGGCGTTCATCAAAAAACAGCTCCACGCCCAGCCCGTCACAAGCCGGACAAGCCCCAGTGGGCGCATTGAACGAAAACAGTCGCGGCTCGATCTCGGAAATGGTGAAGCCACTGACCGGACAAGCGAATTTCTCGGAAAACGTGATCCGCGCACCCTCTTCCTTTGCCTCTTCGAGCACGGCAATCCCGTCTGCCAGATCCAGCGCCGTGCGCAAACTATCCGCCAGCCGAGTCTCTATCCCCGCGCGCACCACGATCCGGTCAACAACCACATCTATGTCATGGCGGAATTTCTTGTCGAGCGTGGGCGGTTCATCCAGTTCGTAGAACGCGCCATCCACCTTGATCCGCTGGAACCCCTGCTTGCGCAGTTCCAGAAATTCCTTGCGATATTCGCCCTTGCGATCGCGCACGATGGGCGCCAGCAGATAGGCGCGGGTGCCCTCCTCTAGCGCCATGATGCGGTCAACCATATCCTGCACCTGCTGCGCCTCGATGGGCTGGCCAGTCGCAGGGCTGTAGGGCGTGCCCGCGCGCGCGAAAAGCAGACGCAGGTAATCGTAAATCTCGGTCACTGTCCCCACAGTCGAGCGCGGGTTCTTGCTCGTGGTCTTCTGCTCAATCGAAATCGCCGGCGAGAGACCCGAGATATGGTCCATGTCCGGCTTTTGCATCATGTCGAGGAACTGGCGCGCATAGGCCGAAAGGCTCTCGACATAGCGGCGCTGCCCTTCGGCATAGATCGTATCAAATGCCAGCGAGGATTTGCCCGATCCCGAAAGCCCGGTGATCACCACCAGTTTGTCACGGGGCAAGATCACGTCGATATTCTTAAGGTTATGCTCGCGTGCTCCTCGCACTTCGATGAATTTCTGCTCGGACATCCCGACCCCCAACGACTCGTGACTCGCAACATAGACTGCGCCGGGTGAGTCTCCAAGTAAAATGCAGGAACATTAGAAGAACATATCCATATGGGCGCAATCCTGCCGGAAATATGGATGAGCGCATAGCGGCGGCAGGCGCGCGCCTGTGTCAGAAGTAGCTTATCGGCGCGACGCGGTTTCAAAAAGGCCACTCACGCCACGGCGCATGATTGCGCTTGTCGATGGCCGGGGCAGCGCCTTGAAGGGCAGCGGGCGACAGACTTCCATCGCTGCAATCCCAAGCCGTGCAGTAAGCGCGCCATTTACAATGCCTTCTCCGAAGCGGCGTGACAGCTTCGAGACGAGGCTCCCCGAGGCGACAGAACTCACCATATCCTCCCCGACGGCCACAGCGCCGGTGGCCAGCAAATGCGTGATGACCCCACGCAAGAGCCGCAAACTGCCCAGCGCGCCTGCCCGCCCCCCATAGATTTCGGCAATCCGACGAATCATGCGCAGATTGGTGAGCAGTGCCGCGAGCACATCGACAAGTGCGAGCGGGATCAGCGCGGTCAGCAGTGCCACCTGCCGCGCCGCGGCCTCCACCTCGAGCCGGGCCTGTGCATCCAGAGGAGCCATGAGCGTGGTTTCGGTCAAATCGAGCACGCCGGTAGTATCGAGTTGGTCCGGCAACGTCTCCGACAGCCGCTCGCAGGGCCAGCGCATCTCGGCGCGGGGGCGGTAGAGTGCCTGCAAGGTGCGCGCAACCGTTCTGGCCTCGGCATGGTCATCGCGTTGCTGCGCGGCCTCGGCACGGCTGCGCAGGATATCGAGCTGGCGCAGACGGCGAAACCCCACGATCTCGCGCAATCCCAGCACCAGCGCGGCCACAAGAACCCCGGCCAGCAAGGCAAGCGCCAGAAAACCCAGTGCCGGGAAGCGGGTGATCAGACCGGTGACGAAATCCCAGGCCGTGACGGAAAGCACGAGCACAAGAAGCCCGGCAAGCGCCGACCAGCCGAGCCGCGCCCAGAGCGAGAGGCGCTTTCGCGCCGCGCGTAACGCAAGTTGCATTGCGCGGCCCTCAGGCGGCGCGGGTGCATCCATATCGGGGGGCGGGGGTGCTGCGCCGGGATCATGCGCGGGCGCATCCTCCAATTCGATCAGCAGGGGCTTGCGCTCACTCATCGCAGAACATCTCCGAGCAGGAATTCGGCAGCGGCATCGAGCCGGATATGCGGCAACCCGTCACCGGGCGCGCGAGTGAGAACAGCCGGGGCAAAACGCATGATCTCGTATTCGCCCTCGAGCCAGCGCGCAGCATGGTCACGCGCAGCACCAAGGATCGCAGCGGGATCGGCCGGCAATTCACCGGGATAGAAGGCTGCCTGTTTACCTGTCTCAAGCAGCCGCCCGCGCACGCAATCGAGCGTCTCGCCAGCGCGGTCATGCTGCTCCTCGACAGTGGCGCGTAGCGCAGCGATGGCAAGCGCGTCAGTGCGCGCACCTGCGAAATCGGCGCGATCACGGGCCTGACGCAGCAAGGCCGTCATCAGCGCGGTCAGCCTCGCATGCTGGCTGTGATGGATATGGTCAGCCTTGGTTGCGGCAAAGAGAATACGCTCCACGCGCTTGCCGCCCAAGAGGCGCGTGAGCCACGCGTTGCGCCCTGGCCGGAAGGCCGAGAGCAATTCGGTCATGGTCGCACCCAGACGATCCACGGCCTCGGGCCCGGCATGGATCGCACCCAGCACATCGGCCAGCACCACCTGCCGGTCGATACGCGCGAAATGGTCACGGAAGAAGGGGCGGACGACCTGTGCCTTATACGCATCAAAGCGCCGCGCCATCTCGCGGGCGAACGAGCCGCGACCGCCAGAGCCGGGCAATGGTACGAAAGTCAGCACGGGCGAGCCTGCCAGATCGCCCGGCAGCAGGAAGCGCCCCGGCGTGATGTCATGCAGCCCTGCGGCACGCGCCGCCTGAAGATAGGCCGTGAAAGCCTCGGTCAGCGCCTGTGCCGTGCCCTCGTCATGGCGGGCATCGGGGTCGGTGGCCGTGATCTGCGCAAGTGCGTCGGCTGCAAAGGGCCGCGCCTGCATTCGGGCAAGCACGCTTTCGGACCATTGCGGATAGCTCTTGTCCAGCAGAACCAGATCGAGCAGCCATTCGCCGGGATAATCGATGATATCCACATGCCGGATCTGCGCGCCGCGAAATCCGCCCAGCATCCCGCCGGGGCGAATGCGGAACGACAGGCGCAATTGCGAGATCTGGCGGGTACTTTCAGGCCAATGCGGCGCAGGGCCGGTCAGGGCCGCGAGATGGCGCTCATACTCAAACCGCGGCAATGTGTCATCGGGTTGGGGTTGCAGGAAAGCGGCCTCGATATGCCCGCCGGACACGGCCTGCATCCGCCCCATGCGCCCCCGGTCCAGCAGATTTGCGACCAGAGAGGTGATGAAGACAGTCTTGCCCGCCTGACTTAGCCCGGTCACGCCCAGCCGGAGCGCTGGCTCGGAAAAGGGGCTTGTCAGCGTGTCTGTCACGCCATAGGCGACGCGGCCAACGCCGCGCACCACCTCATCTGCCAGCCGTCCGATCACCATGCACGCATCCCTCCGGTCGCGGCCATAGATAAGGGGTGCAGGCCGGGCTTGCCAGTGTCAGGCCCAGGAAAAGAAACCTTCGGGCGCGCGGGCGCGGAGTTTCGCGGCCATCTCAATGCCCAGATCAGCGGCCTCGGCCAGCGGTGCGCGGCCTTCCTCAAAGAGCCTCTCGGATCCATCTGGACGCAGGATTTCGCCGCGTAGCCAGATCGCCTCGCCCTCGATAAGCGCAAGCCCGGCTATAGGCGTTTCGCAAGAGCCATCAAGGGCTGCGAGAAAAGCGCGCTCCGCGCTCAGGCGCTGCGTGGTGGGCTTGTCATTCAGGGGAGCGAGCAGGCTCGCCACACGGTCATCCGCTGCGCGCCGCTCAATCCCGATCGCGCCTTGCGCGATGGCGGGGAGCATGTCCTCTGGCCCGATGGCGCCGGAGGCAACCTCTGCCATGCCTAACCGGTTCAAACCAGCCATGGCCAGAAAGGTGCAATCAGCTACACCAGCATCGAGCTTCTTGAGCCGCGTTTGCACATTGCCGCGAAACTCCACCACTTTCAGATCGGGGCGGCGATTGAGAAGCTGCGCGCGGCGGCGCAGGCTGGAGGTGCCTACGACCTGCCCGGGCGCAAGATCGGCCAGCGTCGCGACATGGCGCGAGACAAAAGCATCGCGCGTATCCTCGCGCGGCAGATAGCAGTCAAGCACCAGCCCCTTGGGCTGTTCGGTCGGCATGTCCTTCATCGAATGCACGGCAATGTCGATGCCGCCTGCGAGCATCGCCTCTTCGATTTCCTTGGTAAACAGGCCCTTGTTGCCGATTTCCTTGAGCGGGCGGTCAGCATCAATCAGGCTGCGATCATCGCCTGTGGTCTTGATCACCACGATCTCGAAGGCGGCCTCGGGCAGGGCATGCGCCGCCATCAGGCGGGCGCGGGTTTCATGGGCCTGCGCCAGTGCCAGCGGCGAGCCGCGCGTGCCGATCTTGAGGGGCGTGTCGGGGGTGGGGTAATCCATGCTCATGCCCGAGAGTTAGCCCCCATCGGGGCCGCTTACAAGCGCAATGTGTAAACTCTGCTTGACAAAATCGGCCCATGTTGTGACGAGGGGGTAAAGAAGGAGTCGCCAATGACTGTTGCCGCCCAGACCGCCGCCGCTGCCAGCAAGACCATCCTGCGCGCGCTTGCGGGCGAGACTTTGCAAACGCCACCGATCTGGATGATGCGGCAGGCAGGCCGTTACCTGCCCGAATATCGCGCCACACGCGCGAAGGCAGGCGATTTCCTGTCGCTGTGCTATAATCCTGAACTCGCTGCCGAAGTCACGCTGCAGCCGATCCGGCGTTATGGCTTTGATGCGGCGATCCTCTTTGCCGATATCCTGCTGGTGCCGCAGGCGCTGGGGGCGGATCTGTGGTTCGTGACCGGCGAAGGGCCGCGGCTCTCGACGATCACGGATCAGGCCGGGGTAGATGCCCTGAAACCTGCGGATGCGATCCATGACACGCTATCTCCGGTCTATGAGACAGTGAAAATCCTCTCGCGCGAATTGCCCGCCGAGACAACGCTGATCGGTTTCGCGGGCGCACCCTGGACCGTGGCGACCTATATGATCGCCGGACGCGGCACCCCCGATCAAGCGCCTGCGCACGCGATGCGCGAGAACGCGCCGGAGGCGTTTGACGCGCTGATCGCGAAGATCACCGAGGCCACGATCGACTATCTCTCGATGCAGATCGAGGCCGGGGCAGAGGTCGTGAAGATCTTCGATAGTTGGGCAGGCTCACTCAAGGGCGATGCGTTCCATCGTTATGCGCTGGAGCCCGCGCGCGAGATCATCGCTGCGCTGAAAGCGCGCCATCCCGGCATTCCTGTCATCGCCTTCCCGCGCGAGGCAGGAGAGGGCTATATCGGCTTTGCCAAGGCCACAGGGGCGGATTGCGTGGCGCTCGACAATTCCGTGAGCCCGGAATGGGCAGCTGAACATGTGCAGGTGGATGGCTGTGTGCAGGGCAATCTCGCGTCATCGCATATGGTGAGTGGCGGGCAGTCGCTCGTTGAGGAAACCCAACGGATCGTGCGGGCATTCCAGCACGGCCCGCATATTTTCAATCTCGGGCACGGCATCACGCCGGATGCGGACCCTGAGAATGTTGCGCTGATGATCGAGACCGTGCGCAGCTTCAAGCCCTGAGCGGACTATTGCGCTGCATACGCAAGCAATGCGCGACGCGTTGTCATAGAGATAAGCGGCCCTGTCGCGCAGGGAGCCTTGTGTTGTCAAAGCAGCACGCTGGGCGTAAATCGGCCAGCATTTGCCAGCGTAGCTTGCGTTGACGCCAGATTTTATGGCATGGATCTTCGAACCGCAGGCGGGTCTTGCGGAACTGGCGGAGGGACAGGCCGCCGGGCATATAACATCGGGCATCGCGAAAGAATAACAGAATGACCCGCAATAGATCCCGGCTGCTTAGGAAGATTCGCTATTTTGGCGATGTCATCTCTAAGCGCAAATGGTGGCGCCGCCTTTGGCTGCTGCCTGATCGGTTGAGTCGTGCGCGAAAGCGTCACCTGCATCTGGCAGTGGACGCATTCCTGATCCTTGCGACATTTGCCGCAGCACTTGTGCTCAGCGGCGCACCGCGCGAACAGCTGACAGATCCGGTGACATGGGCGGTGATGGTGCCTGTGCTCCCTGTCACACTTGCGCTGTTCAGTTACTTTGGCCTTTACCGTGCCATTTTGCGCTACATCACGGGCAATGCGATGCGCAGTGTCGTTATCGGCGCGATCGCAGGTGCGACGACGATGCTTGCCGCCTCGGCAACGCTTGGCGGGGTCGTCTCGCCAGCAGTGGCTGCGATTCACGCAATGACAATGCTTCTGGCTGTGGGCGGAATTCGCTTCTGGGGGCGTGCCGTTCTGCGCAAGCCTGCTATCCGCAATTCAACGCCAGTCATTATTTACGGGGCCGGCAAGGCCGGGCAGCAATTGGTTGCGGCACTTTACCTCGGCAATGAGTATCTGCCCGTTGCACTGGTCGATGATGACACGCGGTTGCATGGCACGACGATCAATGGTGTGCGGGTCTTTCCCTCGACCGATTTGCGTGCGCTGACGGAGCAATGGCAGGTGCGTGAGGTGCTTCTGGCCATGCCGAGCCTGAGCCGGATGCGCAGGCGCCGCGTTGTGTCGCGGCTGGAGACCCTTGGTGTCGAGGTCAAGACCATCCCCAGCATGGGCGATGTGGTGGCAGGGCGTGCGCGGTTTACGGATCTGCGGCCGATCACGCCCGAAGACCTTTTGGGGCGTGATCCCGTCCCCCCCAACAAGGCATTGATGCAGCGAAATATTTCTGGAAAATCCGTACTTGTAACAGGCGCAGGCGGCTCCATCGGCTCTGAACTCTGCCGCCAGATCGTCGGACAGAACCCTGCGGTGCTGGTAATGCTCGATGTGTCGGAATATGCGCTGTATGCACTGGCCACCGAGTTGCGCGACAGCCTTGGCGAGAATGGGCCGATCCTTGTTCCTGTGCTTGGCTCGGTTCAGAACCCGCGGCGCATGCGCGCCATCCTGCGCCGATTCAAGGTCCAGACTGTTTACCATGCCGCCGCCTATAAGCATGTCGTGATGGTAGAAGAAAACCAGATCGAGGGGCTGCATAACAACGTCTTTGGCACACGGGTGATTGCGGAGGCTGCGGCCGAATGCGGGGTCGAGCATTTTATTCTTGTTTCAACCGACAAGACAGTGCGGCCCACCAATATCATGGGCGCGAGCAAGCGATTGGCAGAACTCGTCTGTCAGGCTCTGGCGCAGGAGGGGCGCGGCAATACTGTCTTCTCGATGGTGCGTTTCGGCAATGTGCTCGGATCTTCAGGTTCTGTCATTCCGCGCTTTCGTGACCAGATCGAGCGTGGTGGCCCTGTGACAGTCACGCATCGCGATGTGACGCGTTACTTCATGACCATCCCGGAGGCTGCGCAATTGGTTATTCAGGCCGGGGCGATGGCGCGCGGGGGCGATGTGTTCGTGCTGGATATGGGCGAGCCGGTGCGCATTCTCGATCTTGCGAGATCCATGATCCGGCTGCATGGGCTGACACCTTACATGCTGGATGAAAACGGCAAGCCGGAGGGCCAGGTCGAGGATATTCCGATCCGGATCACTGGCTTGCAACCGGGTGAGAAGCTCTTCGAGGAATTGCTCATCAGCAACAACCCCGAGGGCACGGAACATCCGCGGATCATGACGGCATCGGAACTGTCATTGTCGCCGCCTGAACTGCACAGCCTGCTTGAGGAGTTGCACGCGGCCTGCACAGGTTTTGATCTGGAGCGGTTGCGCACGCTGCTGCTTGAAGCACCAATCGGATATGCTCCGAAGAGCGCTGGCATTCACGATCTCATGTGGCAGGTTGGTGTCGGCGATGCCAAACCCCGGCCCGCCGAGGCGCGACTGCGCATTGTCAAGGACGGGCGCTCGGCTTGACGGTGCCTTATGGCCCGTTGCCCGAAAACGTCACAGTGTCACAGAGCGCTATACGGGTAACGCGATGAATTGACCCCGCCCGGTTTCCATAGGAAAAGGAGATCGAGCGCTGCAGACGAACCGGGGGGCAGAATTTGACAGCCGATATAACCAGAAGACATCTGCTAGGTGGTGCCGCGATTTTGCTGCTGGCGGGTTGCGCAGTGCCTCGCGGTGCGCCATCGCAACGCGAAGTACTGGCAAAGCCAGACGCTGAAGGCGCTGATTTCGCTCTGGAGATCGTCACGCGTGAGCGCCTGCCACTCTATGCGCATTGGGGGCCGGGTAATGGCCGCACACGCACTGACTGGCCCTCGGGCGGTGCTGTGCCGACCGATCAGGTGCTGGCACCCGGCGACCGGCTGAGCATGCGGATTTGGGATGCAGAAGAAAGCTCGCTCATAACCACAGCCGAATCGCCCTTCGCAGATATCGCGAATGTGGTTGTGACAGCCTCTGGCAATGTCAGTTTGCCGTATATGGACGAAGTGCATGTCGGCGGGTTGACGGCCGAACAGGCGCGTAACCGTCTGCAACAACGCCTTACCACGATCATCCCCTCCGCGCAGGTGCAGCTAGAAGTTACCGAAGGGCGGCGTAATTCGGCGCAGATGCTGGGCGGCGTTGTCAATCCCGGCACCTACCCGCTTAACGAGCGTAACCTGCCGCTGACAAGCCTGATCGCCGCCGCCGGCGGTGTGGACCAGACCCTCAAGAATCCGCAGGTCCAGATCACACGCGGCAATCAGGTCTTTCGGCGCCCGCTGAGCTATGTGCTCTATAGTCCTGCGCATGATCCGGCCATTCGCGGCGGTGACAGAGTGCTGATTGAATCCGACCCGCGCAGTTTCAAAGCGCTTGGCGCGGCCCAGCGCGAAGAGGTGATCGGTTTTGATGAGCAGAATGTCAGCGCGCTGCGCGCCATCTCGCTTATGGGCGGGATCGCCGATACACGGGCCGATCCGCGCGGGATCCTCGTTCTGCGCCGGTATTCGGAACAGGCCACGCTGCGTCCTGACGGCCCGCCCAATACCCGCGTTGTGTTCAGCTTTGATCTGACAAGCGCCGATGGAATGTTCAGCGCAGATGAGTTCCTGATCGAGCATGAGGATATCGTGCTGGCCACGCAGGCACCTGCAGTCTCGACCCAGCGCGTGCTCGGGCTGTTCGGTGCCTTCCTTGGCTTCGGTCGGGCTGTGCGCACCCTGTGAGCGAGCGCTCCCGCGTTCTGATTCTGGGCGCCAGCGGGCGGCTCGGCAACATACTCGTGCGACATTGGTCCGATTCACGTCTTGCGCCTGTCTGGCAGTTTCGCACGCCCCCTGCCCGCCAACCGCGATTGGGAGAGGTGGTGATTTTCGATCCGCTTGAGGCAGTTCCCGATCTCGGACGGTTTGATATCATCATCGGGCTTGCCGGGATTGTTCCGGGCCGGGGCGATCTTGCGCTAAATACCGAGCTTGCGCGTGCGGCTCTCGCCTGTGCGGCGAACTCGGGCGCGCGTCATGTTATGCTCTCCTCATCGGCTGCAGTTTATGGCGCCTCCTCGCGACCGTTGCACGAGGATGCAGCGCTGCGGCCAACTTCGGCTTATGGAGAGGCGAAACGCATCATGGAGGAGCATGCGCTCGCTGAGGCTGCGGCCAAAGGCATAGCAGCAACCGCCCTGCGAATTGGCAATGTCGCGGGGGCGGATGCCTTGCTCGAGCCCGCAGGCACAGAGCGCGTTCTTGATCACTTCGAGGACGGCACCGGGCCAGTGCGTTCTTATATCGGCCCGAAGGGGTTTTGTGACATCCTGTGCGCTTTGGCTTGGAAAGCATATGACGGCGCACCACTCGCCCGGCATCTGAACCTTGCACTGCGCGGTGGCGTGGCGATGGAGGATCTCTGTCATGCTGCGGGCTTCAGTATCACTTGGCGCCCGGCCCCTGCCACTGCGCTGCCAAGAGTGGTGATGGATGTCTCGCGCCTGGAAAGCCTTGTGCAGGTGGCAAAAGCAGATGCGGGCAGCATTGTCGCAGAGTGGCAGCAAGACAAAGCAATGCAATGACCTTTTCCAAACGCCTGACAGATCTGAGCATCGCGCTGCTGATATTGCCCTTGCTCCTGCCGATACTGACTGTGCTCGCACTGATCACCTGGATGCGTGACGGGCGGCCGGTTTTTTATGGAAGTGAGCGCATGTCCAGCCCTGAAAAGGCTTTCACGCTCTGGAAGCTGCGCAGCATGACATTGGTGGAAACCGATAGCGGAGTATCGGGCGGCGACAAGGCCGCGCGGATCACGAAAAACGGGGCCATGATGCGGCGCAGTCGATTGGATGAATTGCCCCAACTCTTCAACATCCTGCGCGGTGATATAAGCTTTGTCGGCCCGCGTCCGCCACTGCGGCAATATGTCGAACGCTTTCCGAAGCTCTATGCGCGCGTGCTGGAGTCACGACCGGGCGTAACAGGGCTCGCAAGCCTTGTTTATGCCGCACATGAGGAAAAGTTGCTGGCCCGTGCATCAACCCCCGAGGAAACCGATGCAATCTATGCGCGATCCTGCGTGCCCCGAAAGGCGCGCATAGATCTGATCTATCAGCGCCACCGGTCGGTCAGCTTCGATCTATGGCTGATCCTGCTTACGGCTGCGCGGGTTCTGGGATACGCCAGAGGGTCTAGGCTGCCGCGCAGCAGGCGCCGTTCCCCCCGATGATGCGCAACCACTTGCGCAAGCGGAGTTACTGCCCTAGATCGTTGGCTCGCCCTACCGCGTGTATCGGATCAAATCCCATCCGGGCTTGAAAGCGCGCAATCTCGCTCTGGGTCGGCCCGCGCCCGCAGAAAATCTCGACATATCCGGGAACTCGCTTCATCCGCGTGTCGAGCGTTTCTGCCACCTGCATCGAGATATACCCGATCTGGGTGAGATAGACTGTCCGCGCGCGCACATCCGCTTCATCCGCAGGAAAGCCGAACCGCTCGAACATGCCGCGTATCGCATCAAGGCGCAGCGCATCAGCCTTATTGACACGCTCCATGACCTGATCGGAGTGATGCGCCCAGCTTCGCACAGCAAAATCCAGTTGCGGTTCGAACACTGATTCATCCTGAAACACCACAATCAGGTTCAGTATCGCTTCTGAAATGGTTTCCGCATAGGCTCCGCATGCCTCGATGAATGCACCAGTATTCTTCGCTTCCCAATATTCGAGGAGCGCCTCCAGCAACATGTTCCGGTCTTTGAAGAACCAGTAGAAGCTTGTGCGCGAGAGGTTCAGGCGGCTTGCGAGGGGTTGGATTTTGACTGCGTCGAGCCCAGCCTCAAGAAAAGCTTCCTTCGCAGCAGCAAGCCAAAGCTCGCGCGATCCGCGCCATCCCGAGGATCTTGCAGCGTCATCAAGGGCGTCACTGGTTGTTTTCATGCATCGCAGATTATGGCGCAAAACCAGTGGTCGCAAGAAAAATATACAGCTATGAACTCTTACTTGACATTAGTGAACATTTTTGACCAGAGTATCGCGATAGCCGGAGTCTCTCATGTCAAACGATCCATTGCTGCAGCCCTACAACCTCAAGCATCTGACGCTGAAGAACCGGTTGATGATCACCAGCCACGAACCGGCCTATCCCGAAGACGGGATGCCGAAAGAGCGCTACCGCGCCTATCATGTCGAGCGCGCCCGCGCTGGTGTGGCGCTGACCATGACCGCTGGTTCAGCCAGTGTCGCGCGGGACAGCCCGCCAGTGTTCAATAATATTCTGGCGTGGAAAGATGAGGTGGTCGGCTGGATGCGTCAGCTTGCTGATGAATGCCATGAGCATGGCTGCGCGGTCATGATCCAACTCACCCATCTGGGCCGCCGCACACGCTGGGACAAGGCCGACTGGCTGCCCGTGATCTCGCCCAGCCATGAACGCGAGCCTTCGCACAAGGCTTTCCCGAAAAAGGCAGAGGATTGGGATATTGCCCGCATTATCGAGGATTACGCCTCTGCAGCCGAGCGGATGCAGGCCGCGGGCCTGGACGGGATCGAGTTGCAGGCTTACGGGCATCTGATGGATCAGTTCTGGTCGCCCCTGACCAATGATCTCGACGGCCCCTATGGTGGGTCGCTCGACAACCGGTTGCGCTTCACCTTTGACGTGCTGCGCGCTATCCGCAAGCGCTGCGGCGATGATTTCATCGTGGGGGTGCGTTATACGGGCGATGAGGCCCTGCCCGGCGGGTTGACGCGCGAAGACGGGCTGGAAATCTCGCGGCGCCTGAAAGACAGCGGCATGGTCGATTTCCTGAATGTCATTCGTGGACATATCGACACGGATGCGGCGCTGACCGATGTGATCCCCGTGCAGGGCATGGCCTCTGCCCCGCATCTCGATTTCGCAGGTGAGATTCGCGCAGCCACCAGCTTCCCGACTTTTCACGCCGCCAAAATTCAGGACGTGGCGACCGCGCGTCATGCGATTGCCAGCGGCAAGCTGGATATGGTGGGCATGACGCGTGCGCATATGGCCGACCCGCATATCGTGACAAAGATCATGCGCGGCGAGGAAGAGCGCATCCGGCCTTGTGTCGGGGCGAATTACTGTCTGGACCGGATTTATCAGGGGGGCATGGCGCTGTGTCTGCACAACCCCTCGACCGGGCGCGAGTTGGAACAACCGCACGGCATCACAAAGTCTGACAAGCCATGCCGCGTGGTGATCGTTGGTGCTGGCCCTGCCGGTCTGGAAGCTGCACGCGTTGCGGCTGAACGCGGGCATCAGGTCATCGTGCATGAGGCTGCCAATGATCCAGGCGGCCAGATCCGTCTGACGGCCCAGACCCCGCGCCGGGCCGAGATGATGCAGATCATCCAGTGGCGGTTTGCGGAGTGCACGCGACTGGGGGTCAGTTTCCGCTTCAATTCCTTTGCCGATGTCGAGACGGTCCAAGCCGAGTCACCTGATGTGGTTATCATCGCGACCGGCGGCCTGCCCCATACCGAACTGCTGGAGCACGGCAATGATCTGGTTGTTTCAAGCTGGGACATTCTCTCGGGCGATGTAAAGCCGGGCGAAAACGTGCTGATCTATGATGATGCTGGCGATTACCCTGCACTTCAAGCTGCCGAGAAGATCGCGGCGACAGGTGCCAAGGTCGAGATCATGACCCGTGATCGCAGCTTCGCGCCGGAAGTCATGGCGATGTCGCTTACCCCTTCCATGCGGGAATTGCAGAAACGCGATGTGACATTCACAGTTACTTGGAAACTTGATGCTGTGGCACGCAACGGCAATCGGTTGGTCGCCCATATCGGCAGCGATTATGGCGGCGTGACGCGAACGCTCGAGGTCGATCAGATCGTGGTAAATCATGGAACCCGCCCGCTCGATGACCTGTATTTCGACCTGCGCCCCGGATCGGTGAACCTTGGCGAGGTGGATTACGAGGCGCTTATTGCAGGGGCGCGCCAAAGCGTCAGCACCAATGCCGAGGGCCGCTATCAGCTGTTCCGCATCGGCGACGCAGTTGCCGCGCGCAACACCCATGCCGCGATTTATGATGCGCTGCGTCTGGTGCGGGCTCTCTGATCGTATCTGTTGCGTCAGATAACAATGAAAAGGAATGGCGCGAGTAGATCATATTGCGCCGTTTCCATACGCGCTCTGTGCCGTGTCCAAGGTCAAAGAAATCGCAGAATCTTGACCACCAAAATCAGCACCCCCTGATCTTTTGTCACGAAGGCCACCCCGATGATCAGCAACTCTGACCTTCTGTATCTCCTCATGTCACGCAAGCCGTGGCACTCATTGCCCCAACCTTTCTATAATGACGCCGATATCTATGAAGCGGATCTGCGCGAGATCTGGCAGCGGGACTGGATTTTCGCGGCGCCATCGGCGGAATTGCCAAAGACCGGCAGCTACATCACGCTCGAAATCGGCACAGCGTCAGTGATCATCGTGCGCGGCGCGGATCGCGTGATCCGGGCGTTCCACAATTCCTGCCGTCATCGGGGCAGCCGGATTTGCGCGGCGGAAAAGGGCGTTTCGCCGAAACTGGTCTGCCCCTATCACCAATGGACTTATGATCTGGACGGCAAATTGCTCTGGGCGCGCGAGATGGGTGCGGATTTCGACCCGTCGCAGCATGGGCTTGGGCTTGTTCATTGCCGCGAGATCGCAGGCATGGTGTTCATCTGTCTGGGTAAGGACGCGCCCGATACCAGCGCGCTGGAAGCGCAAGCCGCGCGCTACATGGGGCCGCATGATCTGGCCAACCTGAAGGTGGCCCATCAATCCAGCATCATCGAGCAGGCCAACTGGAAACTGGTGCTGGAAAACAACCGTGAATGTTACCATTGCGCGGGCTCGCACCCTTCGCTTTGCGTGACTTTCCCGGATGATCCTAATCTTGTGGGCGCGGATGACAGCACAACCAGCAATGCGGGCCGCGCGCATGTAGAGCGCTGCGAGGCGGCGGGCCTGCCCTCGAAATACGTGATCGACCCGTCCGAATGCTGGCGCTTCGTGCGCATCCCGTTTCTGGGCAAGGGGGTCAGCTACACGCTGGATGGCAAGGCGGCTGTGTCCAAACGCATCGGCACTGTGCCCTTCGATGATGCCGGATCGTGCCTGTTCTTCCACTATCCCAACACATGGAATCATTTCCTGTCCGATCAGGTGCTGACATTCCGCGTGCTGCCTGTTGGCCCAATGCAAACGCAGGTCACAACCACATGGCTGGTCCACAAGGATGCCGAAGAAGGGCGTGACTATGACCTGAAGCGCCTGACCGAGGTCTGGCTTCACACCAATGACGAGGATCGCCGGATCGTCGAGGAAAACCAGCGCGGCATCAACTCGCCTGGCTATCTGCCCGGCCCCTACAGTCAGCTGCAGGAAGGTGGCGTGAATCAGTTTGTGGACTGGTATTGCCGCACACTGCAAACGGCCCTGATGGGCCCGCGCCAGATCGCGGCGGAGTAACAGCCATGATCCCGATGCCAACCAAGGACAGCCCCATATGGCGCGATGACGAGGAACTGGAATGCGTGGCGATCCTGCCCGAAGCACCCGGGGTCAAGACATTTGTCTTTCGTTCGCCTTCGGCTGCGATGTTCGTCTATCGCGCAGGCCAATTCCTGACGCTTGATCTGCCTGTCCCCGGCGGCAATGTGCAGCGGACCTATACGATTTCCTCCTCGCCCGTGACTTCGGCCTATCTC
Source organism: Natronohydrobacter sp. (assembly GCA_007125005.1). Taxonomy (GTDB): domain Bacteria; phylum Pseudomonadota; class Alphaproteobacteria; order Rhodobacterales; family Rhodobacteraceae; genus Roseinatronobacter. The sequence continues at coordinate 21,147 of SLDY01000056.1, forward strand.
AGTATCACGGCCAAGGTGCAGCCCGACTCGATCGGCACGCGCTGGATGCATGATCACTTGCAGGTGGGCATGCGCCTGCGCGCCTATGGTCCCGCCGGGCTGTTCCATCTGCCGCCCCAGCCTGACGGGAAATACCTGTTCATCTCGGCAGGCTCTGGTGTGACGCCCATGATGTCCATGGCCACCACGCTGTTCGAGCGCGGCGAGGACCCGGATATCTGTTTCATCCAATGCGCCCGCAAACCGAGCGATCTGATTTTTCGGCGCAGGCTGGAATACATGGCTTCGCGCGTGTCCGGTCTGGCGCTGCATTTCGTCGTCAGCCAGCCTGAGCCCTATGAGGTCTGGACCGGCTACCGGGGCCAGCTGAACCAGTTGATGTTGGGCCTGATGTGCAACGACTATCTGGAGCGCGATGTCTATTGCTGCGGGCCGGAAAATTTCATGACATCGGTGCGCGAGATCCTGATCTCGCTGGGCTATGACATGGCGCGCTACCATCAGGAATCCTTTCACGCTCCTGCAGAGTCAGTGGCCGAAATCAAGGAATTTGACGATCCCACGCCCGATGATACCTCAGCTGCCGAGATCGTTTTCTCACGCTCCGGTCTGCGGGTGCGCTGCACTGAGGGCGATACGATCCTTCAGATCGCCCGCGCCAATGGCCTTCCGGTCGCTTCGGGCTGCAATTTCGGCCTCTGCGGCACCTGCAAGACGCGCAAGGTCTCGGGAGAAGTGCATATGGTTCATAATGGCGGCATCACGAGCGACGATATCGAAAGCGGCTTTATCCTCGCCTGCTGCTCAAGACCGATCGGCACAGTGGAGGTGGATGCGTGAACTGGGCCGTGAAGGCTCAGTTTTGCGCTGCTCGCGCAATCAGCAGAGTATCGGAGTAGAATGGCGCGCCCGAAAGGATTCGAACCTCTGACCCCCAGATTCGTAGTCTGGTGCTCTATCCAGCTGAGCTACGGGCGCGTGAGAGGCGACATACCGCCCCGATAGCGGCTTTGCAAGGGGGGTCAGCCACGCAATTTGCAGCCTTGGGCGAAAAACTCAGATATCCGAGGGCAACCAGATACGAAACTCGGTGCCATCTTCATCACTGCGGATCAACTCAAGCCGCCCGCCATGCCCGCGCACCAGTTCTGCTGCAATGGCAAGCCCCAAACCGACACCGCCCTTGCGCGCCCCCCCCTGAAATGCCTCGAAAAGATGCTCGCGCGCCTTTGGTGGCAGGCCCGGCCCTGTGTCACCAATACGGATGGCAACTCCCTTCTTGCTATCAGACACCGAGCGTTTTGCGAGGATCTCGATAACACCAGGGTTGCCGGTCGCCTCTATTGCCTGACGCGCATTGCGCACGAGATTGTGCAGCACGCGGAAAAGCTGCTCGCCATCGGCGCGCACTTGCAGATCAGCGGGCAGTTCGGTCAGGAAAGTAATATCGGCCGCCTCCGACAGGGCAAGTTTTTCGCTTTCGATCACATCCTCAATCAGCGTCAAGAGATTTTGGTGCGCAAGCTTGGGCGGCGGCTCCTCGGCCTTGCCGAAAGCGAGTGTCGATTCGCACAGGTTGATCGCGCGCGAAAGTGAATTTACAAGTTTCGGCGCGGCCCGTTTAACGCTCGGATCCTTGCTCATCTCCATCCGGTCAGCGAGCATGGAGGCCGTGGTGAGCATATTGCGCAAGTCATGGCTTATCCGCGCTACCGAGCCGCCGAGTTGCGCAAGCCTGTCTTTCTGGCGCAAGAGGCCGGTCAAATCACTCTGCATCTGGTGCAGTGCCTCTTCGGCTTCACGGATCTCGCGGATGCGTGATTGCGGGGTGATGATCCGGCTCATCTCCTCCGGGGCCTGTGCGTAATCCGACATCGAACGGATCACGCGCTGCATGGGCGAGACCACGAAAGCCCGGATCGAGAGATAAAGGAGCAGTGCCGTGACTCCCGAAATCAAGAGCGACAAGATAAGGATACGCTGCCCGTAGTCCCACAGTTCGGCCTTCAGGCTTTCAGTATCCAGCGTAATCTCGATCAGCAGCCCACCCTGCCGCACCGGATCTCCGATCACCCGGATAATACGCGGCTCATTGCGCCACATCTCCTCGAGCGCGTCGCGCATGAGCTGGAATGCCGTGACGCCACGCAGATCATAGGTCGTATCAATCTGCCCCGGCAGAGGCGACGAGAGGATCAACTCGCGCACAGCATCGCGCCGGAGCACGACGTTATAAACGCCTGCATTCTCCAGCAATTCGCCCGCCAATTCGCCCGCGATAGAGCCATCCGAGGCCAGCAGCGCAAGCGAAGCGATCTGCGCGCGTTCCAGCCGTGCGAGCAGATATTCTTCGCGAAACCGCGCGACCGAGGGCACGAAAATCAGCACTTCGGCCAGCATCACGAAGATGACGACAAGCCACAGAAAACGCGCTGACAAACTGTTCGAGATCATGCCCTAAACCCAAGAAAGGCAGGTCAGGGAACCCATTTCTGAACCATCCCGACCACACGCTTCACGGTCAGGTTATCAAAGAGTTTCGGCGAGAAATAGGCCCCCGCCGCGCGTTTGCCGATTTCCGCCAATGTCGGGTAGGGAATCACTGATCCCGCAATCGCGCTCAACTTCAGACGATTGGCCATGGCCACAGCATATGGCGCGATCACCTCGCCCGCCTGCGCACCCACGATTGTCACGCCTACAGGCCGCCCCTTCACAACCATCAGCTTGCAGAAACCCTCGTCCCGCCCCTCGGCCAACGCCCGGTCGATCTGGTCATAGCCTACGCGCCAGACGCTGAGTTGCCCACCAAACTGGCGCCGCGCCGCGGCCTCGGTCAACCCGATCTGCGCGAGTTCGGGATCAGTATAGGTGACGTGCGGGATATGATCGTGACGCGCCTTCGCGGGCAGACCAAACAGTATCGAACGGATGATCACACCGGCATGATAGCCCGCCAGATGCGTGAACTGCCCCTGCCCGGCCACATCGCCGATGGCATGGACACGGCGATTGCTGCTGCGCAGCCGCGCATCGACTTTTACCCCAAGCGCATCATGGCGGATGCCTGCGGATTTCAGATCCAGCCGCTCGAGGTTGGGCTTGCGCCCCACAGCGACGAGCAGATTCGTGCCTGCGAAGATCGTGCCGCCCTTGACCTGCACCTCGATTGCCCCTGCGCGCCCCCCGACATGTTCGACCTGCGCATCCTCTATGATCTCGATCCCCTCTGAGCGCAGGTGCTCCAGCACGATGGCAGCGGCCTCTGGATTATCGCGGCTGAGCGCTTTTGCCGCATCGATAACTGTAACCCGCGCCCCGAGCCTGCGATGGGCCTGCGCCATTTCCATCCCGATCGGTCCGGCGCCAATGATCAGCAGATGGCCCGGGCATTCGGTCTGATCGAAAAGCGTCTCGTTGGTCAAGTAAGGGACGTCTTCCAGCCCTTCGATGGGCGGGACCAGCGCGCGTGAGCCGGTTGCGATCACGAAGCGCCTTGCGGTAATTTTCGTGCCATCCACCTCGACCCGGTCCGGCCCGGCAAAGCGCGCCCAGCCCTTGATGACCTGCACGCCAAGGCCCTCGAACCGCTCGACCGAATCATGCGGCTCGATACGCTTGATGGTGGCCTGCACATGCTCCATGGCCGCCTTGAAATCCTCGGGCCTTGGCGCCTGCCCCCGCGCCTTGACCGCCTTTGCCTGCGCCAGGAGCGCCTTGGACGGCACACAGCCGTAATTAAGGCAATCGCCCCCCATCTTGTGGCCCTCGATCAGCACCACGCGCGCGCCCATCTGCACGGCTCCGGCAGCAACGGATAACCCGCCCGAGCCTGCTCCGATCACGCAGATATCGGTCTTGATCTCACTCATGTCTCGCCCTCTGATTTGCGCAGGGTTTTCACGATCACTGGCAGCAGCGAGAGTGCCGCAAGCCCGAGAAGCGGGCCAAGGATATGCAGTTCAAATATCAAACCGAGATCGGGGGTCTCATCGCGGGCAAAAACCTCGCCCAGCCCTGCACCCACCCATGTGTAGATCATGCCACCCGGCATGATCCCGAAAAACGTGCTCGCGGCAAAGACCGACAAGCGCACCCCGATCAGCGCCGGAAGCACGTTCATCACGAAAAACGGCAGAACAGGCATCAGGCGCAGCGAGAACAGCACGGAAAATTCGTTTTCGCGAATCGCCTCCTTGATCCGCTTTATGCGGCCGTCTCCGGCATCTATCTTGTCGGCAAATGCACGGCCAAGCCCGGCACGGACCGCCAGAAAAATCAGGATGGCGCCGATCGTTGCCGCGATCAGATTAAGCAGCACTCCCGGAAATAGTCCGAAGAGAAACCCGCCTGTCAGCGTGGCCGCCGTTGCGCCCGGCAAAGAAAAGGCCACGATTGCGATATAGGCCACGACAAAACCGAGTGCTGTCAGCAGGTAGTGGCTGTCGCGGAAGGCGATGAGAGCAGCGCGGTTGTCGCGCAAGGTCTCGAAGGAGAGATGATCGCGGAACATGAACGCCCCTGTGATCGCGACGAGGGCGATGATCAGAAGTGGCAGGCGCGCGCGCCATGGTGACGGGGTGGGCAGAGGCTCTTTCACGCAGGACTTGTCCTTTGTTTGCGGCATATGCTGTTGATTACGCGCGAAATGGGCCGAAGTTGCATAATTTCTGCTGTTTTCACGCGCGCTTGATCGCGAGGCTGAGAATATGGCCGTTTTCCTGCCCATATGCCAGAAGAAGGGGTTTTGCGAATTGACTTGCGCGGCACAGGCTTGTAAGCGGCGAGCCTGAAAAAGAATTGGTAGCCGATTCCGGCAGGAAGACTGGTTGCCCGAATGTAAGGAACGGAGCGATGAAACGCACCTATCAGCCCAGCAATCTGGTCCGCAAGCGCCGTCATGGCTTCCGGGCACGTATGGCCACCAAAGCTGGCCGCAAGATTTTGAACGCACGCCGCCGTATCGGCCGCAAGAAGCTGTCGGCTTAAGCCGCATGGCCTGTGCGAGCGGGCCAGTTCTGCAAGACATGACGTCGCTGGAAGCAGATGTGACAGGGCCTCAGAACCCGTCCGCCGAAGCTCCGGCGGCTTTTGCATGCCCGCGTATCGAGACGTTGAAAAACCGGGCGGATTTCCTGCGCGCCGCGAAGGCGCGGCGCGTGGCCTGTCCGGCCTTTCTGCTGCAGGCCCGCGAGACTGGTCTTTCCGGGCAGATGCGCGTGGGGTTCACATGCTCGAAGAAACTCGGCAACGCTGTCACGCGCAACCGCGCCAAGCGGAGGTTGCGTGAGGTGGCGCGCAAGGTTTTGCACCGGCATGGGCACGATGGGTGGGATTATGTGCTCGTCGGGCGGCCCAATGCGACAATCGACCATGATTTTGCCGCCATGTGCGCCGATCTGGCGACAGCCCTTAAAAAACTGCATGGAGGCCGCGCATGAGCCCGATGGCATGGGTCCTCTCGCTGCCGGTGCGCGCCTACCGGATTGTATTCAGCCCTTGGGTCGGTTTCAATTGCCGTTACCAACCCACCTGCTCGGCCTATACGATGGACGCTCTGGAGCGACATGGTGCCCTGAAGGGCGCGTGGCTTGCAGCCCGGCGCATCGGGCGCTGCCATCCCTGGGGTGCATCGGGTTATGATCCTGTGCCCGGCGCGGATCCGGCGCATGATGCCTGCCAGCACAAGGAGCACGACCATGCTCGATGAGTCTGATCTCCCCCTGATTCTCAAAAATGCGCCTGATACAACCGAGTTCCGCAAGCTCAGGAAGCGCATCATCCGCGAAACCCGCGCGGTTATCGAACAATATGGCATGATAGAGCCCGGTGCGCGCTGGCTTGTATGCCTCTCAGGCGGCAAGGACAGCTACACGCTGCTTGCTGCGCTGATAGAGTTGCAATGGCGCGGGTTGTTGCCGGTGGAGCTTCTGGCCTGCAATCTCGATCAGGGCCAACCCGGATTTCCGGCCACGGTCCTGCCGGAGTTCCTAGGCCAGATGGGCGTGGCGCACCGGATCGAGTATCAGGACACCTATTCCATCGTGATGGACAAGGTGCCGCAGGGGCGGACCTATTGCGCGCTCTGCTCGCGGTTGCGGCGCGGCAATCTCTACCGTATCGCGCGTGAGGAAGGTTGCAGCGCCGTGGTGCTCGGCCATCACCGCGATGATCTGCTCGAGACCTTCTTCATGAACCTCTTCCATGGCGGACGGATCGCCACCATGCCGCCGAAGCTGGTGAACGAGGAAGGCGATCTCTTCGTCTATCGCCCGCTCGCCTTCGTGGCCGAAGAAGATTGCGATCGCTTTGCACGTGCGATGAACTATCCGATTATTCCTTGCGATCTCTGCGGTAGCCAGGACGGGCTCCAGCGGATGCAGGTCAAAGCGCTGCTTGACGATTGGGAGCGCCGCAGCCCCGGAAGGCGCAATGTGATGTTCCGCGCGTTGATGAATATCCGCCCCTCACATATGCCTGACCCCGCGCTTTTCGATTTTCTGGGGCTGGCGACAACCGCCAAAGGCGCTGCGAGCGATAACTTGTGATGCCCGAAGCCCCGATTTCGGGGAAAACCGCTTGACCTTTGGGCGGGGCTTCTGTTGAACCGGGCGCGACCCTTGCTTGACAGGAAACGGCCGATCCATGGACGAACAGAACCGCAATCTGCTTATGGCTTTCGCCCTGAGCCTTATGGTGCTCGTGGTGTGGATGTGGATGTTCCCCCCTCCCGAGATGGAACCGCGCGAAGCTGCGGATGTCACCGAGCTGCCGGCAGCGCTGGAGCCAGGAGAAGCGCAATCCATGGCCGAAGCCGAGATGGCCAGCACCGAGGAATTGCCGCGCATCGAGATCGACACACCCCGGCTGACCGGCTCGATCAACCTGCTGGGTGGGCGCGTCGATGAATTATCGCTACGCGACTATTTCCGCACGACGGAACCCGGTTCCGATATCGTGCAGCTTTTGATCCCGGAGGGCGAGAATGAAGCCTTCTACGCGCTTTATGGCTGGCGTCCCGGGCGCGACATGACGTGGGATGATGTGCCCGGCGCAAATACGCCATGGGAACTGGTCGAGGGCGACAGGCTCACGGTCGGCGGCCCGGTCACGCTATCCTGGACCAACGACATCGGCCTCGAATTCACGCAGCGTTTCGAGATTGACGAGAACTTCATGTTTACAGTCACGCAGGCTGTGCAGAATACTGGCGATGCGACAGCGCGTATGGCCCCCTATGGCCTGATTTCGCGCCATGGCGAGCCCTCGGATCTGGAGAATTTCTTCATAAGCCACGAGGGGTTCATTCAGGTCACCGATGGCCGGCTGAGCGAGGACAGCTACCGCAATGTGCGCAATTTCAGCGTGCATGAGCAGGAACGCACCAATGCGCGCGTGACCGATGTGACCGAGGATGGCTGGCTTGGCATAACTGACAAATACTGGATGGCTGTGCTGATCCCGCAACCGGGGCAAAGCTTCACGGCTGTTTCGCGCTATATTCCTTCGCGTGATGTCTTCCAGACCCGCGCCGATATGCCCACGCTCACGGTAGGGCCGGGCGAGCGCGATGAAGTGCAGACGATGCTCTTTGCCGGAGCCAAGGAATGGACAGTCATTCGTAATTATGAGCGCGAGAAGGGCATCGACCGCTTTATCGATGCCATCGACTGGGGCTGGTTCTTCTTCCTGACCAAGCCGATTTTCGCGACGCTTTATTTCATCAATGGCATTATCGGCAATATGGGCTGGTCGATCATCACGCTCACACTGCTGATCAAGGCCATCCTGCTGCCGCTGGCGTGGAAATCCTATGTCTCTATGGCCAAGATGAAAGAATTGCAGCCAGAGATGCTCGCCATCAAGGAGCGCGCGGGCGATGACAAACAGAAGATGCAGCAGGAGATGATGAAGCTCTACAAGGAGAAGAAAGTGAACCCGGCGGCGGGCTGTCTTCCGATCCTATTGCAAATCCCGATCTTTTTCTCGCTCTACAAGGTGATCTTCGTCACGATCGATCTGCGCCATGCGGAATGGTTCGGGGTATTCAATGACCTCTCGGCGCCTGACCCGACCTCGATCATGAATCTGTTTGGCTTGCTGCCATGGGCCGCGCCGCATCCCGACAGCATCCTGTCGCTGGTCTTCATCGGGATCCTTCCGATCCTGCTTGGTGTCTCAATGTGGTTGCAGATGAAACTCAACCCGACACCGACCGAGCCGATCCAGCAGGCGGTCATGACATGGATGCCGTGGATCTTCATGTTCATGCTGGGCTGGTTCGCCTCGGGCCTCGTGCTCTACTGGATCGCGAACAATGTGATTACCTTCGCGCAGCAATACTCCATCATGGCGATGAACGGGCATAGGCCGGATATTATCGGCAATATCTTCTCCAAGAAGAAGAAAACCTGACGCGCATGGGGTGGCGGCTGGCGCATATCTTCCGCCATCCCATCAAGGCGCATGGCCGCGA
>SLDY01000071.1 GCA_007125005.1 Natronohydrobacter sp.
ATCTCGAGGCTCTCGTTCAGCAGGGCCTCGAATTCTTCCATGGTTGCTTTAGCGCACATTCAGTTCTGGTTCCTTTTGCATCATGTTTCTGGCCAGACGGTTGCCTCCGCCGGTCTTTGGGATGGGGTTCAAGCAGCCCGCGCAGATCACGCAAAGGGAGCAACAAACACAAAGGGTCGCGGCTTGCGCCCGACCCTGCTCCTCTCGGTCGTGTGACCTGTCGGTCTTCTTGATTGCCCGCTCTATAAAAGCAAGCGCTGCGGCTGACAAGCGCCAGCCGCAGCATTTACGCGGGTTTTAGCGGTTTTTTGCAAAGATCAGGCCGCTTTGGCGGTCAGTTCCGCAGACGCGCTGGCCTCCGTCTTGCCAACAAGCGCATCATGCAGCAACTTGACCGCCTCGTCGCGCGCGCTGCGCTCGACGAGAAACTGCACCTCGACACGGCGCACACCCTGTTGAGCGGCGAGCGGTTTCACATCGCCGCGCTCCAGCGCGTCAAGCCCGCGCGCAAGCACGGATAACTGCGAGAGATCCGAGCCGATGACCGCCACCATCGCCATGGGGCGTGCCGCGATTTCTGCGCTGGGATAGTGCTTGAGCACATCCTGTTCGGCGCGACGGATCGCCTTGAACGACCCCGAGAGATAGTGGGTGATCGTGTTGGCGTTGGAATGCTTCGAGACGATCCAGATATTATGCCGTGTCAGCGCATCGAGGATACAGGCGTCATAGCCCTTCACGCCCACCATATCGGGCTCATGCACCTCGAAGGCGTGTATATCGAGCCCCGTCACCATCTCCACGCGACCAGCCTCGCCACCTTCTGGCCCGATCAGCGTGCCGGGATCGTCCGGCTCGAAAGCATTGGTCACGCGCAGCGGCACATCGGCGCGGCGCAGCACGCGCGCGGCATTGGGGTGGATCGCCTCCATCCCCATATTCGAGAGCTGGTCGGCCACATCATAGCTCGTGCGCCCGATCTTCACGGTATTTTCCACGCCCACGATCTTTGGATCGGCCGAGGACAGGTGAAATTCCTTGTGGATGATTGCCTCGCGCGCGCTTGTGACCGCAGCAAGATGCGCGAAGACGACTTCGGAATAGCCGCGGTCATACTCGTTCATCAGCCCGCTCGCACAATGCGCATAGCCGGTGACGATGGGCAATTCGCTTCCAAGCTCAATGCCCGCAATCGCTTGCGAGAGGCGTTCCTCCAGTGTCGGATTGGCGTCGTCGCGCCAGCCTGACAGATCCACGAAACGTGCATTCACTCCGCGACGCTGCAATAACAGCGTCGTGACGAATGCCGAATGGGCCTCGCCCAGACCTGAGAGCAATTCGCGCACGGTCTGCATCTGCTGTGAAATGCGGAAATGGCCGTAGGAGCCGAGCCGCTGAAGATCAAGCAGACAGGCGCGCACGCCCTCAATCCGGTCGCGCACGAACGCATCTGCGCGCTCGCGGTCAGCGTCATGCTCAAGGATGTCCGCGTGGATCTCGCACATGCGCGCGCCGGTTTCGCGCAGGCTGTCTTGCCAGCCCGCCCCGGCTTCATCATTGGCGAATCGCGCATAGACACCGGGCGAGCCGGTTTTCTTGTGCTCAAGCAGCATGTTGGTCACACCACCAAAGGCAGAGACCACAAAGATGCGGTTATAGATATCGGCTTTGCCGCGCGCGCCGATATAGAGCGTGTCCAGCAACTCGCGCGCCCGGCTCATGCAGGTGCCGCCGATTTTCTCGACTGTATGGGTCATAAGAGAACTGGCAGGTGGCTTTTCACCCCTGCCGCCCGTTGTTTCAGGAAGTTTCCAGCGCGTAGGAACCGTCAGCCTGATGCACTTCGTTGCCCGTTACAGGCGGGTTGAAGCAGCAAGCGAAGACGCATTCCGTCTTGCAGCGCAGCGTATGCTTGTCATGCAGGTTGAGCGCATACATCACGCCGGGGCGGATCTCATGAACTTCACCTGTGGCAAGATCCTCGATCGAGCCTTCCCCCGAGATGCAATAGACACTCTCGAAATGGTTCTTGTAATGGAAGGTATGCTCGCTGCCGGCCGCGATGGTGGTGATGTGGAAGGAGAACCCCATCCCATCATCAGCGAGCAGCATGCGCACTGATTCCCATTGCTGATCGGCAACCCGGCGGTCGGTTTTCTTGGCTTGGTGAAAATCTCTGACAATCATCTGGCTTACTCCGCTGCGATCTGTTGGCTACCGAGGCTGGTCTGGACGGCATTTTCCAGAATATCCAAACCTGTAGCGAATTGTTCCTGCGGGATGGTCAGCGGCGCAAGCACTTTCACAACTTCATCATGCGCGCCCGAAGTCTCGATGATGAGACCGTGTTTGAAACAGGTGGCGCAAATATCAGCGGCCAGATCTCCCGAACCGACATCAATGCCCTGCATCATGCCGCGCCCCTTGAGCTTTGCGCCCGGCACCGTCTTGGCGATACGGCTCAGACGCTCGCTCAGAAACGCTGCCTTTGCCTCGGTCTGCTTCTGGAAAGCATCATCGGCCCAGAATTTCTCGAGCGCGACGCGGGCTGTCACAAAGGCGTGGTTATTGCCACGGAAGGTGCCGTTATGCTCGGCAGGCTTCCAGACATCAAGATCGGGGCGGATCAGAAGTGCAGCCATGGGCAGACCCATGCCCGAGAGCGATTTCGCAAGCGGGATAAGGTCTGGCTCGATGCCCATGCCCTCGAAGCTGAAGAAAGGCCCTGTGCGCCCGATACCGGCCTGAATGTCATCCATGATGACGAGAATGCCATGCTCACGCGCCAGCGCTTGTAGCCCTTGCAGAAACTCTGCGCTGGCGGCATTCAGACCACCCTCGCCTTGCACAGGCTCGATCAGGAAGGCTGCAGGCGCATCGATGCCGCTGGAGGGGTTTTCCAGCATCGCGCGAATCATCGCAAGCGAATCAACACCCTCCATCGCTCCCTCATAGGGCATACGGGCCACACCCTGCAGCGCCATACCTGCGCCACCGCGCTTGCCAGCATTGCCGGTAGCAGCCAGGGCGCCCATGGTCATGCCATGAAACCCGTTGGTAAAGGCGATGATCGTTTCACGCCCGGTTGTCTTGCGCGCGAGCTTCATCGCGGCCTCAACGGCATTTGTGCCGGTGGGGCCTGTAAACATGACTTTATGCGACATCCCGCGCGGGGCAAGGATAAGGCGCTCGAATGCGTCGAGGAAAGCTTCCTTGGCATCCGTGTGCATATCGAGACCATGGGTGACGCCGTCGCGGCTGATATGATCGATCAGCGCGGCTTTCATATCTGCGTCGTTATGGCCGTAATTCAGCGACGAACAGCCCGCCAGAAAGTCAGTGTAGTCGCGCCCGGCGGCATCCGTGAGGGTAGCGTTCCGGGCCTGTGTGAAGCTGACGGGAAAGGCACGGCAATAGCTGCGCGCCTCGGATTCGCGACGGGAATAGAGATCGGTGGTTTCACCAATGGACATGGGCTTTGACCCTTTCGAGTTTAGAGATTTCTGTGTACCGCAGCGAGCCTTATGCGACAGAGCGCAGGCGCTTGCGGGGCAGCGAGATTGTCACCAGATGTTCGGTGGCATGGCGGCCATCGAGATGGTCCTCGCGCGTATAATGCGGCGTATCTGACAACTCTCCGCCCATATCGCGCGCGAAACTCTTGAAAAGGCCCCAAGACGCTGCGTTGCTTTTCGTGATGGTCGTCTCGAGTTTGGAAACTCTCGCGCATACCGCACGATCAAGCAGCGCGCGCAACATACGCTTTCCAAGGCCAAGTCCACGCGCATCATCATGTACGGCGACCTGCCAGACAAAGATAGTGTCACTCGCATCCGGCGGGATATGGCCCGAGACCCAGCCGAGCACCTGACCGTCGCGCTCTGCAAGCACGCAGGTTTTCGCGAAATGGTCACACTGAACCACGTTCATATACATGGAGTTCTGATCCAATGGCGGGCATTCCGACACGAGTTTCCAGACTTCAGACCCATCCTCTTTGCGCGGCGCACGGAGCGCCACCATGGGTTTATTGTTGCTGTGAACGGTCAATTTTTGATTTGGCATCGAAAACTTCTCTGCGTGGCTCCGGTTGGCCTATACATATAGGAACCGGGATTTATTTTGCAACCAGAAGCCACTCCTCTTCAGGCTTGACAATAATATCTCGCTATTTCATCTTGTTATTAACTATCCCTGATGAAATACACGCATAATTCAGCAGTTGTTCAAAATTTATCTTTTGTTTTGTTATACAAATTATACTTTGTCACATTGCACCACATCTTGCGTTCCTCAAGCCCGCAGGGCATCATCGATGCCTGATTTTTCATCACTTCATAGTGGAAGGTACCCGTGCTCGACCGCTCCGCAGAGACATTGATCGCGCTCAGGCGCATCGTTCACGCACTGGAAGCCAATGCGCGGGAAATGGCGCGCGCGTCTGGGCTGACGCAAGCGCAACTTCTTGTCATGCATACGCTGGCGCGCCAAGGGCAGGAGATGCCGCGTGATATTGCGCGCTCGCTGGGCGTTGGTCAGGCAACGGTGTCGATCCAGATCGACAAGCTGGAGGCGCGTGGGCTGGTGCGGCGCGAACGCAGGCAGGCCGATCGGCGCGCCGTCTGGGTGATCCTGACAGAAGCCGGGCGCGCCTTGCTCGACCGTACGCCAGACCCGCTTTATGATCGATTTCGGGCGCGATTTGACAAGCTTGATCCGTGGGAGCAAGGGATGCTCATGGCAGTGACCGAACGTGTGGCAAGTATGCTCGATGCAGAAGATGCCTTGCCACTGCCCCATGCGCCGGAAGTACCTGTAATCCCGCAGGTCGGCAGTTCCTGAACCTCCTCAAAAGGTTGCGTTCCAAATGAGCCTGTCAATCTCTGCGAGCGCATCGACCATACCCCATGGCGGATTGATAACCGCAAGCCCTGAACCGATCATGCGATGCCCTTCCCGCACAGGCGGGAAGCGCGTTTCCGACAGCAGCAGATCAGGATGCTTTTCGCGAAGTGCCGCGCACATCGGCAGATGCAACCCCGATTGCAGGATCGGATACCAAAGCATCAATATACCGACATTCCACTTGCGTCGGATGGCACTGAGAAATCCTGGCAGGGCAGCGTAGTCTGATTTCACCTCATAGGATGGGTCGATCATCATCAGACCGCGGCGCGGTGTTGGCGGGCACAACGCTTGCGCCATTTCCAATCCGTCACGCTGGAAGATTCTTGCCGGATGCTTCGAGAAAACTCCTGAGAGGGATTTGTGCTCCTGCGGGTGGAGTTCGGCGAGGGTGAGACTGTCATCCTCACGCAAAAGCAGGGCTGCGATCAACGGCGAGCCAGGATAGGCTTGTGGGCCGTGCAAGGCGCGGGTGGCATTGATCGCACGCAAATAGGGATGATCTGACGCAAAATACGGCTCCAGCCGCAGGATACCCGATTCCGCCTCACTGGTTTTCAAAGCCTCGGGCGCATCGAGCGCGTAAAGACCACGGCCAGCATGGGTCTCCATATAGCTGAGCGGCTTTTCTTTTGCGGCCAGATAGGCAAGCACCCATGCGAGAGCTGCATGTTTGTGAACATCGGCCAGATTACCAGCATGATAGGCGTGTTGATAGGAAAGCATGTCGCGGATGTGCCATGCGCATGAAATAACATCAAGGCACGCTTGGCACTGGTGCAAGAGCAGCGCGCCGCGTAGGGTTTGGAGGAGGACCACCAGAGAGACTAAGATGCATATCGCCCCTGCCCTTCACGCAACCCTTGCCCCGCCTGTCATGGAAGCGCGGCGCTGGCTTGAAGGCGTCAGCTTCCCGCCTGATCGCCCGCTTCTCAATCTGAGCCAAGCCGCCCCGGTTTTACCGCCGCCCGCCCCTTTGCAGGCCGCAATGGTAGAGGCACTACAAGTCCCGGCAACGCATCTATATGGCCCTGTGCTGGGGTTGCCAGAGCTGCGCGCGGCGCTCGCGGGCAGGATGCGGCGTGTTTATGGTGGCGCAATTGATGCAGCCCAGATCGCGATCACTTCCGGGTGCAATCAGGCGTTTTGCGCGGCCATCGCAAGCCTTGCAGGGCCCGGGGATGCAGTGATCCTGCCGACACCTTGGTATTTCAATCATGCAATGTGGCTCTGCATGCAAGGGATAGAAGCCACGCCCCTGCCCTGCGGCCCAGACCTGTTGCCCGACCCCGAGGTTGCCGCGCGGCTGATCACATCGGCCACGCGCGCCATTGTTCTGGTCACGCCCAATAACCCGACCGGGGTTGAATACCCGCCAACCCTGATTGCGGCCTTCCGAGATCTTGCCCGCGCTCACGGCCTTGCGCTGATCATCGATGAAACCTACCGCGATTTTCACCAAAGCGAGCATGCCCCACATGATCTATTTGCAGATCCCGAGTGGGAGGACGTGTTGATCCATCTCTACAGCTTCTCGAAGGCGTATCGGCTGACAGGCCACCGCGTGGGCGCAATGGCCACCAGCCCGGTGCGCTTGCGCGAGATCGAGAAATTTCTGGATACGCTCACCATATGCCCAACGGCTTTGGGACAACGTGCCGCCCTCTGGGGCCTGGAGAATCTTGACGATTGGCTGGCAAAAGAGCGTGCAGAGATCCTGCGCCGCCGCGCAGCGCTTGAGACAGGTTTCAGAAGGCTAGAGGGCTGGGTGCTGCGCGGGTGCGGGGCTTATTTCGGATATGTGGCGCATCCGTTTCAAGAGAGCGCCGAGGCGCTTGCAAAACGGCTCGTGCGCGAGGCCGGGTTACTTGTTCTGCCCGGTTCGATGTTCTGCCCGAGCTCTGACGCAAGCGGCGCGCGGCATCTGCGCATTGCGTTTGCCAATGCAGATTGCGCGGGGCTGGCCGATCTCACAAACCGCTTGGCGAAACTTGAGGTCTGAACGCTTGCCCCTGCACGCGGCTTTGCTTACACACGCCCCAGACCAACGGACACGACCCCAAGCGAGGCAGTATGGCCAATAAACCACCCAAGAAGAAGATGAGTGCGAAGAATATCGCAGCCGGGTTCTTGATGGCCTTGCTTGCCATCAGTCTGCTTGGCTTCGGGGTGGAGGGCTTCGGCAGCCGGGTGCAAAGCGTAGCTACCGTCGGGGATCGCGAGATTTCCGCCAATCAATATGCCCGCTCGATGCAAAACGAATTGCGCGCGCTGCAAAGCCAGTTCGGGCAGGCAATCACGATGGAGCAGGCACGGCTTTTCGGCATGGATCAAATCGTGCTCGAGCAGCTTGTGACATCGGCAGTTCTGGATAACGAGACTGCAAGGCTTGGCATTTCTGCAGGTGATGCAACTGTTCGCGAAGAGATCCTGCAGATTGGCACATTTCGCGGCCTTGATGGGCAGATCGACCGTGAAGCCTATCGATTTGCATTGCAAAACGCCGGTATGAGCGAGGGAGAATTCGAAACGTCGATCCGTGAGGATGTCGCGCGCTCGATTCTGCAACTGGCTGTGATCAGCGGCGCTGCCGCACCGCAAACCGTGGTCACGCCCTTGCTGGAGTATCAGGCGCAAACGCGCGATGTATCGATCACGACATTGACTGCTGATAATTTATCCGAGCCCGTCGGCCTGCCGGATGCAGCGACGCTGCAGGCATTCTATGATGCCAATATCGAACGCTACATGCAGCCCGAAGGCAAGCGTCTCGCCTATGCCGTGGTGACGCCCGACATGGTCATCGACACACTCGACGTGGATGATGACATCCTGCGCACGGCCTATGAGGCGCGCATCGGAGAGTTTTCGCAACCCGAGCGGCGGCTGGTCGAGCGGCTGGTCTTCCCGGATCGCGAAAGCGCCGAGACTGCGATGGCACGTATCGACGCCGGAGAAGCTGATTTCGAGACTCTTGTCGCCGAACGCGGGCTTGATCTGGAGGACACCGATATGGGCGATGTGAGCCGCACACAGCTAGGTGCGGCTGGCGATATGGTGTTTGCGCTCGAGACCCCCGGTGTGGTTGGCCCCGCCGATACTCCATTAGGCCCCGCATTGTTCCGGATGAATGCTATTCTTGCAGCGCAGGAAACCAGTTTCGAACAGGCACGTGAAATCTTGCGCGACGAACAGCTTTCCGATCTCGCACGCCGGACGATTTCTGACAACTACGATCTGTATGAAGATTTGCTGGCAGGCGGGGCAACAATCGAGGAACTCGCAACAGAAACGGATATGCGCTCGGGCCAGATCGACTGGCGCCCGGACATGACGCAGGGCATCGCGGCATATGAGAGCTTCCGCGAGAAAGCCGCGGTTGTTCAGGCCGGTGATTTTGCTGAAATCGGCGCACTTGAGGATGGCGGGTTGTTTGCACTGGAATTCATTGAGACCCTGCCCGCAGCACCGAGGCCGCTGGAAGATATCCGGGCGCAGGTGACAACGGACTGGCAGAATAACCGCATTCTGGAAGCATTGCGTGGTGAGGCCGATGCCCTGAGAAATGCGCTTGCAACCGATACACAGGCGCCCGCTGACCTTTCCATCGCGCCAGTGCGCTTTGATGGTGTACGGCGCACTGATTTTCTTCCCGATCTGCCACGCGACCTGATCGGAGTGATTTTCGAGATGTCTCCCGGAGAGGTTCGGATTGTGGAGGGAACAGCTCGGATCCATGTTCTGCAGTTGCATGAGATCAACAGCCCTGACCTGATGCTTGAAGATGTCGCGAACCTGCGGAGTGCTCTGGAGATGCAGATAGAACAGAGCCTTGCTCAGGATTTGTTCGCTTACTTTGGCGCAAATCTGCGCCAATCCACCCCGATCCGGATCAATCAGCAGATGATCGATGCCGTACAGGCAAATTTCTGAGGCAACATGGCACAGTTGATCCCCGATTTCGCCAGTTTCGAGGCCGGCTGGAACCGGGGCGAGAACCAGCTTGTATATGCGCGGTTGGCGGCCGATCTCGATACGCCGGTTTCGCTCTATCTCAAGCTCGCGGGAGCCAGCCGCGACAGTTTCATACTGGAATCCGTCACTGGTGGTGAAGTCCGCGGGCGATATTCGATCATTGGGATGAAGCCCGATCTGATCTGGGAGTGCCGAGGGTCAGAAAGCCGCATTAATCGTGATGCGCGTTTCGACCCGGATTCGTGGGACGTGCTCGAGGGCAATCCGCTCGATACGCTGCGCGCTGTTCTTGGGGAAAGCAGGATCGAGATGCCCGAAGGGCTGCCTGCTGCCTCTGCGGGGCTGTTCGGTTATCTGGGCTATGACATGATCCGGCTGGTCGAGCATCTTCCTGATGTGAACCCCGACCCGATCGGCGTGCCCGATGCAGTTATGCTGCGGCCCTCGGTGGTGGCTGTGCTTGATGGGGTCAAAGGCGAAGTGATCGTGGTCGCGCCTGCCTGGGTGGGCACAGGGCTCTCAGCACGCGCGGCCTATGCGCAAGCTGCCGAACGGGTGATGGACGCTGTACGCGATCTTGAGCGCGCTGTACCGCAGGCACCGCGCGAATTGCGCAGCGATGCCGCACCTCTGGGCGTGCCGACCTCCAACTTCACAAAATCCGATTATCTGAAAGCAGTGCAGCACGCGAAAGAATTCATCCGTGCTGGCGATATCTTTCAGGTGGTCCCCTCGCAGCGCTGGTCACAACGCTTTGCACTGCCGCCCTTCGCGCTCTACCGCTCGCTGCGACGCACCAATCCGTCACCCTTCATGTTCTATTTCGATTTCGCCTCCTCTGGCGGGCCATTTCAGATCATTGGCGCAAGCCCAGAGATCCTCGTCCGGCTGCGCGACGGTGAGGTCACGATCCGGCCCATCGCGGGCACACGCCCCCGCGGTGCCACCCCAGAGGAAGACCGCGCCCATGAGGCCGATCTTCTGGCTGATGAAAAGGAACTTGCCGAACACCTGATGCTGCTGGATCTGGGGCGCAATGATGTGGGGCGCATCGCGAAGATCGGCACAGTGCGCCCGACTGAGGAGTTCATCATTGAGCGGTATTCCCATGTGATGCACATCGTCTCGAATGTGGTGGGTGAATTGGCGGATGGGCAGGATGCGCTTTCCGCGCTTCTTGCGGGCTTGCCTGCCGGCACAGTCTCGGGGGCGCCCAAGGTGCGCGCGATGCAGATCATCGATGAACTGGAGCCCGAGAAACGTGGCGTCTATGGTGGCGGCGCGGGCTATTTCGCCGCCAATGGCGAGATGGATATGTGCATCTGCCTGCGCACCGCAGTGCTGAAGGACGAAACACTCTACATTCAGGCAGGCGGCGGCGTGGTTTATGACAGCGACCCTGAGGCCGAGTATCAGGAAACAGTCAACAAATCCAATGCCTTGCGCCGCGCGGCGGAGGATGCGGGCCGGTTTGCAGGCGGCAATAGCTGACACCCTGCGCCCGCCCATGCCACGGGCATGGGCAGCGCCCGCGAGGCGTGCAGGGGCGGGCGGGTGG
>SLDY01000025.1 GCA_007125005.1 Natronohydrobacter sp.
CGAGGCCTGTTCCTCATGAATCTCGATGCAGCCCGCAGTTTTCAGGGCCTGCGACTGGGGCAGGGGGGTCTGATCCTCGGTAGATACGCGCGCATAGCCAATCAGGGGCATCAAATCCTGCTTTTTTCAGTTGCGGATACGACCAATAAACGACCGTTTGTAAACGAATGCAAGGGCGCTTTCTCAGACACTGCTCAACTGAACGGCCTTTATTTGCATGGATTGAGCGAAACGACAGCGCAATTAGATGCGCGGGTTCACGCGCAACATAACATGTATGGAAATACGCAGCACGAAGATTGGCGAGTTGTGTTCAAAAATGACAAATATTGAACATTAAATATACAATGATCAATAAAATATGGACATCTTGGCAAGCGCTTCGACAAACCGGAAGAGCTGGTTGCGGTTGGATCGACGCAGGCAAAGCCGACGCGGATATTGCATTCACCTCATCAAGATCACACAGACGCAATCAGCGGGGCACGGGACAGCCGTGAGTGATCAGTGCTCAACTGGTGTCCAAGGTCGCCCGCCTGCAAGCTCCCGCGCAAGATGATCGACAAGGCTGCGCAGCTTGGCCGGCATCGGCATGATTGGCGGCCATACTGCAAGAATGGGCATTTTGCGCGTTTTGTAACCTTGAAGAACGGGTTGCAGCTTGTTGTCTGCGATCGGTTTTGCAACGATGAAGCCCGGCAGCATGGCGAGCCCCAGTCCGGCGTGCGCGAAATCTCTCATCGCTTCGCCATTGTTCAGCGTCAGGTAGCTGCGAACGGGCGCTGGGATAAGTTTACCTTCCTGTTCGAACTGCCACAGTTGTGCATCTGGCATGTGGCTGTAGCTCAGCACCTGATGGTTTGCCAGATCAGCAGGCGTGGCCGGATGGCCGTGCAGGGCCAGATAGTCAGGGCTGGCGCAGGCGATCATCTGGTCCATGCATAAGGTTCGCCCGATCAAGGCTCCATCGCGGGCTTCGCCAATTCGAATGGCAAGATCAAATCCGTCGCGAACCAGATCGCGCGAGCGATCATCATAATCGATGCGGAGTTCCAGCTTGGGATGGGCGCGGGCAAAGCGCGCAAGGATCGGGCTCAGAAACAACGTGCCAAAACTCATCGGAACGGTGATGGCCAAGCGCCCACGCAGCGGCGCCTCGCCATCCATACCCCAAGCGGCGCTCTCGGTCGCGGCTGTCAGGGCGCTCAAGGCGGGGCGCAATTGTTCTGCGAGGCGCATAGCTGCTTCGGTCGGGGTGACGCGCCCTGCATTGCGCAGAAACAACGCGGCCTGCAGGGCGCGCTCCAGATCGGAAATACGTTTGCTGACAACCGATTTGGACAGGTTCATATGCGCTGCGGCAGCTGTGACGGTGCCATGTTCCATCACTGACAGGAATGTTTCGATCTCGTCGAGGGTGTAGCGCATGCGCGCAGATTAAAGTTACCTTTGCTGTTCGGCAATCGTGAACGCTGGTTTGGCGATAGGCGGGCTACGAATTCAGCGCTCTACATATCATATTCATGGCAGGAAAGGAGACCACTTATGGATCTTACTGGCATTCACCACCTGACTGCAATCACCGCTGACGCGCCGGGCAATAATCGTTTCTACACAGAAACCCTTGGGCTACGGCGCGTGAAAAAGACCGTGAATCAGGATGATACATCCGCCTATCATCTGTTCTTTGCAGATGGGGCGGGCAGCCCCGGCACGGATCTGACCTTTTTTGATTGGCCTGTCGCGCCAGAGCGGCGGGGCACAAACGCGATCACCCGCACCGGGCTGCGCGTGGCGGAGGCGAGCCTTGACTATTGGGCAAGGCGTTTGCGCGATGCAAAACTGGCAACGGGCGATCTCGCACAGACGGATGGCCGTGCTACACTCGATTTCGAGGATCCGGAGGGACAGCGATTTCGCCTGACGGCAGATGCACCCGGAGAGGTGCATCCGTGGGAACGCAGTCCCGTTCCACAAGAGCACCAGATCCGCGGCTTGGGGCCGATTACCATTTCGGTGCCACAATTGGCCCCGACCGAGGCAGTACTGACGCAACTGATGAAGATGCGGAAGGTGCGGGATTATGCGAGCCCAGATGGCGCGGGTCACGTGCATGTGTTCGAGATGGGTGCGGGTGGACCCTCAGCCGAGTTGCATGTGGCCGTGCAACCGGACCTGCCGGTTTCTCGTCAGGGCGCAGGCGCAGTGCATCATGTTGCCTTCCGCGTACCCGATAAAGCAGCCCTCAGCGGATGGGCCGCACGTTTGAATGCCCTTCGGGTGCCCAGTTCTGGCGAAGTCGAGCGATACTATTTCCGTAGCCTTTATTTTCGTGAACCGGGTGGCAACCTGTTTGAGCTTGCAACAGACGGGCCGGGCTTTTCGGTAGACGAGCCTTTCGAGACAATGGGCGAGGCATTGTCACTGCCACCCTTCCTTGAGCCGCGCCGCGCAGCGATTGAAGCGGGGTTGAAGCCGCTGAAGTGATGGGCGGCTACCTGCCGCCAGGTCTGGCGGTAAAGGCTGCCTTCAGGGTAGGGGCAGGAGGTCTGAGCCCGCTGCAAGATGGCGCGCGGGCAGGGGCCTTAGTTGGCCAAATGCTCTTCAAGCCATGCTTTCGTCAGCTCCAGATCCGCTGTATCCAGCTCATGGCCTGCTGGGATAGTTCGTGCATCAAGGCCAGCCCCGGCCTCGCGCAGAGCTTTCTCAAGCGCAGGAGCCATGCGGGCGAAAGGGTCTTGTGCGCCTGACAGTATCAGCACATCGGTGCCAGTCAGGTCTGGTGCTGGTGCATTGTCCAGTGCCGCAATGCCACGAAGGAGGATAGCGCGCTTCACCAGCCCCGGGTGCAGCAACATCACTGCACCCAGAAGGTTGGCGCCGTTGGAATAGCCCAGATAGCTGATGCGCGTCGCATCCAGGCCATAGCTCTGGATCGCGCCCTCCATAAACCCTGTGAAGGCTTCTGCCTCAGACCGTATATCTGCCTGATCATAGGTTACTGCATCGTAGCGGCGAAACCAGCGATTGATGCCTTCCTCGGTGGAGCGGCCGCGTACACCCAGCAAGGTTGCGCGCGGTGCGATGCGATGGGCCAGGGGCATCAGATCGGCTTCATTCCCGCCCGTGCCATGCAAGAGCACGATGGTAGAGCCGTCAGGGTTGTCCGGTGTGTGAAAACGGTGGATGAAGGGCAGGTCTCGCATGGGCATCCTTTCTGCGCCGGGAAGAACGAATTGTGGGAGCATCACGCGCAATTGCTCTGCGCGTACTGCATCATGGGGCGGAATAAAGAGCGTCTGGCCGAGGGCCTCGGGGCTCTCATCTACGGTAAAGCCCGGACCGTCGGTTGCATATTCGATCAGATGACCGGCAGGATCACGGACATAGAGCGACCGGAAATATCGGCGATCATGCATTTCGGTCAGTCCTTGCGCCGCGCCAAGGTTAAGCTGCATGGCGCGCAGGGCTTCCGCATCAGCCGCGCGAAATGCGATATGGTCGATCATCCCGGTACCGGGGATTGCGGGCACGAAGCCGCGTCCATCACGCAGATCGATCACATCACTATTCGACACCATGCGCAGCACAGAACGCTCGACCGGGCCGTTGCGGTACCCAAAGCGTGAAAGGAATTGAGCGGTATCATCTCGTGCCTCGGTGAGTAGTGTTATCGACCGCAGGCGCCTCGGGGCTATCGGATCGGGCAGCGGGGCCAAGGCGGGCAGACCCGCGCCCACCAGCTTGACAATGATCCCGTCAGGGTCACGCAGCCGCAGGACCGGCTCGCCGAATTCCTGTGCTGGCCCCTCGACCGGGATTTGCGCCTTCAATGCGCGAGTCAGCCAGTCGCCGATGCTTTGGGGCGGCACGGCAAGCGAAAACTCAAAAACCTGACCATGCCCTGCACGCCCGCGTGCACCCGCTTCCCATACAAGAAAGCTTATCAGACTGCCGGGGCTGCCTGCTGCATCGCCATAGAAAAGATGCAACTGCTCGCCATCTGCAAACCCTGCGGTTTGCTTCACCAGTCGCAGGCCGAGAAAGCCGGCATAAAAATCGACATTTGCCTGCACACCCGCTGTGATTGCAGTCAGATGGTGAAATCCGGATGGCATCGAACATCCTCCGAGTTGGGGCGCATGAGCGCTACTGATTGGGCTGTAACATAAGCATATTCTTCACTCGCCACGACTTACGCCATTTGGAATGCTGCGTTCGTCGAGAGCGAACAGAAAATCTGCAGGATGAGCGCTTTCAGGCTGATTGTACTGGCACTCTGGCCCACATATCGGATTGCATCAGATGCAACCATACTGCAGGCTCCCATAAGGGATCATGCGGCGGTCTCGAGTTTGTTTATCAGGGCAGGGAGATCGGCAACTGTATCAATGACATGATGCACACCGGCGCTCCGTAAAGCGACAGTTGCCTTGTCGCGCAGCGCCGCGACGGCTTCAGGAGGGAGGGCGGCAAGCTCTTCAGGGGTCAGTCCGGCGTGATTACCTGAAAGGGCTACTCCCACAGTCATGCAGCCAGCCGCTAGACCTTCGAGAATGCCGGGTTCGGTGTCATCCACCTTGATCACTGTCTCTGGCGGATAGGCGCGCAGGTCGATGAAGCATTGATACATTTGCAAAGGTCCGGGGCGGCCCTCCGGCAAATCATCAGCGCAAACGCAGTTATCGGGCGCATAACCCTGCTCGGCAGCCAAGGGAAATACCCGCTCCATGATCGAGCGCGTATATCCGGTGGTCGAGCCGATCCTGAGGCCGCGTGCGCGGAGCTCTGCGATCATCCGCGCCGCACCGGGTACGAGGGTTGCATATTGCGCCACCACCTTTTCATTCATCGGCACAAAGACTTCGTAGATCCGGTCGATATCAGCGTCCGAAACCGGAGCGCCATGGACGCGCTCCCATTCTGCCGAGAGGCGCGGTGTTGCGAGCATTGTCTTGATATGGTCGCGCTTGGGAGCCCCCATTGGCGCGCGGGCCTCTGCGATGGTGGCTTCGATCCCGAAATGACGAAACGCTTCCACGAACACACCCATCGGTGCGAAAGAACCGAAATCGATCATCGTGCCCGCCCAGTCGAACACCACGGCCTTGAAGTGGGTCATGTTATTTTTCCTGCTTCCATTGGCTTAGACATGGCAGACTGTGCCTGATTTGATTTCACGTAGCACGACATTTGTCTGTGCGCTCTGAACTGCCGGCAAGCGGAACAGAAATGTTTCGAGAAACTGATTGTAGGCAGCAATATCGTGACACAGGACACGCAGATAATAATCAGCCTGCCCGGTTGTCGCGAAACAGTCCATGACCTCTTTGCGTGCCTCGACCGCACGGATAAACGCCACAAGCTGTGCAGGATCATGGCGTGTCAGATGCACATGAACAATTGCCTGAAAGCCGAAACCAAGTTTTGCCGGATCCACGCGTGCGCCATAACCGGTGACGATACCGGCCTCTTCATACTGGCGAATACGGCGCCAGCAGGCGGATGTGGACATCCCTACCTCAGCGGCCAGTGCCGATATTGCGAGGCGATTATCCTGCTGCAGAAGCCGCAACAGGTGCCAATCCCGATCATCGAGCTTCATTGAATGATTTTACCATCAGTTATTCTTCAATTGGCAAATCATACCAAAATACAGAAAAATGAAAAGCATTCTGGTCTGTTCATCCAGCAAGAGCTGCTAAACTGTACCGATAGACAGGAGGCCTCCCGATGACCGATCAGCGCCATGCGTTCCAGACTTACGCATTATCCGACCGTTACACGCGCAGCACGGGCAGGGTTTTTCTGACTGGAACCCAAGCACTTGTGCGTATCCTTCTGGATCAGGCGCGCCGTGATGCTGCGGCGGGGTTGAATACGGGTGGCTTTGTCTCTGGCTATCGTGGCTCGCCGTTGGGTGCATTCGACAAGGAACTCTGGAGCGCGAAACAACTGGTTGAAGAAAACCGGATCACTTTCATGCCTGCAGTGAACGAGGATCTGGGGGCCACGGCGGTTCTGGGGGCGCAGCAGGCCAGTCTGGATCCCGATTGCGCTTATGAGGGCGTTTTCGGCATGTGGTATGGGAAGGGGCCGGGCGTGGACCGCTCTGGTGATGCGCTGCGCCATGGTAATGCCTATGGCTCCGCCCCGAAGGGCGGTGTGTTGGTGGTGGCGGGTGATGATCATGGCTGTGTTTCCTCATCAATGCCGCATCAGTCCGATGTGGCCTTCATGACGTGGTTCATGCCCTGCCTGAATCCTGCCAGCGTAGCGGAGTATCTCAGCTTCGGTGAATACGGTTATGCGCTGTCGCGATACTCGGGCACTTGGGTGGGTTTCAAGGCGATCTCGGAGACTGTCGAATCCGGGCAGTCCGTTGAATTGCCCCAAGACCGCGTCTTTACGCTGCCAGAGATCGACCTGCCTCCCGGCGGGTTGCATGTGCGTGCGACTGACCTGCCCAGCCCTGCAATAGAGACGCGTATCGGCCACAAGCTGCGCGCGGTCGAGGCCTTTGTCGAGGCCAACCCGATCGACCGGCGCATATATGATCTGCCCGATGCGAAATTCGGGATCGTAACGACCGGGAAGGGCCATCTTGACACAATGGAGGCGCTGCGGCTCCTGGGGCTGGATGCAGCGGCCTGCAGCAGGCTTGGCATCGATATCTACAAGGTCGGCATGGTCTGGCCGCTTGCCCGCCGCGCGGCACTCGATTTCGTGCGCGGCAAGCGCGAGGTGCTTGTGATCGAGGAAAAACGCGGCATTATCGAGAGCCAGTTCAAGGAATATTTCTACGACTGGCCCGGCGACAAGCCCGAAAAGATGGTCGGCAAGCATGACGCCGCAGCGACCCGCGATCTGGTGCCGTGGAGTGGCGAGTTGTCACCGCTGCAACTGGTGCCGATTCTCGCTGAACGGCTCGACCGCCATTTCCCTGATGAAGCGCTGCCTGCGAAGGCCAAGGCACTGAACGCTCAGCCGCCGATCCTGCTCAATGTCGAAGGGGCCAAGCGCACGCCCTATTTCTGTTCGGGTTGCCCGCATAATACCTCGACCAAACTCCCCGATGGATCAAAAGCCGCCAGCGGTATCGGCTGCCATGTCATGGCAAGCTGGATGAACCGCAACACGGTCGGTTTCGCGCAGATGGGCGGTGAGGGTGTGCCGATCACGGTTGCGCAGAAGTTCAACGGCGGCAAGCACATGTTCCAGAATATCGGTGAGGGGACATGGTATCATTCCGGCTCGCTCGCAGTGCGGCAGGCTGTGGCAGGTGGCGCGAATATCACCTTCAAGATCCTCTATAACGATGCCGTGGCGATGACCGGCGGCCAGCCGGTCGATGGGCCGATCAGCGTGCAGAACATAGCGCAGTCTTGCCGCGCGGAAGGCGTGCAGCGAATCGCGCTGGTCTCGGATGCGCCGGAGAAATTCAGCCTGCGTGATTTTCCGACGGGTACGACGCTCCACCCCCGCGCCGAGCTCGACTCGGTGCAGCGCGATTTGCGCGAGGTGAAGGGCGTGACCGTGCTGATCTATGAGCAGACCTGCGCCACCGAGAAGCGCCGCCGCCGCAAGCGTGGGCAGGCGGAGGATCCCAAGCGTTTCGTGATGATCAACCCGCTGGTCTGCGAGGGCTGCGGCGATTGCTCGGTGGAGAGCAACTGCCTCTCGGTGGAGCCCGTCGAGACTGCGCTCGGGCGCAAGCGCAAGATCAATCTTTCATCCTGCAACAAGGATTTCTCCTGCCTCAACGGGTTCTGCCCCAGTTTCGTGACGCTTGAAGGGGCGGTGCGGCGCAAGAAAACCGGTACGGATTTCGATCTGGATGCAGCCATTGCCGATCTTCCCGCGCCCGATCTGCCAACGCTCGATCAGCCCTATGACCTGCTTGTGACAGGCGTGGGCGGCACGGGTGTCGTGACAGTGGGCGCGCTCATCACCATGGCCGCGCATCTGGAGGGCAAAGGATCGAGCGTGCTCGATTTCACCGGCTTCGCGCAGAAATTCGGCACAGTGCTCAGCTATATCCGACTTGGCGCGCGGCCGGATGAGATCCATCAGGTGCGCATCGACCGCGGCGCTGCAGATGCCGTGATCGGCTGCGATGCGGTTGTCTCCTCTTCAAGTGCGGCCTCGCAGCATTACAGCAAGGGCACGCGAATGGTGCTGAACCTCGCAGAGATGCCGACAGGCGATCTGGTGCTGAACCGCGATGCGAATTTGCGACTTGCGGCCCGCGAAAAGGTAATCGCCGGGGTTGTTGGCGCGGAAAACCTTTCGGCGTTCGATGCCAACCGGCTGGCTGAGCGGCTGATGGGGGATGCGGTCTTTGCCAATGTCATGATGCTGGGCTTTGCATGGCAGAAAGGGCTGGTGCCCGCGAGCGATCTGGCACTGCGGCAGGCCATCGTGCTGAATGGAACAGCGGTCTCGCGCAACCATCGTGCATTCGATATCGGTCGGCTGATGGCGGTATATCCCGAGCGGCTGCCGCAGGAAGTGCCCGAGCAACTGCCTGAAACCCTGGATCAGGTAATGGCCCATCGCGCGGCCTTCCTGACCGAGTATCAGGATAATGCCTATGCCGCGCGGTATCGTGACAGGCTGGCGCAGTTCAGGGCGAGCCTGCCTGAAGGGCTGGCCGATGATCTGACCCTGATTGCCGCTAAGGCGCTGTTCCGTCTGATGGCCTGCAAGGATGAATACGAGGTCGCGCGGCTCCATACCCGGACGGGCTTCGAGCAACAGCTTGCGGCAGAGTTCGAGCCGGGGTTTTCGGTGAACTATCACATGGCACCACCGTTACTCTCATGGCGCAAGGACGCCCGCGGGCGTCCGCTGAAACGCAGCTTCGGGGCATGGATGACCCCGCTGATGCGTGGGCTGGCCGCCATGCGCCGCGTGCGGGGCACGGTGCTCGATCCTTTTCGCTATGGTCATGACCGGCGCGAGGAGCGCGAATTGATCGATTGGTATGAGGGCATCTTATCGCGGCTTGGCCCGCTGGTAAGCATGGAGACCGCCGATCAGGCTCGCACCATTCTCTCGGCGGCGATGGAGTTCCGGGGTTATGGGCCAGTAAAATCGGCTGCGATTGCCAAGGGCAGGCCGGAGGTCGATCGGATGCTGGCCGAGATGGAGCGTGCGCAAGCTGCGTGAGGGTTAGAACTGATCGGCGGGGCAGGGCGATTCTATGCCCGGCCCACGAAGTGTCGGCGCGTTGGCCGCTGTTTTGGTCCGACGCATTGAAGGCATACGCGGCCCTTCGCAAAGTTACTGTCTGCGACAAGACAGGTGCCAATCTCTATTGCGTGCCCGATGAGGCATTGGGAGTCACGCCACAGTGAGGCGGGGATGAAACCTTGACCCTGAGCGTAGATTCCATGCCAACCATTAGGAGGATAAAATGCCCAAGACCAAAAATGCGTTGACATATGCCCTGGCACCCAAGCCCAAGGATGGGGTTATCGGCCTATGGGGCCGCCTCATCCATCGAGATCACGAGGCGTATGAGAATTGGCTGGAAGAGCGCGACATGGTAATCATCACAGCCGCCTTACTGCGCCTGAATGAACGCCAGCTTAACCGTATTGGTCTGTCGCGCAGCACGCTGGCGCTTGATGTTGAGGATCTGGCATTGCGCGCGCAACGGGATGCGCAGATGACATCTGAAATCTTGCGCCTTGTTGGCGAAGATGCCGTCTCAGAAGCACCCCACCGCCATGCCATCGCCGCCGAATGAGATATCGGAGATCAGGCAAACAAAACCGGGCAAAACAACGCCCGGTTTTTTTCGGTAAGAAAATCCACCAGTTTCAAACGGTCAACAAATGGTCCGGGCCGCAGGGGCCCGGGAAAGCATGTGGATTGAAACTGGCTCAGTTTGCTCGAATGACGCGGGCAACCTCATCAAGTTGCAGGATTGCGCGCTTGAGGTAGAAACCCTGCAGATGCAGGTGATTGGCCAGAATGCTCTGTGCACCAGAGCTGTTAAGAACGATTAGCGGATTCTGCTGCGAGGCCTGGCGCAAGCTTTCAAGGGCTTGTGCCCAAACACGCGTGAGCCCCTGTGAGCGGATGATACCTTCAAAGTCACGGCCCAGTTCGCGTAACAGCAGGTAGGTGGCATAGGCCATACCCTTGTTGAAATAGAAGATATCATCTGATTTGAAGTCGATGATGAACCCATCAAGGCTGACATGATCATCAACGATTGCGGCTCGGGCGCCGAGTTCACCTGCCATACGCTCAACAGTCATGGCCAGAGCATCGGCGCGGGTCTCGAACACGGCAACCCCTAACGCAACGCGCCTGTTGAATGAGCGCAAGGCACGCGCGGCGGCCTCGTATTGCGTATCTGCAGGCTGGATCGGGAGCATCGACTGATCCAGATCGAAAAGCCAGACATCAGTCGGGAACTGCAGCAGACCTGTGGCGCGTTCTAGGTCACTGTCAATCGCAGATGACCCTCTCAGCCGGCCTATCTGATTTTCCAGCTCCATTGTGAAACGGCTCAATGCGCGCATCATACCGCGCTGGAAATTGGGCATATTGTCGTGGAACGCAGTGGGAAAGAAGATCGGATCATTTGCTGTCCAGCGGTTCTCCGCTGTTTCGCGCAGGATCAGGGCTTCGGCCATGTTGACAGCATGGCTACCCCCCTCGACTGGGTGAGGCGGTGTGAAATACAGATCGGCATCAATCCGGTGCATGAGATTACCGATTACGCCAAAATAAATCACGGCGGCAGCAACAAGAAGAAACACGCTGCGCTTTGCTATCACCCGCAGCTTTGTACCAAAAATCAGCCCCGGCAATTTTGTTTTGGGCCGCGTTGCAGGCACTTGCGGCCGGATGATCAGATCATTCGCCATCTCAAACTCCATTATCTGATCAGAAAACGCGTGGCGGCGGGGTTTCATCCCTGCGAACAAATTTTTTCAGATTTTATGGATGAAACATGCGGTTGCTGCGTATGTCTCTGAAACAAGCTACAGGATGACATCGTGAGCCTGAAATCGGAACTGCATGAACATATAGGAAGTCTGCGTCGCTATGCGCTGCTTCTCACGCGTGACCCGCATGCGGCAGATGATCTGGTGCAGGAAACACTGGTTAAGGCAATCGCCAAGGCCGACAGTTTTCAGCCGGGGTCAGACCTTCGCCCGTGGTTGTTTCGTATCCTTTACAACACCCATATCAGCGCCCTCAGACGCGAGAAGACCCGCATGGATGCGGCCGCTGATTTACCAGAGCCATTGGCTAATGACTGTCAGCACACGCAACTGGAACTCAAGCAGGTGCTTTCAGCGCTCGACCAATTGCCAGAAGCGCAGCGCAATCCCATCATTCTGATTGCGCTGCGTGAAATGAGTTATGCAGAAGCCGCCCGCAGCCTTGATGTGCCCTTGGGAACATTCATGTCACGTCTCGGTCGGGGGCGAGCGGCCTTGCGCCAGATCATTCAGGGCGTGGGCAGCGGAAAATTGTCCATCTTGAAGCGGAAAGGATAAGGCTCATGACGCAACCAGAGGATACTGACCTTGCCCTTGATCCGGAGTTGATGGCCTATATCGATGGGCAGCTCCCGCCTGAAAAAATGGCTGCGATCGAAGCACGACTTGCGCATGATCCCGAGGCGTGTGCGGCGGTGGCGCAATTGCGTCACTTTGACAATCTGCTTTACAGCCATGGGCGCAGCGCGGATGACATGCCCCGGAATTTGAAAATAGCTGCACTGGAACGCGAGTTGGCGACCAGATTGCGCAAGGCAAAATGGCGAGGAATGTTCTTGCGCGACGGGTTGCGACGCGTAGCGGCAGGCGTTGTGCTGTTCGTTGCTGGCTGGAGCGCGCATGGGCTTTATACATCTGCCAGCGAAACACTCCGCTTTGCGGACAACCCTTATTTCATTGCGCCAACCCTTGCTGGGCACGCGGCCTACAGTCTGGCGTCATATCAGCAGGTTGAATTTTCTGGTGAGGATATTGAATCCGCGCTGGACTGGATTTCAGAGCGGATGCAACAGAAAGTCGATAGCCCCAAACTGGAAAGACTTGGATATGAAGTAGAATCTGCGCGGCTGATCATGGATGCGGAGCGCCCGGTTGCGGTATTCTTCTTCCGCAATCCGGAGGGCGAGCGTGTCACTGTTTCGATGGCACCAAAATGGACGATGCAGCGCGATTACGATCTGCGTGTTGTTGATGTTGCCGACGGGGTGATGGCGTATTGGAGCAGCCAAGATCTGCATTACACCATTGTGGCGAATGACAACCGGGGCGCGATCACAACGCTCGCCGCTGCAGTGCAACAATAGATCCGCTGGCTGTGGCCCCGCGCCGCAGCCGGAATGCTTTCTTGGCGCGTGGAATGGCGCTGTTATCCTTGTTGCTGTTCTGGCGAATGCTCCCGATCCAGCCATAAACTGCACCTAAAATTTGCTTGTCACAGTCCTGTCATGTGAAGCGGCTATCAGGCGAGTCGTTGAACTTGCCCGATCCGGGCGCAGACCTACAGGAGCGTTTCATGCGCAAATCTATCACTCTTTCGCTGAGCGCCTCGGCGCTCGCCCTGTCCATGGGTGCCGCCAATGCAACCGATGTTGATCCGAACCTGCCGGTCTATGAGGCCGCTTCGGGTGTATCGGGCAACCTGACCTCGATCGGGTCCGACACGCTGAATAACCTTATGACGCTTTGGTCGGAAGGCTTCCGCAGCTTCTATCCCAATGTTGCAATCCAGATTCAAGGTGCCGGTTCGGGAACTGCTCCGCCTGCGCTGATCGAGGGCACGGCCCAGTTCGGCCCGATGTCGCGCGCGATGCGTGGCTCGGAAATCGAAGAATTCGAAGCCCGCTTCGGCTACCCGCCGCTGCCGCTGCGCGGCGCTATTGACGGGATCGGTGTATTTGTGCACCGCGACAACCCTGTGACCTGCATCTCGCTGCAGGAAGTTGACGCGATTTTCTCTTCAACCCGCAACGGCGGCGCTGATGCGCCAATCACCACTTGGGGTCAGGTTGGTGCGACAGGTGAATGGGCAGACCGTCCGATCGCAGCTTACGGCCGCAACTCGGCCTCTGGCACTTTCGGCTTCTTCCGTGACGTTGCGCTGTTCGGCGGGGACTTCAGCCCCGAAGTGCGTGAACAGCCCGGCTCCTCGACTGTGATTCAGGGCGTTGCCGCTGACCTCGGTGGCATTGGCTACTCGGGTGTCGGCTACGGTACAGCCGACGTCCGCGCGCTGGAAATCCGCGGCGAAGACGGCGTGTGCTACTCGACCGATGACGCGCCGTCGGGCGATTATCCGATTGCACGCTTTCTGTTCGTGTACATGAACGTCAACCCGAACGAGCCGCCGGAGCCTCTGCGCGCGGAATTCGTGCGCTATGTCTATAGCCAGCAGGGGCAGGCAGATGCTGTTCGCGCAGGCTTCTTCCCGGTCACGGCACGCATTGCCGATCTCGATCTTGAAGCCTTTGGCCTGAAGTAAGAACCAAAGGTCAGCCGGGCGGGGCGGTTTCATGCCGTCCCGCCCATGCTCTTTTTCCATGGACAGGTTCAGATGAGCGATACAAGCGCACCGCCCAGCACTCAGGATCGCGCGGCCTCTGCCCGCAAGCGCAGGATGACAACACGCGCCAGCGTCAAGATCGGCGAGAAGCTCGCAGGCGGTGTTATCACAGTCGGAGGGCTGCTTGTTATCGTTGCAGTGCTCGGGATCATGCTGTTCCTGTTCCGCGTCGTCGTCCCGCTCATGTCTTCGGGCGAATTGCAGGGCAATGTCCGGTATCAACTCGACACGAATCAGGAAGTCATCTGGGTCAACGCCGATGAATTCCAGACTGTCGGCCTCGCCCTGGCCGCCGAGGGACGTGTCGTCGCGTTCCATGTGCCGACAGGCCAGGAATTGCGCCGCGTTCAATGGGATTTCGACGGCGCGACCGTCACATCTGTCAGCGGCACAGTCGAACGCGACCGGATCGCACTCGGATTTGACGATGGTGCCGTGCGGTTTGCGACGCTGGTCGTCGAGAATACATCGACCGCGCGCCGTAACCTTCCATCGGGCCTGACGGATCTTGATGCCCGCGACCGCGCGCTTGACGGGGTCATTTTTACCGAAGTCGGCACAGGCGATTTCCGCACGCTGGAACCCGTGATCGAACTTGGCGCGCGCGAGCAGATCTCTGATCAGCCGATCATCGGCCTTGACTACCGCATCGGCGGAACCCGTGATCGCCCAGTGATCGCCTTTGCCAGTATCGACGCGGCCAATCAGGTGCGTGTCAGCCGCGCGCGCACACAGGTCAACATGATGACCGGTGAAGAAACGGTCACCACCACCACTACAGAATTGCCCCCCCTCGGGCTGCAACCAGGTGTCGAGCCGACAGGTATTCTGGTTTCAGGCAATGCCGACCGTGTCCTCGTGTCGGCAGGCGATGGCTTCGTCTACCGTTATGACTTACGGGACGCCGAAAACCCGGTGCTGGCAGAACGTGTGCGTGTGGCCGACGAAGGTGTCGCGGTAACGTCGATGTCGTTCCTTACCGCAGAGGATGCGCTTGTTGTCGGCACGGAAGCAGGCGATCTGATGGTCTATTTCCGCCTGCAAACCGGAACCACAGCCACAACCGACGGGCGCGAACTTGTTCGGGCGCGAACGCATGCGCGCATGCCCGCCGCCATCATCGATATCTCCGAGGCGCAACGAGCCAAGGAATTCGTTGCGACAGATGCCGAAGGCAATGTCTGGGTGTATCAATCGACCGCCGATCAGGTGCAGTTCCGCTTGTCGCGCTCTGGCACAGTGACGACCGATGCGATTGCCATGATCTTCCCGCGCTCTAACGGGGTGATGCTGGCCTCACGCGGGGGCGAGGTTGAAGCTTGGCAGTATAACGTGCCCCATCCCGAAGTGACGCTGCAGGTGTTGTTCGGGAATGTCTGGTATGAAGGCTATTCCGAACCCAGCTTTGTCTGGCAATCAACAGCTGGAACCGACACGGTCGAGCCAAAATACTCGCTGGTCCCGCTGATCTTCGGGACATTCAAGGCGGCTTTTTATGCCATGATCTTCGCAGTACCGATTGCGCTGATGGCCGCGATCTACACTTCCGAATTCGTGGACAAGCGTGTGCGCGCGACCGTCAAGCCAATGATGGAGATGATGGAATCGCTGCCGACCGTGGTGCTGGGCTTCATCGCGGCGCTGGTGCTGGCGCCGCTGGTCGAGGAATGGATCGGCGCGGTGCTATTGGGCTTCTTTGCGTTGCCTATGGGGCTGATGATCGGCGCTTTCGTCTGGCAGACATTGCCTGCATCGGTGGCGCTCAGATATGACGGTTTTCCGAAATTCGTGTTGATGGGGGTCTCGATCCTCGTAACCGCATGGATAGCCTCTCGGTTGGGTGTCGGGCTGGAAAACCTGCTCTTCTCGGGCGATTTCAAGCAATGGACAACAGGTCGGATCGGCACGGGCACGCCTTTCATGTTCCTGATCCTGCTGCCCTTGAGCTATTTCATCACAGCATGGGCGTTTCGCAAGCAATTCGGCCATCACTATCGTGATTTCATCGACGGGATGGACCGCTCACGCGCGGGCATGATCGACGCCGGGCGCTGGATTGTTCTGCTGAGCATTGCCATGATCCTGTCCTTTGCGGTTTCCAGTCTGCTGACATCGATCGGCTATGATCCGCGCGGCAGCTTCATCGACAGCTACCAGCAAAGGAACGCGCTGGTGGTGGGCTTCATCATGGCCTTCGCGGTGATCCCCAATATCTACACATTGGCCGAAGATGCGCTGAACGCGGTTCCCGGTCATCTGCGCGCTGCGTCACTGGCTTGCGGGGCAACACCCTGGCAGACGGCGCGCTGGGTTGTGCTGCCAACAGCCGCCTCGGGCGTGTTTTCAGCTGTGATGATGGGCATGGGCCGCGCTGTGGGCGAAACGATGATCGTGGTGATGGCCGCAGGCAACACCCCGATCATGGAATGGAACATCTTTTCGGGCCTGCGCACGCTCTCGGCCACCATCGCGATCGAGTTGCCGGAGGCTGTGCGGGACGGGACGAACTACCGGATCCTGTTCCTCGCGGCCCTTACGCTCTTTGTGATGACCTTCATCATCAATACGGGCGCGGAACTGATCCGCCAGCGCTTCCGCAAGCGCGCTTTCAATCTGTAACCCAAAGGTCTGGTGACAGCTATGAGCAGCCTGAACGAAAACCTTCCACCCGCTTCCGGTACTGCTGGCGCAGAGGGCATCGCTGCGCGCAATACAGTTGCACCACGGAAGCGGCGGCGTTTCTCGGCGGATCTCTCTGCGCTTGGCGAGCCAGCGCTCTGGGGTTTCGGCGGGGCGCTCGCGCTCGGCATTATAATGATTGCCGTCTTCCTTATGGTGGTGCTTTATAATGGCGCAACCACGTTCTGGCCCAAGCCCATTGATCACGTCGAGCTAACCGATGGCACCGTCACTGCCGGCACAGAGCGGCGCGGGACAGTCTTTCGCCCGCAGCTTGGCCCGCTGGACGAGGCCGTGCGCGCCGAAGTGGAGGCCAATGATGGTTTCGCCTTCCGCACGCTTTATCAGACCGCCAATTTCGATCTTTATGGCGATGATTTCCGCTGGGTCGCGGATTTCGAGGTCGCCAATATCACCCGGCCCGAGGATTTTTATTATTTCGAGCGGCAGGTTTGGGGCGTGTTTATTGGTCGCATTGCCGGCATGCAGATCGATGGCCAGCAGATGGCGTATGATCCGGCCATATTCCGCCGCGAACAAGCCGCCGCGCGCGAGCGATTCCGCGAGATCCGCAATATCGAGCGCAAGGAAATAGGCCGTATCAACCATCTGATCGAGCGCGAGCGGCTTGCACAACGCCGCGCGGTGCTGCGGCAGGGCGAAGAGGCCGCGCAACCAGCAGTGTCAGCATCGCAGGAGCGCATTGCAGAGCTTCAGGCCGAATTTCAGGTCCTGCAGGCGCGAGTGAACGAGATCCGTGCGCGCGACCGTGCTTTCACCGTCACGCTCGAAGAAGTCGATGGCCGCCAGATCTCGCCTGAGATCAGCCAGATCGTGCGCTACTTCCCCGCCAATACGCTTGGGTTTTTCGACAAGCTCGGCATTTACCTGTCGCGCTGGTGGGAGTTCGTTTCGGCAGAACCGCGCGAGGCAAATACCCAAGGCGGCGTGCTGCCCGCGATCTTCGGCACAGTGGCGATGACGCTCTTGATGGTGGTCTTTGTGGCACCTTTCGGCGTGATCACGGCGCTCTATCTGCGCGAATACGCCAAACAGGGGCGCATCACCTCGATTGTTCGTATATCAGTCAACAATCTCGCTGGTGTTCCATCAATTGTTTACGGTGTTTTCGGTTTGGGGTTCTTCGCCTATGCCATGGGCGGCACGATTGATCAGCTCTTCTTCCCCGAGGCGCTGCCCAACCCGACCTTCGGCAAGGGCGGCATCCTCTGGGCCTCCTTGACACTGGCGCTCCTGACTGTGCCCGTGGTGATCGTGGCGACCGAAGAGGCGCTCGCAGCCGTGCCGCGCTCGATGCGCGAAGGTTCACTCGCTTGCGGAGCATCCAAATGGCAGACGATCCGCTATGTGGTGCTGCCCAAGGCGCTGCCCGGCATCATGACCGGCATGATCCTCGCCATGGCAAGGGGCGCGGGCGAAGTTGCGCCGCTGATGCTGGTCGGTGTGGTGAAACTCGCCCCGGCGCTGCCGATCGACGGTTTTGCGCCTTTCATCCATCTCGATCGCAGCTTCATGCATCTGGGTTTTCATATCTTCGATGTGGGGTTCCAGTCGCGTAATTCCGAGGCTGGTAAGCCCATGGTCTTCGTCACCACGCTTCTGCTCCTTGCCCTGATCGTTGTGATGAACGCGACCGCCATCATCATCCGCAACCGCTTGAAGCGCAAATACGCAACTGGCCAGTTCTGAGTGAAATCCATGCAAGACACCCTGGAATTTGAACCGACTTCCTATCACGTCAAGAAATCAGAAGAAGGCTCTGCGCTGGATATCAAGGATTTCAATCTCTGGTACGGCCAGAAACAGGCGCTCTTCGACAATAATCTGGAAATCCAGAAGGGTCAGGTAACCGCCCTCATTGGCCCATCGGGTTGCGGAAAATCGACATTGCTGCGCTGTCTGAACCGAATGAACGATCTGGTGGATGACCTTCGCATCAAGGGTCAGATCACGGTCGATGGCTTTGACATCTATGCCAAGGGCGTCGATGTCATCGCCTTGCGCAAACGGATGGGTATGGTGTTCCAGAAGCCCAATCCATTTGCCATGTCGATCTATGACAACATCACCTACCCGCTGCGTGTGGATGGGGTGTCCAAGAAGTCCATTCTGGACGAAACCGTCGAGCGCGCCCTACAGCAATCCGCACTCTGGAACGAGGTCAAGGACAGGCTGAACGAAAGTGCGCTGGGTCTTTCGGGTGGTCAGCAGCAGCGCCTGTGCATCGCGCGCGCAGTGGCCTCTGACCCGGAAGTGCTTCTGATGGATGAGCCTTGCTCTGCGCTCGACCCGATCGCAACTGCGCGGATCGAGGAGTTGATCGAGGAGTTGAAGGGCACCTATACCATCGTGATCGTCACACACTCGATGGCGCAGGCCGCGCGTGTGTCTGACAACACTGCCTTCATGTATCTTGGCCGCCTGATCGAATATGGCGACACCGACACGATATTCACCAATCCGAGAAAGTCGCGGACGAATGATTACGTCACAGGCCGTTTTGGCTGATATCCCTTCGCGCGCAGAGCCTCTTGCGCCCTGCAGGTCTTGTCAGGGTTTTCGATTGGTACAGTAAAGCTGAAAAGCGTTGCGCTCGCTGGCGCGGAGCGTAACTAATGTTTTACAACTTTTAGTTGTAGTGCTATCAGAATCGCACCCCATGAACTCTATGGCCGGGTGCGAGGCTTCTCATGACACGACATGCAGGTACGTTCCCCATCACGAAAGCCGAGGCCATAATCGCATTGGTCGCAGAGATTTACGGAGCCCCCCCGACTCCGCTTCATCACCCCGCTTTCACTGGGAATGAGGGCAGCTACCTTCTCGAAACACTGGAATCGAATCTTGTATCGTCTATCGGGCCGTATGTGTCTGAATTTGAAGAGCAGATTGCATGTTACACCGGAGCCGCGCGCGCCGTTGCAACAACAAGCGGCACCTCCGCTTTGCATATGGCGTTGCTCCTTGCAGGGGTTCGCGCAGGAGAGGAGGTGATCTCGCAAGCACTAACGTTCGTGGCCACATGCAATGCCATAAGCTATCTTGGCGCGCGCCCGGTTTTTGTCGATGTCGATGCAGACACGCTCGGCATGAGCCCTGTCGCTTTGCGCAACTGGCTCGACGCCAATACCGTTATACGCGAAGGGCGCTGCGTAAACCGACGGACAGGCGCGCGCATTGCGGCATGTGTGCCGATGCACAGTTTCGGACTTCCCTGCCGGATTATGGAAATCGCGGAAATCTGCAGTGATTTTGGCATAGTGCTGATCGAGGATGCCGCCGAAGCGCTCGGCAGTTACGCCGGAGACCGCCACACAGGCACAATCGGGAAAATCGGTATCCTGAGTTTCAACGGCAACAAGATTATCACGACAGGCGGGGGCGGCATGATCCTGACCGATGACGAGGCGCTGGCAGACCGGGCCAAGCACCTGACGACGACTGCAAAAGTGCCACATCCTTGGCAAACTTACCACGATGCAGTGGGCTACAATTACCGGATGCCAAACCTCAATGCCGCTCTTGGGTGCGCACAAATGGAAAGGCTGCCGGAAATACTGAAGATCAAAGCCGAAATTGCGGGGCGCTATCGCGACTTTTGCGCCGAGCTTGATCTCCATTTCATCAAACCGCTTTGCGGCATGACAACCAACAACTGGCTGAACGCTGTCCGGTTTGAAGACCGGGAGGCACGCGATGAATTTCTGGAAGCCACAAATTCTTGCGGCGTCATGACACGCCCGGTCTGGCGGTTGATGCATGAGCTTTCGCCCTTCGCAAATTGCGAGCATGATGGTCTAGCAAATTCGGTCTGGCTCTCTGCGCGTGTTGTGAACCTGCCCTCCAGCGTGCCCGCAGCGCAACTGTACCGGCCGGCGTCATGAACATTCTTGAAATCATCGGTCGGGACAACGCCCTCTTCGAGAATGATATCGCGCAGCACGATATGGCCTTGCGCGCTTTGGTGAGACGAGCACGCTTTCTGGTGATCGGCGGGGCCGGGACGATCGGACAGGCAGTCACGCGCGAGATTTTTCGCCGCAATCCCAAGGTATTGCATGTCGTTGATATAAGCGAAAACAATATGGTCGAGTTGGTGCGCGATATCCGCAGCACGCTCGGCTACAACGATGCCGATTTCAGAACTTTTGCGATAGATTGTGGCAGGTGCGAGTTCCGGGCTCTGATGTCTGCAAGTGAGGGTTATGATTATGTGCTCAATCTCTCTGCACTCAAGCATGTCCGCTCCGAAAAAGACCCTTTCACCCTGATGCGGTTGATCGAAGTCAACATCCTCAACACCATCGCCACGCTGCACGCGGCAAAGGGAGCGGGCGCGCGCAAATATTTCAGCGTCTCCACGGACAAGGCGGCAAACCCTGTCAATCTGATGGGAGCCAGCAAGCGCATCATGGAGATGTTTCTCATTCAGGCAAGCGAGACATTGCCTGTTTCAACAGCGCGTTTTGCAAATGTCGCTTTTTCCGATGGCTCGCTGCTGCATGGCTTCAACCAAAGGTTCGCCAAGCGCCAGCCGATCGCCGCGCCTCAAGATGTGCAGCGCTATTTTCTGACGCCGCAGGAAGCAGGGGAATTATGTCTCTTATCCTGCCTGCTGGGCGAGAACCGGGATATTTTCTTTCCCAAGATCAGCGCGACGCTGAATTTGATCCGGCTTTCCGATATTGCAGAGCGCTATCTTCATGCGCAGGGGTATGCGCCACATCGGTGCAGATCCGAAGATGAGGCGCGTGAACGCGCGGCCGAATTAATCCCACAGGGCCGCTGGCCGGTCTATTTCTTCGAGTCCGACACCACAGGTGAGAAGGATTTCGAGCAGTTCTTCACCAGTACAGAGACGCTTGATCTGGGTCGCTTCGACAGTGTCGGTGTTATCCGCAATGCTGCTGAGTGCGATCCTGCGCGGCTTGCGTATTTCCTCTCCGAAATCGAACGCATCCGCAGCCAGATCCCTTGGAGCAAGGCCGAGATCGTCGCCCTTTTCAATTCAATATTGCCGGATTTCAATCACAAGGAGACTGGCAAATATCTCGACTCAAGGATGTAGCCAATGATCCAACGGAGTCTGGATTGCCTGCTCTCGGGGATTGCGCTGCTGGTTCTGGCACCGCTCTTCATTGTCGTTATCCTGATCTTGCGCATGAGTGGCGAAGGGGAGGTCTTTTATCGCCAGACACGCATCGGGCGTGGTGGCGCGCCTTTCCGTTTGCTGAAATTCGCCACAATGCTCAAGAACAGCCCACAAATGGGCACTGGCACTCTGACGATCAAGGATGACCCGCGCGTTCTTCCAGTCGGGCGTTTCCTGCGGCGCACGAAGATAAACGAATTGCCGCAGCTTCTGAACATCATCAGAGGTGATATGAGCTTGATTGGCCCGCGGCCGCAAACAGCACGTTGCTTCAATGCCTTTCCGCTGTCCGCACAACGCGCCATCATCCGAGTCCGCCCCGGGCTTTCAGGTATAGGCTCGATCGTGTTTCGCGCCGAAGAGGAGATACTGCGAGGATCACTAGATCCCGATCAGGCGTATGACACGCAAATCATGCCTTTCAAGGGCGCGCTCGAAGAATGGTATGTTCGCAATCAAGGGTTACGGACATATGCGCTTCTGATCGTGCTGACGCTCCGGGTGCTTCTCGATCCACGTTCCTCTGGCAGCTGGCGCTTCTTTCCCGATCTGCCGCGCCCCCCCGCGCCGCTTGCCCCTTTCCTCAATGCGGGAGATGACAGCCACGATCCTGAGCGCGCTCTCAAAGTCAGCGGCCCCTTGAGGCAGGGAAAATGAGACCAGCATTTGATGAATCCTTCTTCGGGCATCTCAATCAGGCATGTCTAGCGGAAACAGGCCAGCCGTCGCGCCTCTATTCGTTTATGGAGCGCGTGATTGCCATCACTGCGATCAGGGGTCTGCTGGTCGTGTTCGAACGATCCGCAACCATCATCCTCACCCTTCCGATCCCGATTTACGCCATGCTTGTGAGGCTGATCATCGGCGGCGCCCGTGGCCTTCCAAGCTTTGCGGGGGTTTATCTCAGGGCGCTCTATTATCGCGGCGTCATCCGCAAAATGGAGTCCAACGTCATCATAGAACAGGGTGTCTTCATTGCCTTTCCAGAGAATACCACACTCAAGGAGTTCTGTTTCCTGGACAAGAATGTGATCATCATGGCGAAATCCGTGCAGATAGGCCGGCGCGTGCATATTGCGCCAAACGTATTCATCAGCGGTGGCGGTGCCTTCCGTGCGGATGACTACAGCTGCATAGCCACTGGCAGCCAGCTTATAACCTCAACCGAGATCCTCAA
This sequence comes from Natronohydrobacter sp., assembly GCA_007125005.1. Classification (GTDB taxonomy): domain Bacteria; phylum Pseudomonadota; class Alphaproteobacteria; order Rhodobacterales; family Rhodobacteraceae; genus Roseinatronobacter. Next base: position 22,617 of record SLDY01000025.1, read on the forward strand.
AGGGGGTGCGCGTTGTTCCGGCCCCATGGTTAGTGCGGATCAGCGCAATGTGCATCGTGGGCAGGTGGTGCTGGAAAAGGATGCATTCGTGGGCGCAGGGGCAACAATCCTCACAGATGTCGTCATAGCACAAGGCAGCGTTGTTGGCGGCGGTGTGACTGTTGCAAGATCAACCGAGGCCTGGGGGGTTTATGCGGGGACAAAACCAGCCCTGATCGGTATGCGCGAAAAAGTGAAACACCCGGATAACTAAGCGTGTTCAACACAAAGCGCTTCGGCAGGATTTGCTGCGCTTTCCGATAATCAGAAGCAGACCGGGCCACAGACCGTGAAAGAAGCCTCAACCTTTGCTCGTCACATCGGACGCAAGCGTCCGGATATGGCACTGGCCATTGCAACCGGCGCTGGTTTCCTTCTGGCCTTGGCAGTGTGGCGCCGCTGATGCTGTGCCCGAGGCGTAGAACTGACAGCGGCCAGACTTTTGCCGCTGTCAATCGGGGTCAGCTTCCTCGCAGCTGCGATATGGATGCAATCGGTCACGCAGTTTTCGCCTCAGATCTCTCACGATCAGATGAAGCGGTTAATCAGATTCTCCAGCCGCTCTTGCCTGCCTGAGCGCGGTTGCGGATCGATCCCTTGGGCCAGCACTCCCGAGGTGATCGTCTCCAGGTCGCTTTGCAGCATTGCCTGCGCCTCGGGGCGGTCCCATCCAGCGTAACGCGCCGAGCGCGCCGATTCCAGCGCCCCATTTTCCAGCAGCGCTGCCGCAGCTTTCAGACCGCGTGCGCATACATCCATCGCGCCCGCATGGGCAAGGATCAGATCTTCGGGGTCGAGCGACTGACGGCGCAGTTTCGCATCAAAATTCGTGCCCCCTGTGGTGAAGCCACCTGCGCGCAGAATCTCGTAATAGGCTAGCGCCACTTCGGGTACATTGTTCGGGAACTGGTCTGTATCCCAGCCCGATTGATAATCATTGCGATTCATGTCGATCGAGCCGAGCAGCCCAAGCGATGCAGCCATGGCCAGTTCATGTTCAAAACTGTGGCCTGCCAGAATGGCATGGCCTTGTTCGATATTGACCTTCACTTCCTTTTCCAACCCGAAACGCTGCAAAAAGCCGTAAACCGTTGCTACATCATAATCATATTGGTGTTTGGTAGGCTCTTGCGGCTTGGGTTCGATCAGGATCGCGCCCTTGAAGCCGATCTTGTGCTTATACTCCACCACCATCGACAGGAAGCGGCCCATCTGCTCCAACTCGCGGCCAAGATCGGTGTTGAGCAACGTCTCATAGCCTTCGCGCCCACCCCAGAGCACATAATTCTCACCCCCAAGCCGGTGAGTAGCATCCATGCAGGTTTTCACTGTCGCGGCGGCATAGGCAAACACATCCGGATCCGGGTTGGTCGCCGCACCCGCCATGAAGCGACGGTTGCTGAAGAGATTGGCCGTGCCCCAGAGGAGTTTCGGCCCGCCCGCCTCCATCTTTGTGGCGAAATATTCGACCATCTCTTCGAGGTTTCGCGTGCTTTCGGCAAAACTTGCGCCTTCGGGGCGCATATCGGCGTCATGGAAGCAGAAGAATGGCACGCCGAGGATGCGGAACATCTCGAAGGCGACATCGGCTTTCAGCTTCGCGTGTTCCATGGTTTCGCCGAACCACGGGCGCAGGAATGTCTGCCCGCCGAAGGGATCACCGCCAGGCCAAGCAAAATTGTGCCAGTAGCAGATGGCAAAACGCAGATGGTCCTCCATCCGGCGACCTGCGACCATTTCATCTGGGTTGTAATGGCGGAAGGCAAAATCCGTATCCGTATCCGGCCCCTGATAGGTGATCGCGGGGATGCCTGTGAAGAAATCGGTCATGTTAGCTCCTTGATGGCATTCTGTGCAGCGCCGTAGCGTTGATAAGCGTCCTCGAACGCCGGGCGCAGCTTGGTGTCTGGCAAAATCTCGCGGGCGACAGGTGGCAGCGGCATGGCCTCTCGCCCAGCCCCTGTTATGGCCATCTGCCCAAGACGCGCAGCACCAAGGGCCGCGCCGTAATCACCTGCTGCGGGCAGCAGGATTGGCAGATCAAGCGCAGTCGCCAGAGCAGAAAGCCAATAGTCCGAGCGTGCGCCACCTCCGGCCGCGATCAGGCTGTCCAGCCGTGTGCCCGTAGCCGCCAGCGCTTGCTGGCAATCCTTCAGCGCAAAGACCACACCTTCAAGCACTGCACGCGTGGCCGCTGCACGGTCTGTGGCATGTTCCAGCCCGATAAACGCCCCGCGAATGGCCGCATCATTCAGCGGCGTGCGCTCGCCTCCCAGATAGGGCAGGAAGGCGGTCTTGCCCGGTGGCTGCAGACTGCCAAGATCGCGGGTCAGATCGGCAGGGCTTGCGCCTGCGACGGTGGCGAACCAGTTCAGCGCATCAGTAGCGGCAAGGATCACCCCCATCTGATGCCATGTTTCCGGCAGGGCATGGCAGAAGGTATGGACGGCCGTTTCGGGTGCGGGGGTATAGGCTTCCGTCGCCGCAAACAGCACGCCAGAGGTGCCGAGGCTCACAAAGCCCTGCCCCGCTCCGGCAATACCGAGCCCGATGGCAGTCGCGGCATTGTCTCCTGCCCCGCCAGCCACGGGTATGCCCGCGCGGAGCCCGAATTCAGACGCCAAAGCGGCGCGCAGGCCGCCAGAGATTTCGTTGCCTTCCACAAGCGCAGGCATCTGCGCGCGCGACAGCCCTGTTGCCGCGAGCAACTCCTCCGACCAGTCGCGCGCCCCGACATCCAGCCAGCTTGTGCCGGCCGCATCCGACATCTCTGCCACATGCGCCCCCGTCAGCCAAAGCCGCAGGTAATCCTTGGGCAGAAGCACCTTGGCCACGCGGTCGAAAAGCTCTGGCTCTTCCTCGGCCATCCACACCAGTTTCGGGGCCGTGAAACCTGGAAAGACAATATTGCCACTGATGGCGCGAAAGCGCGGATCGGCATCGAGCGTTGCGGCCTGCGCATGTGCGCGCGTATCGTTCCACAAAATGCAGGGCCGTAACACCTGATCGGCGGCATCGAGCACAGTTGCGCCATGCATCTGGCCCGAGAGCCCGATGCCCGCAACGCGCCTCATATCAATTTGCCCGGCAAGTGCGCGCAACACCGTGTCCGCCGCCGCAATCCACTGCGCAGGATCCTGCTCAGACCAGCCGGGATGCGGGCGCGACACGCTGAGCGGCGCGCTCGCTTCCGCGACAGGTCCGCCAGCAGCATCGATCACGAGCCCTTTCAGGCCCGATGTGCCCAGATCGAGGCCCAGATACATCACACAGCCTCGGGCGCTTTCTTGCCCAGAATGATCATCGACAGGATTTCATCTTCGGTTACATCCTCGACCCGTTCTGTCCCGATCAGCTGGCCATTTTTCATTACCGACACGCGGTCGCACAATTCCATCATCTCGCGCGTGTCATGGCTGATAAGAAAAATACCCAACCCCTGCGCCTTCAGTTCCATGATCAGATCGGCAACCATCTTGGTTTCATGCACGCCAAGTGCTGCGGTGGGCTCATCCATGATCAGGATGCGCGCATTGAAATACACTGCGCGTGCAATCGCGACTGACTGCCGCTGCCCGCCCGAAAGTGCGCTCACAGGTTCCGCGATCTTTTTGAAATTGGGGTTGAGCCGGGCCATAATCTTTGTCGTCTCGGCCTCCATGCGGCTGTCATCGAGAAAGCCGAACATGGTGCGCAATTCGCGACCCAGAAACAGATTGGCAGGTGCGGGCAGGTTATCGGCAAGCGCCAATGTCTGGTGGATCGTCTCGATATTATGGGCGCGTGCGTCGCGGGGGCTGTTGATCGTGGCCTTCTTCCCGTCAATCCAGATCTCGCCGCTATCGGCGCGGTAAGCGCCCGACAGGATCTTGATCAGCGTGGATTTGCCAGCCCCGTTATGGCCCAGAAGCCCCACAACCTCGCCGGGATAAAGATCGATCGAAACATCATCAACCGCCTGCACCCCGCCAAAGGCAATCGAGATATTGCGCATTTCAACAAGTGGCGCCATGTCACTATCCCTTCCCTGTGCGGCGGCGGTAGATGATGTCGATCAGCACGGCGAGCACCAGCACCGAACCCACGACAATATTCTGCAAGGGCGCATCCACCCCGACCATGGCCATACCCGATTGCAGCGATTGCATGATCAGTGCGCCAAGAATGGCACCATAGATCGTGCCAAGCCCGCCCGCGAGCGCGGTGCCGCCGATCACGGCAGCGGCGATAACGCGCAATTCGTCCAATGTGCCGATATCATTGGAATGATTGGTCAGCCGCGCAGAGGCCACAACAGCCGAGATCGCACAGAGCGCGCCCATTATGGCAAAGACCTTGACAGTCAGAAGCCGCGTGTTGATGCCTGAGAGTTCTGCCGCCTGCGGGTTGCCACCTGCAGCAAAGATATACCTCCCCAACCGCGTCTTGCGGGCAATCACCGTCATCACGATGGCAACAACGATCAGCAACAGCACCGAGATGGGCAAACCATAGGCGGCTGTATAACCTTCGGGCATAACCTCGCCGCGGGCCTCGAAATCGCGGCGCAGACGGGCGGCGGGCACTTCATAAGAATTCAGGATCGCTATGAAGCCAAGGATCGCACCTGCAATAATCGCGCCCAGCGTGGCTTCGGCCCAGAGCGGTTTGACCGGAAAATCGTGGCGCAGCTTGTCGCGGCGCTTGGCCCAGAGTGCGGTTAGCGCGGCTAGCGTTGCTGCAATGCCGATCACCCAGGACCAGAATTCGCCCATCGTGCCATTGATTCCGCCGAACATCTGAAAAGTCTGATCAAGCGGGCCAATGGTCTGACCATTGGTCAGATACCATGCCGTATTGCGCCAGACCAGAAGCCCGCCCAGCGTGACGATGAAAGCTGGGATCAGCAGATATCCGGTAAGCCAGCCCTGAAACGCCCCTATCAGCGCACCTGTGATGATACCTGCCCCGATCGCAAGCCAGGGGATCATCGGATGGCCCAGCGGCAGGCCCAGATATTGCGGAAGCCAAGCGGTCTGCATCATGGCCATGACAGCCGAGCAGGTGGCCAGAAGCGCACCTACAGACAGATCGATATGGCGGGTCACGATCACGAACACCATACCCGTGGCCATGATCGCCACACTGACAGTCTGGATCGTGAGATTGAAGATATTGCGCGGGGTCAGGAAGCGACCATCGGTCAGGACATTGAAAACCAGCGCCACCAGAATGAAGGCTCCGATCATACCCAGTAGGCGCGTGTCGATTTCGAGCGCATCCATCAGGCGCGGCTTGCGGGGTTTCGCACCGGATAACGCGGCGCTGCTGGCAGATTTAGGGGTGCTCATAAGGTGTATCCTGATTGGCGTCGCAAAGCGTCCGGGGCCGTGGCGCGCATTCGGGATGGGGCGGCGTGAAAGCCGCCCCGCTTGGTTGGTATCAGACGCAGATCAGTTGCAAGGCGCAGGGCCACCGCTGACGCCCTGACACAGCGCCTCAAGACTGATCCAGCCCGCATCAACGACGACCGAGAGATTGTCGGCAGTGATTGGCACGGGCTCAAGGAACATCGAGACCATTTCAGTACCGGCTGGTGATGTCCACATTTCGGCGCCTTCAATGTCTGCCATCGCAGCGCCACCGGCGAGCTGCACGGCAATCTCTGCCGCGGCGCGGCCCAGATCACGTGCATCCTTCCAGACCGAAACCGTCTGCGTGCCGAGCGCGATGCGGTTTAGTGCTGCGTGATCACCATCCTGCCCCGAGACTGGAATACCCTCCATGCCCTGAGCTGTCAGTGCGGCCACAACACCACCTGCCGTGCCATCATTCGAGGCCACAACAGCATCGACATTATTGTCCTGTGCAGTCAGGATCTGTTCCATGTTGCGCTGCGCATTGGCCGGAAGCCAGCCATCGGTGTAAGCTTCACCGACAATGGTGATATCTCCTGCATCAATTGCGGCCTGCAACACTTCCTGCTGGCCACCGCGCAGGAAATCCGCGTTGGGATCCGTGGGCGAGCCCTTGATCATCACATAATTACCCGCGGGCTGCTGTTCCAGCACGGCACGCGCCTGCATCCGGCCCACCTCGACATTGTCAAAGGTCAGATAAAAGGCACGGCTGTCCTCGATCAGGCGGTCATAAGCGACTACGGGAATGCCCTCATCGGCGGCGGCCTGCACAGCCGGGCCAATCGCTGCTGAATCCTGCGCCAGCACGATCAGCGCATCAACGCCCTGTGCCAACAGGCTCTCGATATCGGAAAGCTGCTTGGATGACGATGATTGCGCATCTGCCGAGACATAGGTCGCCCCCGCCGCATCCAGGGCAGCGCGAATCGCGGCTTCATCCGTTTGCCAGCGCTCTTCCTGAAAATTCGACCAGCTTACCCCGATGGTCAGCGAATCTGCCAGCGCGGCAGTGCTGAAGCCAAGGGTTGCGACAATCGCTGCGGTCATGATTTTTTGCATGTGTTCCTCCCTGAACAGTTCCCGAGCGCGTTCCAAAGCACCCGAGCCTCCCAAGAATGTCATATATTTTTTAGCTGTCAAATAAAATAAGCAGGTTTGCGTCAGAAAAGCTGACATAAATCGCGTATTATTTGCTTCTCGCTCGATTTTTCTTGAATTTTGAGCTGTTCTGGGATGTTATTCATTCACG
>SLDY01000052.1 GCA_007125005.1 Natronohydrobacter sp.
ATGGTGCCCAGGAGAGGACTCGAACCTCCACGCCCGTACGGGCACTAGCACCTGAAGCTAGCGCGTCTACCAGTTCCGCCACCTGGGCAGGTTGCGTGAGACGCTCTTTATGGCGGGGAACATGCCCTGTCAACGGGGCAAAGACGAAAAAACCGGCGCGCTCGAGAAAACGGTTCCGGCTTGTGAATTCGCGCTGTCGCTTGTAATGAGACCTCATGCAAGAATGATGTGGAGCGCACGCATGTCAAAGCTGGTGACGATCTATGGCGGGTCCGGGTTTGTCGGACGATATATCGCACGCAGGATGGCACAAGCGGGATGGCGCGTGCGCGCGGCTGTACGTAGGCCGAACGAAGCGCTGCATGTCAAACCCTATGGCGCTGTTGGTCAGGTAGAGCCCGTTTTCTGTAATATCCGCGATGACGCCTCGGTGCGCGCAGTGATGCAAGGCGCGGATGCTGTCGTCAATTGCGTTGGTATTCTGGTTGAGTCCGGGCGGAATAAATTTGCCGATGTTCAGGCTGAAGGCGCAGGGCGTATCGCGAGGATCGCCGCTGAGGAAGGTGTCGGCAAAATGGTGCATATCTCGGCCATCGGCGCTGACGAGGCCTCTGACAGCATCTATCAGCAAACGAAGGCGAAAGGCGAAGCTCTTGTTCGCCAGCACTTTCCGAAAGCTGTAATCCTGCGCCCGTCGGTGGTTTTCGGGCATGAGGACCAGTTCTTCAATCGCTTCGCCGGTATGGCGCGATTCTCCGCCTTCTTGCCTTTGGTAGGTCCGTCGACAAAGTTTCAGCCAGTCTATGTCGAAGATGTCGCGGCGGCAGCGGCCAAGGCACTGCAAGATCCTGTTGAGCCGGGGATATACGAGCTTGGCGGACCGGACATCGCAACATTCCGTGCGCTCATGGAAATGATGTTGCTCGAGATACGTCGCAAGCGGCTCCTGCTCACAGTGCCCTTTCCGATAGCGCGTGTGATGGCCGGTGCGCTCGATATTGGTCAAGCTGTTACGCTGGGGCTGTTCACGAACTCCATCCTCACACGCGATCAGGTCCGCAACCTCGCGCGTGACAACATCGTGAGCGATGGCGCAAAGACATTCACGGATCTCGGCATCACCCCAACACCGATGTCCTCAGTGCTGCCTGCCTATCTCTGGGCGCATAGGCCCGGTGGTCAATACAAGGCCATTCATGAATCGGCCGGTCATCTGCGCAAGAACTGAGCGCCCTCGCGGTAAGGTGCCGGGCTTATCCGGCGGCGCTATAGGCTGCTGAGCCCTATAGCGTTGGGACCGGCTGACATAGCGGCAATACGCCAGAATTGGCACGGTTCTGGCCCAATACTGCCCCAATCTCACAATATGCCAGTGTTCAGAGCAGCAGGAAGGAACATTGGCATGAAAATCGCTATTATTGGCTTGGGATGTGTTGCCACAGCAGATGCGCTCGCCCTTGCGCGCAGCCATGAGGTCGTCATGACGGGCCCAGTTCCTGACCGCGTCGATGCAATCAATCAGGGCGAATACGGGCTCGAAGACCCCTGTCTCGAAACCTATCTTGCAAGCCATTCACTCGATCTGAAAGCCACGCTTGATACACGCGCAGCACTTGCCAACGCTGATATGGTATTCATCTCTTCGCCACTGGCAACTGATCCCGATACGGGCGCTGTGCGGTTGGTTGAACTTGACAGCCGCATCGAACTGGCAAATCGCCTGCTGCCCTTCACCCCCATCGTGGTCCGCTCTGCAGTCCCTGTCGGTTATTGCGAGGCAAGGCGAATTGCGCTCAAAGGCGCGAAGATTGTCTTTGCACCGGAATTCAGCCGAACAGGGCATATGCTCACCGACGTGCTGCATCCGAAATTCCTGATCGTTGGAGATGAATATGCCTTGGGTGCTGCAGTGCTCGCAGTGCTGAAATCTGCAGCGGTCGATAACGATGTGCCATCGCGTCAACTCGCCTTGATGGAAGCAGAGAGCCTGCGCAATCTTGCAGATGCCAGTAAGGCTCGCAGCCTGCGTGACCTTGACGCAGTTGAAACAGCGCGCCTGCCTGCCTGTGCTGTCACTGGCAAGAATACCAGTGCCGTATGGCGCGACCCGCGCATGACGACACATTCGCAGGTGCCATCGGAATTGCATGTTTGATAGTCTTTCGCAGATGCTATCCTGCTGCAGTTTCCAGGCTGCCTATTGAACCTGCGCTCCTATGCCGCCGCTTTTCAGTCTTTCACAGCGCCTGCCATCAATGCCGCGAGGATCCAACGCTGCAGGATCACAAAGACTGCCAGCGCGGGCAGAATTGCGAGCAAACAGGCAGCGGCAAGCAATTGCGTGGTCGCTGCACTGCTTGCCCCGGCAAAGCGGAAGATCGCAACCGAAATCGGCCATTTTTCATCCGCGCTCAGCATGATGAATGGTATCAGGAATTGTGACCAGTTCAGGATCAGGTTCAGGATGAAGGCAGAAATCAAGCCCGGCGCAGCCAGTGGCAAGGTGATCAGCAGAAAACTCTCTAACCGCGAGAGACCATCAATCGCCGCAGCATCATCAAGCGATTGCGGGATCGTATCGAAAGCGATCTTCAGAAGCCATATCGTCACAGGCACACCGGCGGCGATATAGAGAAGGGTTGTGCCGAAATGGCTTTCCAACAGCCCCAGTCGATCCAGCATCCGGTAAAGCGGAATCAGGATCACCAGCCCCGAGACCATCTGCACTGACAGGATCCCCAGCATCATTGCTCCCTTCCCCCGAAAGCTGAAGCGGGAAAACGCATATGCAGCAGGCGCCGCAAAACCGACCGCCCCGGCCGCCCCAAGCGCAGAGAGCTTCACAGTGTTCCAGATATAGCTCTGAAACCCGCCATCGCGCAGCACACTCGCAAAATTATCAAGCGTCGGAGCTTCGGGAATGAAACGCGCCGCACCCAGAAACACCTCAGCCTGCGTGCGCAAGGCAAGCGACAGCAGCCACAGGATCGGAAGCAGAAAGACCAGCGCCAAGAGCGCCATGGCCAGATAGACGGCAATATCGCTCAACCTCTCACCACGGGAACGCACCATTACTTGCGCCCCTTTGGCAAAAGCAGTGTCAGACAGACAGTCAACACAAGCGAGATAACCAGCAGCAGAAGCGATAACGCCGCCCCGCGCCCAAGCTCGAAACCACGAAACACAGTGTTATATGCGAAAAGCGACAGTACCTCGGTAGCACGCCCCGGCCCCCCGCCTGTCAAGGCGAGCACTGTGTCAAACATGTTCAGCGTCATGATCATGATCAGGATCGCATTGACCAGCAGCGCCGGGCGCAGATGCGGCAGCGTAATGAACCAGAACCGCTCAAACCCCGTCGCATTATCGATGGCCGCTGCTTCATAAAGGCTCTGATCAATGGATCTCAGCGCGGCGTAAAGCAGGATCATGGAATAGGCAGTGCCTTGCCAGATCGTCGCAAGAATGGCCGAAATCATCGCGTTGCCCGGATCCGAGAGCCACGCAACTGGCGCAAGCCCGATCAAGCGCAGCGCAGAATTGATCGCTCCGAATGGTGCCTCCGAGAAGAGCAGTTGCCAGATGATACCATTTGCAATTGCCGGGATCACCCATGCCGCCAGAACGATGGTGCGCAAAACCAGCGTTCCGCGCAACCTTGCGCGCTCTGCCCGCACGACCAGAAGTGCGATACACAATCCAAGCGCAAGCTGGCCCAGCACCGAACCAAGCGTGTAGGCAAGCGTGTTGCGCAGCACAGTGGCAAGCGGCGCACTGCCCCACAGCCCGGTGATTGATCCCAGCGAAAGCGTCGTGGTCGCATCGAAAAGCCGCGCATCCGTGAAGGCGAGGCGCAAGGCCTCGAAAACCGGGTAAAGGTAGAAGAGCGCAAGCAGCAGAAAACTTGGCAAAAGCCATGGAAGGGCAGCCCGTCCGGGCTGCTCTCGCTGCATTTTCTGGAGCGGGCCGCGCACTGGTCTACCGGATCAGAGCCGCTCGAACGCGGCCATCACTTCGGCCGCGGCGGCATCAAGCGCCGCCTCGGGTGTTGCACTTCCCGAAAGCACATTGCCCAGCAGAATCTGAATCTGCTCCGATATTTCGGGATAGATCGGCACACCTGGGCGCGCGCGCCCGTTCTCAAGCGCGCGGGCGAAGACCTCGAATTCCGGCCCGGCGAAGGCTTCATATTCTGCATAAAGCGATGCAGATGTTGGCAAGAGCCCCTGATACGCATTTCCTGGCCCGGCATAGAGCCGCGCAATCCCGGCACAGATTTCAACTTTGGCTGGATCATCTGTCAATGCTGCGATTGTCCAGCCCCCGGTGCCAGTGGCGCGGGTATCCTCGCTGGGGCCGGGAAGTTCCGATACTGCCCAATTCGCCGCTTGTTCGGCAGGCATCGTGTTCTGGATCTGCCCATACATCCAGTTACCCCCGATGAACATGCCCGTGCTGCCTGCCGCCGCCGAGGCCAGAAGATCATCATAGCTTGCGAGCGAGGTTACCCGGCGCGGCGCGGCACCGCTTTCCACAAGATCGACGTAAAACTGCACAGCGTTCAGAAACTTATCGCGGTTCTCGCCCTCAAAGAAGCTCGGACGGCCTGATGCATCCACCAATTCACCACCCTGAGCCCAGAAATGCGCCAGCCAGTCAAAGGCTGCGGCTTCATCGCGACCGGCATTGAACAACACCCCTTCCAACCCTTGATTGGCAACGCTCAGGGCGGCCTTCTGCAACTCGGCCCATGTCTGCGGGGCGTCTGGCACAAGCGTTGTGTCGCGATAAAGCACGCGCAGATCGGTGAACCACCACAGCGCGACAATATCACCATTGGCATCAGTCACACCCTCGCGCACGAAAGGAAACAGATCATCTATTTCCTCTTGCGTGAAAAACGCTGTCATCGGGGCCAGCAAACCTGCATCCTTGAAGGTCGCAAGCTGTGAGCTGTCGATCATCGCGCAATCAGGACCACGCCCGGCGCGGGTCTGCTCGATAATGCGCGCCTGTTCCTGCGCGATAGCGCCTGTCTGCAATTGCGTGTCGATTCGCCAGCCCGGATTGGCCTCTATAAAAACAGTAAACATCTCGGCAAAGGCCGCCGCTGTTGCCGCATCCGCGCTGTAAAGATCAAAAGCTGTCAGTCGGAATGTCAGAGCATTTTCCGCGTCAGACGGGCCAACCCGATTGCGGGTGATCAACTCTTCCGCGCTTGTAACGCCTGGAGCAGCAGCGGCAAGCAGGGCAAGTAGCATCGAACTGCGCATCATTTCCATTGGGTCTCTCCTGTTGTCGATTCATATGGGTTGGGGCGATAAAGCGCCTTCTGTGTCACTGGATCAAACAGCACTGCACGGTTCAGGTTCAGACCCAACTTCACCTCTGAGCCGGAAGCAAGGCGGGTTTCGGGCGGTGTACGCGCGCAAAGCCTCGTGCCGTGATGGTAGAGATAGACCAGCGTTTCACTGCCCATCGGCTCGATCTGATCCACATTTGCGCGCAGCCCCGCGCCTGTGCGCGAAAGGCTCAGATGCTCGGGGCGCAGACCAAGCGTCACTTCTCCATCCAGCGCCTTCTCATCAGGCCAGAATTCAGGCATCGCAAACCGCTCTCCGGCTATGGTGAGCGCCGAGTTGCTCCTATCAAGCCGAGCGCTCACGATATTCATCGCCGGCATCCCGATAAACTGCGCGACGAATATGGATTGCGGCGCGCAATAAATCTCATCGGGCGTGCCGATCTGCTCGATCCTGCCCTCACGCATCACCACAACCCTGTCCGCCATTGTCATGGCCTCCACCTGATCATGGGTCACATAGAGCGTGGTCGTGGGCAGTTTCCTGTGCAGCGCCCGGATTTCTGCGCGCATCTGTAAACGCAGCCGCGCATCGAGATTGGAAAGCGGTTCATCGAACAAGAACACTGCCGGTTTACGAATGATCGCGCGGCCCATGGCAACACGCTGGCGCTGCCCCCCCGAAAGCTCCGAAGGGCGGCGATCGAGCAAGGACTCGATTTCGAGCAAACGCGCAATTTCCTGCACCGCAGCGCGCTTTTCCTTGCGTGAAAGCGTTGCCCGGCGCAGACCGAAGCCAATATTGGCCGCTACACTCAGATGCGGATATAGCGCGTAATTCTGAAACACCATCGCCACATTGCGTTGCCCCGGCGAGAGATGATCGACAGGCGCACCGCCAAACGACACCGAGCCCGCGCTGGCAATCTCCAACCCTGCCACAATGCGCAGAAGTGTGGATTTTCCGCATCCAGACGGGCCGAGAATGACCACGAATTCCTTATCCGGCACCTCAAGCGAGATACCCGGCAAAACCGATTGCGCGCCGAAGGTCTTGGCAATGCGTTTAATTTCCAGAGAGGCCACTCTGCGCCGGGCTCCTTTGATCGTTTTGTCCTCATTTGACCGATGAGCAGCCCATTGCACTGTAACCGAGCTGCGATATTCGGCCCCGGGAAACTCTATCTCAACTTAGCCTTATGTTCAGGCATATCTTTGCCCAATCCTCAAACGCCACCTGCCTCTGTCCGGGTCCAGCGATGCAGAAAGACAGGTGACATGCCCTCCCCCCCACTGCCCTGCAGTGACAGGCGCAACTCAACTGCCGATGTGCCTTCCTGCGGCGTCAGTATGAAGCTCAGACGCATGGAACCAGTCTCGGCCAGCGGATAAAGCGCAACGCCCTCAATCACAGCACCCTCAACGGGCCCGAATACTGCTTGCGGCAAGGGATCGGGCAAGGCCCCTGAGCGGCTTGCGAAATCCAGCACGAAAAGGCGCCCCGTGCGATGGTTCGGCTCCACTCCAGACGCCATCCGCGCAAGGCGAAAGGGAAGATCAGCCACAGTCAGCGGCTCCGGGCCGGGGGGCAGCCAGTCAAGCCGATAGCGGAACACATGACCGCCGGGCTCAAGCGGCGCATCAGGGCGCCAGAAGGCAACGATATTGTCGGCAAATTCATTCTCGGTGGGGATTTCGACCAGCATGACCGCACCCGCGCCCCAATCCTCCAGAGGCCGGACCCATGCCGAAGGGCGCCGATGATATGCCGCCTCTGCATCCTTGAACGCGGCGAACCGGGTTGGGCTTTGGACAAGCCCGAAACCCCGCGGTCCGGCGTCCCGAAACGCGGAAACTTCCAGCCGCGCCGGGTTGGCCAAGGGGCGCCACAGTTGCTCGCCCATGCCATTCTCGATCACCAGCAGGTCGCTGTCATGCACAGCCGGGCGGAAATCGTCAATTCGTGCAGGCCCAAGCGCATTATGCTGGAACATCGAGGTCAGTGGTGCAATTCCGACATCAGCCAGAGAGACGCGCGGAAAAAGATGCAACGCGCAATCCATTCGCGTCACTTCGCCCGGCATGAGTGTGACGATCAGCGCGGCGCTGGCACGCGGGCTATCGATCAGACAGCCGAAATGCACGCGATCATCAGCAGAGAAAACGCGTATCGCCTCGGTATGGGGGAACTCTTCGGGTTCCGGGCCGCCAGTGCCAAGTGCAAGTGCCCGCGCAGAGAGGCCATAGACGGTATCACGCGCCAAGGCCCGAAAATAGCTCGCGCCTTGCATAACAAGCACCTCATCCCAGACCTCTGGCATGTTCAGAGGCGTCCGCAAGCGCAGCCCGGAGAACCCCATCTGCGCGGCAACGGCCTCAGCAGCTGGCGGGCTGACGAGCTGCGGATCATAACTGAACATATCTGGTGCGAATGCGGTGTCATGTCCGGGCAGCGCAATATCCACGCCCTTGTAAAAGAGCCAACCCGGCGGCAACAAGTCAGCGCGGAACTTATCCCCAATGGAAATATCACCTGCCTTGCCGGGCAAGGGGCGCACGCCACGGTAGCTATCATAATCCAGCCTATCAAACGGCGGGATCATCGCGCGCATGGGTGCGGAATACGGCCTGTGCGCGCGCTCCGCGGCAAGTTCGACCAACGCCTGCGCAGTCTCGGGAATCGACCGCGCTTCGCTCAGGCGTGGCCACGGTGCGCCCGATGCGAGCACACTCAGGATCATCACACGACGCGAGATCATGCCACGGCCTCCACCGATTGCAGGGCCTCGGCACGGCGCAACACCAGCATCTTGTAGCGCATCTCTCCCGCACGGTAGCTTTCGGTAAGCGCATTGCCGCCAATCATGTTGCTGAACAGTGGAAAGCGCGCCAACCCCGCACGCGACGCAACCGGGCCGGCCACCCGCAGCGCATAATCGCGCCAACGGTCCAAACGCAAAAGCGGGGTCAGATCCTGTTCTGCGATCAGATCAAAGCCGATTCGTTGCGCGGCATCAATCAGACCAGCGCCATCAGGCATGTGGCCCAACCGCCAGCCGACCTGAAATTCTGCAATCCGGCTTTCCTGCGCGTGCGAGAGTGTCCAGCGGGGGCGGGCCAGCATATCATCGACGAGCACAAGCACCCCACCCGGCCGCAAATGGCGCATCGCCGCGTTCACAAACTCCTCTGCACTCGCGGCGTGAACATGTGATTCCACAGCAAGCACCAAATCACACCGGGGCAGCGTTGTGGGCAATGTGAAATCCGAGCGGAAAAACCGACAGCGCCCTTCCAGACCAAATGCGCGTGCATGCTCCCTCGCTAGCCTCACTTGCTCTGCGCTTAGCGTGATCCCGCAAAGATTGCTTTCAGGCCAACGCTGCGCGAGTTGAAAGAGGCTTCCACCCACACCACAGCCAAGATCAATAACCTGTGCAGGCGGTTCGCCAAGCGCTGCCTCGGCGGCCCGTGCGATCAGCTGATTAACATGACCGGCGGCCTGAACGGGCGTCGTAATCCCCTCGGCCCAGAGCGGGCGATGAATTGCAAGCGCCGCGCCAGAACCACCAAGCGCCAGAAACCGCTTAGTGGAGCGATCATAGTAATCGGCAACAGGGTCTTTTTCGGGCACTGCCTCGAACCACCGCCAAAGCAGCGGCGCGGCCAGAAGCGGCGCCACTACCGGGACCACCAGCACGCTCGCCAAAAGCGCCGAACTCGCACCCGCAATCAGCGCCTGAGGCAGCGCGACGGCCAGCATGACGCCGCACCCTGCCATCATCTCGAAGCGTCCGGGGCGCTGGCGTGGCATCATTGCCTGGCCGGAGGGCACCCAGTCCACATTGCGCCCCAAGGCGAACTGCAGGATAAATCCACAACGCCGCATCATCCCGAGGGGCGCGAAGAGGGTCGTCAACGACAATTCCGTCCATAATGCGCGCAGCATAATCCGCCGCCGCGCCTTCGAACGCATGACCTGTCGCCGTGCCACGAGCCCCGCGAGTTTGGGCACCATCAGAAGCGCCAAAACACCCAATAGTGGCCAGATTGCCGCAGGTGTTGCATGCACAGCGCCGGATCCTGTCAGCAGCACAAGCGCCAACCAAAGCGGTGCTGCGAGGTAGGAGAGCACCCCCAGCAGCAGATGCACCCGGCTGCTGAAATGCAGCCCCCCCGCGCCAAGATAACGCAAATGCTGCAAATTCCCCTGCGACCAACGGTGATCACGCCGAAAATACCCGGGGAGCGTCTCCGGCGTCTCCTCAAAAGATCCGCGCGCATCGGGCAGAAGTTCCACCTCCCAACCCGCACGTCGAATGAATGCAGCCTCGATAAAATCATGGCTGAGCGTTGCCCCCCCATAAGGCGGTTGCCCCGAAAGTTCGGGCAAGGGTGTAGCCTGAGCAAAGGCCCGCACCCGGATCAGAGCATTATGGCCCCAGTAATTCCCGGCATCGCCACTCAGACGTGCAAGTCCTCTTGCAAAGACAGGCCCGGAGAGACGAGCCGAGAGCCGCAGCATCCTGCCAAAGCGCGTTTTTGCGGGGCGCAGACTGATGGCGGCCTGTAACAGCCCCAGCCGCGGGCGCGCGGCCATCCGCATGCGCATCTGTTGCAGCAAATCGACCGAAAACCCGCTATCCGCGTCAAGAACCAGCATCGTATCATAGTCAGCGCCCCAGCGGCGCAGCCACTCCTCCAGATTACCGGGTTTGCGGCCTGTGGGCATTGCTCTGTTACGATAGACGATTTGTCCGGCCAGAGGCTCAAATGCCTGCATCTCCGCTCTGCGCGCTGCCTCGGTTTGCGTGTCCGAAAGGATGAATATATCGCACCCTCCCCCCTGACCGCGTACCTCAAGCGCACGCAGGAAGTCCGCACAACGGGCAGCGACAGGCACAGGCGGCTCGCCACAGATAAGCCAAAGCACAGCACAGCGTCCCGGG
The DNA here is from genome assembly GCA_007125005.1 of Natronohydrobacter sp. GTDB lineage: Bacteria > Pseudomonadota > Alphaproteobacteria > Rhodobacterales > Rhodobacteraceae > Roseinatronobacter. The sequence goes on from SLDY01000052.1 coordinate 10,252, forward strand.
GGGTGATCCAAGGCTGCCGGAGGCAGCCGATGGTAGCGCCTCAGCCCCGCCAGCGCGATGATGGCCGATATCGCAAGCGCCGTCGCAGTTACGGCAAATAGCGACAGGATCAGCGCGGCCAGCGCGGGATGTGTTTGCTCAAGCGAAACTCCGCGCGCAAGGAGCCAAACAAGCACTGCGCTGATGGCCAGTGCAGCCGCGAGAACAGGCCCAAAAAACCCGCGACGCCCCATACTCAACGCCCGACAGGCGGCCAGATATGGCCAAAGACACCATCGCGCGCAATAAGATGTTTCATTGCGGCTCCGATATGCAGCACAATGAGAGCGGCCAGCGGAAAGCGTGCGGTAGCATGGATTGATTGCGCCCGCTCGGCCAGAGCCTCTGAACGTGGCACAAAATCTGGCAAGCCCAGCGCATCAAGCGCCTCTACCGGAAACCCGCCAGCGCGTACCCTGACATAGCCGCTGACGGCCATCACGATCAGCAAGGCATAAAGCGTCCCCTGCACCAGTTTGGCAGCCCGTGCCTGCCAGTCGGGCATTGTGGACGGCATGGCAGGCGCAGGAGCTGCCGCACGCCATGCAAGCCGCATTATCACCAGCAGAAAGATCAGCACCCCACCATTCTTGTGCAGGATAAACAGCAAATCCTGCGTTGGTCGTGACAACCCGTCTTGCAGCATGATCACACCGATCGGAATCGTCGCTATCACCATGACTGCGACAATCCAGTGAAGAAAGCGCGTCATTATCGGATAGCGCTGCGGAGGTATTGGAAAGTCTGGCATACTGTCCTTCATAGCAGCTATCGGCGGCACTTCGAGTATGAAGATAGCACATCTTTGCGCAAGACAAGCTGTGTCGCGACCCTGTTATGAGACACGAGCACGTTGACGCGGCCAGATTCGCACTAGAGTATGAAGAATGGTTGACACGATAGACATCACCACAAGCCGCCGCCCGGACGCGCGCTTCTCATATGCGACCCTGCAAGGCGGTGCGCTCATCGTGGTGCTGTGTCTTGCCGCACCCGTTGTCAGCTATGGGCTTGCGCTGCACTCCGGCGGTGCGCAGCCCGCACTTGCGGCGGCCTTTACATTCATGCTCTGCGCGGCTGGTGGCGCACTGACACTCTGGGGGCTTCGCAAACGCTCGTTATATCCGCACGCGCATCTGGGGCTGTGCAATGCCATCACGCTCACGCGCGGCGCGGGAATTTGCGCAATTGCTGGCCAATGCCTGGCCCCCCCGGCCGACCCGAACTGGTCCTTCGCTGCTGTCGCACTCGGGCTGCTTGTGCTTGATGGGCTCGACGGTTGGGCGGCCCGGCGCGCGCGGCTGGAATCGCCCTTGGGGGCAAAGATTGATGTCGAAACCGATGTCGCTTTCGCGCTTACCCTCGCGATTTTGGCCGTGGTGCTTGGTCAGGTGGGCCTATGGTTTGTCGCACTCGGGCTTCTGCGCCCGGCGTTCCTGATCTTGCTGCATTTGCGGCCTCGGCTTAATCAGCCCTTGCCCGATGCACTTTGGCGCAAGCGGTTGGCGGCTATTCAGATGGGCACGCAAGTTGCACTTGTCTCTCCCTTGCTCAGCCCTGCGCTTGCCAGCTTGGTGGCTGCACTCCTGTTGGGTGTGATGGTGATCTCATTCGCGCGTGATCTGCTATGGCTCGCGCGGAAAAGGTGATGCGGCAGCTTGTTGCGGCACTTGTTCTCTATCTGGTTTTGATCCAGCCAAACCACCCTGCCGCCATGACATTGGGCGCATTTGCGCTTTTCCCGCTGGAACTGCCACCACTCTTGGCACTCCTGATGCTCGCTGGGACGACACGCATCGGGCAGAGCTTGCGACTCGCGCTGTGCTTGGCACTTATGGCAATCGTTGTGCTTAAACTCGCCGATCTGGGCACGTTCATCGCCTTCAATCGCGGCTTCAACCTTGCGGCAGATTTCAACCTTGCACCCGCCGCATGGGAGCTTTTGAAAGGGAGCATCGGCACAGGGCTTGCTTGGCTGGCAGGATTGGCGCTCGTTCTTGGGCTTGGGCTGGTGGCATTGGCGCTGTGGTGGGCGATGGGCGTCTGGATGTGCCAGCACCTGCCCACAAAGCTGCGCCCAGCCGCAGTGATGGTTGCAATCGTCACCTTCAGCCTTGCAATCGCAGAAATCGGTCAGGCAAGGCGCGCATGGCAGTTGCCGCCAGCACTCGCGCAGGCGCTTCCGGGCGCGGCCTTCACCGGGCGCGTGGGGCTTGAACGGGTTGAGCAATTCCGCCAGACCCGCAAGGATCTGGCACAATTCAGAGAATTGGCCCGCAATGATCCCATGCGCGATGCAGGCCCGTTTCTAGACCGGCTGGCAGGACGCGACCTGTTCCTCATCTATATCGAATCATATGGCAGATCGAGCTTCGAGAACCCGCTTTACCGGCCCACCCATGTGACAACGCTGCTCGAACAGGAAGCGGCGCTGCGCGACGCAGGTCTGCATATGCGCTCGGGCTGGCTCAGAGCGCCTATGGTCGGCGGGCAAAGCTGGCTGGCGCATGGCTCTGTTGCCACCGGGCTCTGGCTTGATACGCAGGCCCGCTATCGCGCGATGCTCTCAAGCGGGCGCCAGACACTCCATCATTTTGCGCAAGAGGCCGGCATCAGGACGGTTGCGATCAAACCGGCACATATCTTTGCTTGGCCGGAAGGCGCGGCTTTCGGCTTTGATGCGATCTACAATGCCGCCGATCTGGGCTATTCAGGCGAGCCCTTCAACTGGATTACCATGCCTGACCAATTCACCTTCAAGGCGCTGGAGCGGCTGGAACTCGCACAGGCCAACCGCCCCCCGGTTCTGGCACAAGTGGCGCTGGTTTCTTCGCATGCGCCATGGGTGCCCGTGCCAGAACTCGTGGATTGGGAGGAAATCGGCGATGGCACGATCTTCAATCAATGGGCGCTTTCCGGAGATCCCCCGGAAGTGGTCTGGCGCGACCATGACCGCGTGCGCGATCAATTCCGCCTCGCTGTGGATTACAGTCTGCAAACCGTGGGCGCCTGGACCGAACGGATGGCCCAAACGGGCGCACCACTCATGGTGATCCTTGGCGACCATGAACCCGCGCGATTTGTCTCCGGGGTCGATGGCTATGATGTGCCGATCCATATCGTAGGACCTGCGGATCTTGTCGAAGGCTTTGCCGCGCTTGGCTGGAGCGAAGGATTGATCCCGGACATCGCGCATCGCTCCCGGCCGATGTCGGAATTGCGTGACATCCTGCTCACCACCCTGAGTTCGGAGTGAGGCATGGCAAGATGGCTCAGGCTCATTGTGTCGCTGGGGCTCCTTGCACTCGCCCTCACCATCGCTGCACCCGAAAATGTGCTTGCGCTGCTGCGCAATCTTGATTTGCGCTGGCTCGCGCTCGCCATCGCCGCACTCAGCGGGCAGATCCTGCTTTCGGCATGGCGCTGGCATATCACGGCGCGTAGCCTCGGGCTTGTGTTATCGCGTCGGTTTGCACTGCGTGAATACGGGCTTTCAGTCGCAGCCAACACTTTCCTTCCCGGTGGTGTGCTCGGCGACCTGACACGCATCGCCCGCGCGCGCCATCTCGGGCTACGGGAGGTGACAGCCTCTGTGCTCATCGAAAGGTTGGCCGGGCAGGTGGTGATGAGCGCATTGGCGCTTGCCGCGATTCTCTACTGGCTTGGTCCATGGCTTGGTGCGCTCGTGATCCTTGGCACCACCGCTTTTATCGCGGCCCTGCTGCGGTATCTGGAGATGCCGCGAACCTATCTCATCCGCGTCTGGATTGTCTCGGGGCGATGGCGCAGCCAAATCATGCTCACTCTGGCGATCCTTGCGCTTAATCTTGCAGGCTACTGGTGCGCCGCGCGCGCAACAGGGCTCGCACTGTCTCCAGTTGCCATCATGCTCCTTGTGCCGCTCACGCTCACGGCGATGCTGTTGCCTGTCACGATCAATGGCTGGGGTCTGCGCGAGGGGTTCGCAGTGACCCTCTGGCCGCTATGGGGGATAGATCCTGCGCAGGCAATGGTAGCGAGTGTGATCTTCGGGCTTTCCTGCATGGGCGCGGCGCTCTTTGGCCTTGGGCCGATGCTCTTGGCCGATCGCACAGATGATGCAAAAGCCGCGCCTCCGCCGGACCAGCCCGGCTCAGAAAGCACTCATCAGCATCCGTACTGATGTGATGCACAAGAATACCGCAAAGGCCCGCTTGATCCAGACAGGGGAGAGCGCATGTGCAATCCGCGTGCCCAGCGGCGCACACAGAACAGAAAGCGGCAGGATCAACCCGAGTACGATTATATTGACATAGCCCAGTGAGAGCGGCGGGCGGCCTGGAACCCCAAACCCGAAAACCATCATCGCCAAAGCTCCCGGAATGCCGATCATCAGTCCAAGCGCTGCGGCTGTTCCCACAGCCCTGTGCACTGGCACGGAGAAGGCTGTCATCAGCGGCACGCCGAGCGTGCCCGAGCCAATCCCCATCATGGCAGACACAAGGCCCACACCGCCCGCCATCGCGGGCTGCACCCCTTTGCGCTCGGGCAGCGCCGCTGCAATCACTTTGCTGTTGGGCCGCGCGAGATTCCAGGCCACAAGCAGTGCGACAGAGCCAAAGACCACAAGCAAAAGGGCACCGCTGACAAGCCCCGCAAGCGTGCCTCCCACAAAGGCGCCCAGCACCATCCAAGGCGCCCAGCGCCGCACCAGAACCATATCAACGGATCCGCGCTTGTGATGGGCCGCAGCAGAACTCAATGCAGTCGCAGCAACGATTACCAGCGAGCTGCCCACAGCCACCTGCATCCCCAGATCAGGTGGAAATCCCAGTGCCTTGAACACCCAAAACAGCACCGGGACCACCACAATCCCGCCACCAACACCCAAAAGCCCTGCCAGAATCCCGGCAACTGCCCCTGTCGCAATAAGCGCAAGGACAAAAGGTAGCAGCACTGAAAGTGAAAGATCTTCCATGAAACCTTGCGCTCCCGCCACCCGGTTTGCGTCGGCACGCGGCGCGTGCCCCGATGATCCGGCTGTGGCCTATCCCGCAGGTAGGGTCAAGCCGCACTTGCATGAGCGGTAGCTCAGGTTGGCCCGCACAGGTGCCCGGACTACAGAGGCCCGGCGCTTCAGCGCAGCACCTGCCCTGTCATGTCGCCCACCCCGCGCTGCAACTCCTCCACGCTCATCGCCCGTTTGCCCTCGCGCTGAACGCTGCGCAACGCCACCGCCCCGCGCCCGCAGGCCACACGCGCGCCCTCAAGCATTTCACCGGGCGCGCCCGCGCCCTCTACCGCGCGCGCATCAAGCAGTTTCAGCCGTCCGAAAGGCGCCTTGCACCACGCACCCGGAAAAGGCGAAAGCCCGCGGATCAACCGCGCAACCTCCTCGGCAGGGCGCGTCCAATCCACCCGCGCCTCGGCCTTGTCAATCTTGGTTGCATAGCTCACCCCTGCATCGGGCTGTTTTTCGGCGCGGAGCTGCGGCAATCTTGACAGAGCCTCGACAATCAACGCCGCGCCCATCCCCGAAAGCCGGTCATGCAGGCGCTGCGCTGTGTCCTGCTCGCTGATCGCTGTGGCAGCGCGAAGCAGCACTGGCCCTGTATCGAGCCCCGCCTCCATCTGCATGATGCAAATGCCAGACTCGGCATCACCGGCCATGATCGCGCGCTGGATCGGCGCGGCTCCGCGCCAGCGCGGCAAGAGCGAGGCGTGGATATTCAGACAGCCATAGCGCGGCGCATCCAGAACCGCTTGCGGCAGGATCAACCCATAGGCCACGACCACTGCCACATCCGCCTTCAAGGCTGCGAACTCCGCCTGCGCCTCCGGGGTCTTGAGGCTCACGGGATGGCGCACCTCCAGCCCCAGCGCCTCGGCCCGCGCATGCACTGGCGTCAGGCGCGGCTGCTTGCCGCGCCCTGCGGGCCGGGGGGGCTGGGTATAGACGCAGATCACATCATGCGCGGCATGGATCGCCTCCAGCGCAGGCACCGAGAAATCTGGCGTGCCCATGAACACCACGCGCCGCCGCCCGCTCATGCGCCGATCTTCCGCGCACGGCGCAGCAGCATGTCGCGTTTGGTCCGGCCCAGATGGTCAAAATACATCCGGCCATTCAGATGGTCGATCTGATGCTGCACGCTAGTCGCCCAAAGCCCCACAAAATCGCGCTCTTCCAGCGCCCCATCGGCATTCAGAAACCGCACAGTGACAGCGCGCGGCCGCTTGATCCGCGCAGAGACACCGGGCAGGTTGGGGCTTGCCTCATCATGCTCGCGCAACGTAACACTGGCATGAAGCACTTCGGGATTGGCCAGACGCACTGCCTTGCCCCGCGTCTCAGAAGCATCCACAACCGCCAGCCGTAGCATCACACCGATCTGTGGCGCTGCAAGCCCCACACCGGGCATCGCTTCCATGGTATCGATCATGTCATCCCAGAGCTCGCGTATGTCATCGGTGATCATCTCGACCGGGGCCGCCTTGCTGCGCAGCCGCGTGTCGGGCCATGAGATGCAGCGCCGAACGCTCACCCCCGCGCCTTCTCGCGTTTCAGCTTTACCATCTTGCGTGTGATCATGCTGCGCTTGATCGCGCCCAGATGATCAATGAACAGCTTGCCGTTCAGATGATCCAGCTCATGCTGCGCGCAAGTCGCCCAGAGCCCGTCGAACTCCTCTTCCTGCACCTTCCCGTCCAGCCCCAGCCAGCGCATGGTCACACGTTTGGGCCGCGTCACCTCAGCATATTGCTCCGGGATGGACAGGCAGCCTTCCTCATAGGTATTCTTCTCCTCCGAGGTCGCAACGATCTCGGGGTTGATCAGCACCATCGGACGCGGGGGCTCGCCCTCTTCCTTTACGCAATCCATCACGAAAAGCCGCGTGAGCACACCGACTTGCGGCGCTGCCAGGCCCACCCCCGGCGCGTCATACATTGTTTCCAGCATGTCTTCGGCCAGCTTGCCGATCTCTGAGGTGACAGTGCCAACGGGCGCGCACAGCTTTTTCAGCCGCGGATCGGGATGGATAAGGATCGGTCGGATACTCATGGCGCGCGATGTAAGCCAAGCAGCGCGCCCATTCAATGGGCTTTTGCGCTTGCACCGGCACCCGCTCCACGCCAGTCTGCCGGAAAAACCACGGGAGACAGCGATGAATTTCGACCAGCAGATCGACCGGCGTGGCACGCATTCGATGAAATGGGACATGATGGAGGCGCGTTATGGCGTGACGCCCGAAAAAGGAATCGCAATGTGGGTGGCAGACATGGATTTCCGCCCGCCCGCCTGCGTGCAGGACGCTCTGCAAAAGGCGCTCGATCACGGTGTCTATGGCTATTTCGGCGATGATGCCGCCTATCGCAACGCCATCTGCTGGTGGATGGAGCACCGCCATGGCTGGCGCGTCGATCCTGGCGATATTTTCACCACGCATGGGCTGGTCAATGCCGTGGGACTCTGCCTGCACACATGGACAGCGCCGGGCGACGGTGTGGTGCTCTTCACGCCTGTCTATCACGCCTTCGCCCGCACGATAGAGGCCGCAGGGCGCCGCGTCATCGAATGCCCGCTGGTGCTGGAAGACGGCCGCTACCGCATGGATTTCGATGCGGCTGACGCACAGATGGATGGCTCTGCGAAAATGCTCATTTTGTGCTCACCACATAACCCCGGCGGGCGAGTCTGGAGCGCAGAGGAATTGCGCGGCGTGGCTGATTTCTGCGCGCGGCATGACTTGCTGCTCATCTCCGACGAGATCCACCATGACCTTGTCATGCCCGGCCACAAGCACATCCCCCTGCCGCTTGCTTCACCAGAGGCCGGGGCGCGCACCGTCATGCTTACTGCCGCCTCCAAGACCTTCAATCTTGCTGGCACGCATTGTGGCAATGTCATCATCTCGGATCCCGCCCTGCGCGCTGCCTTCACCCGCACGCAATTCGCGCTCGGGATCTCGCCCAATTCATTCGGCCTGCATGCGGTAACTGCGGCGTATTCCCAAGCGGGCGCGGACTGGGTAGATGCGCTCTGCACCTATATTGATGGCAACCGCCAGATCTTCGACGCAGGCATAAACGCCATACCGGGGCTGCGTTCGATGGCACTTGAATCCACCTATCTCGCATGGGTGGATTTTGCTGGCACGGGGATGGAGCCAGTAGAATTTACCGCCCGCGTAGAACAAAATGCCCAGATCGCCGTCAATCACGGCCCAACTTTCGGCACAGGTGGCGAGACCTTCCTGCGCTTCAATCTTGGGGCGCCGCGCGCTGTGATTGAAGAGGCCGTGGCGCGGATGCAAGAGGCTTTCGCCGATCTGCAATAGGGGCCTGCAGTTCCACTTGGTCCGGGTAAAAACTTGCCTCGGGCCATCTGCACCTCAGGTAAGGCGCAACGAAATGAATAGCAGGAGGTCCCGATGGGCCAGTTAATCGATGGCAAATGGTCGAGCGAATGGTATGATACGTCCAAGACCGGTGGTGCTTTCAAACGTGATACCTCCCGGTTCCGCAACTGGGTCACGGAAGATGGCAACCCCGGCCCCTCGGGCGAGGGCGGCTTCAAGGCAGAGGCAGGGCGCTATCATCTCTATGTCTCCTATGCCTGCCCATGGGCGCATCGCACGCTGATCTTCCGTTCACTCAAGGGGCTGGAGGATCTGATCGATGTTTCCGCCGTGCATCCCGACATGTTAAACGACGGCTGGACATTCTCCACCGATTTCCCGGGCGCGACCGGCGACAAGCTCTTCGGCTCCGAATTCATGCGCGAGATTTACACGCGTGCCGACCCTAAAATATCTGGCCGGGTGACAGTGCCAGTGCTCTGGGACAAGGAGCGCAACACGATTGTCTCGAACGAGTCTTCCGAGATCATCAGGATGTTCAACACGGCCTTCAACGGCCTCACAGGCAACACCACCGACGCCTACCCCGAGGCCCTGCGCTCAGAGATCGACGCGGTGAACGAGCGCGTCTATCACACGGTGAATAACGGCGTTTACAAATCCGGTTTCGCTACCACGCAGCAAGCCTATGAAGAGGCTGTCTATCCCCTTTTCGAGAGCCTCGACTGGCTGGAGCAACACCTGAATACCCAGCGCTACCTTGCAGGCGACCAGATCACCGAAGCTGATTGGCGGCTGTTCACAACATTGGTGCGGTTCGACAGCGTCTATCACCTGCATTTCAAATGCAACCGCCGCCGCATCATCGACTACCCCGCGCTCTGGGCCTACACGCGCGAGCTCTACCAGCATCCGGGCGTAGCCACGACGGTGCGCATGGATCACATCGTGCGCCATTATCACTACAGCCACGACACGATTAACCCCAACCGGATCATCCCGATCAACCCCGATCTGGATTTCATGGCCCCGCATGGGCGGGATACCCTCTGATCCGACCTCACGCAAAAACGATTCCGTTGCAGGTGGCATTGCGCTAACCTTGCACAAAACCACTTGCAACGAGGGCTTTATGCGATTTCTTCCAGTTCTTGCGACGATCATTTCCCTTGGCCTCGGCACGAGCGCGCAGGCGCAAAGCTGTGGCGGCAATTTCGGCAGTTTCGTCGAAGGGCTCCGCGCAGAGGCTGCCAGTCGCGGCTATGATCGCGCGCTGATCGACGCTTTTTTCCGCAATGTCCGGCAGGAACAAGCCGTCATCAATGCCGACCGCCGTCAGGGCATCTTCCAGCGCCCGTTTCTCGATTTCTCGCGCGCGCTGATCTCGCAGAACCGCATGAATGCAGGCCGCGCGAATTATGACCGCCAGCGCTCTGTCTTCGACCGCGCCCAGCGCGAATTTGGCGTGCAGCCGGGGATCCTGCTGGCATTCTGGGCCTTCGAGACCGATTTCGGTGCCAATCAGGGGGATTTCAACACCGTCAACGCCCTTGTCACCCTCGCACATGATTGCCGCAGGCCTGAACTGTTCCGACCGCAGGTCTTCGCCGCGCTCGAGATGTTCCGGCGCGGTATGCTCGACCCTGTCCAGACCCGCGGCGCCTGGGCTGGTGAGATCGGGATGGTGCAGAAACTGCCCTCCGACATCATCAATTACGCCGTCGATGGTGATGGCGACGGGCGGATAGACATGCAGCGCTCTGCCCCTGATGCGATCCTCTCAGCAGCCGCGATGCTGCGCGCAAAAGGTTGGCGCGCAAATGAGCCCTGGATGCACGAGGTCGCAATTCCCCAAAACCTGGATCTGCGCCAGACCGGCCTTCGCACTGAGCTGACAGTGGGCCAGTGGCAGCAACTGGGCGTGCGCCCCACCCATGGCAGCCTGCCATCCGGCAATCTGCGGGCTTCGATCATCTTGCCGCAAGGCCATCGCGGCCCGGCCTTCATGGTGTTCCATAATTACCGCACCCTCTTCGAGTGGAACCAGAGTTTCATCTATGTGACCACTGCGGCCTATTTCGCCACCCGCCTTATGGGTGCGCCCGTCTATCAGGCCGGAAATCCGGAAACCGGGCTCAATCAGGACCAGATGCGCCAACTTCAGCAACGCCTGCAACAACGCGGTTTCAATGTTGGCGGGGTTGATGGCATTCTCGGCGCAAACACGCGTGCCGCGGTTCAGGATGCACAGGCTCAGCTTGGTCTGCCTGCCGATGGCTGGCCCACACCACAGCTTCTGCGTAGCCTCTGAGCAACCCAAAAAACACCAGCCCAAGGCGGTTTTTCTTGGACTTGCGCCGGTTTTTCTTCCAATCTGCCCGCGATGCCGGAGCGGTATCGGGGGAAAGTAAATTTACGAATAGGAGAGTGCACGATGGGACGTCGCGATGATTTGATTGAACGCTATGCCCGCGATTTACGCGAGAAGATTGGGATTGAGCCCGATATGGATCTGCTCAGGAAAGTTACCATCGGCTGCGGCCCCTCCATCTATGACGCAGATGCCGCCACTGTCGCCATGACCCAGCAGCATGAGCTTGACACGGTGCGGCGCAATTTCCTGATGCGTAAACTGGGACTGCCCGACGGTCAGGAGCTCCATGACGCAATCGACGCTGTGATGGAACAATATGGCCGATCAGAGCGCAACAAGTATCGTGCGGTGGTCTATTATCTGCTCACCAAACATTTCGGCAAGGAGAGCGTTTACGCCTGAACAGACCAGCAATCAATAAAATCCAAGATAGTTTGAGATTGCGATCTGCCTCCACCTCTGGAATGATGAAGTCACTGGCTAGGATGGCCGGATCTTCTATCTTCCCGTGACGTGAAGGGCACGTGGGTGAGCGAGGGGTTCCGGCATGCCGGAACCCCAATCCTTACGCGATGTAACATATGCAGCGGCCAGCCGGTGACTGCGGGACTTGCGCTTGGGCGAACCGCGCCCTAGGCATAAGCTGCACTCGCTCTGATGGGAGCCCGCATCTGATGTATCTGCCCGAGCATTTCGCTGAAACTGATCCTGCGCGCATCGCCCATGTCATTGCGGCGGCACCGCTTGCCTGCATCGTCGCGCAGACAGAAACCGGGCTTGTTGCCAATCATATCCCGCTGCTGACCAAACCGGACGGGAGCCTGATCGGCCATATCGCCAAGGCCAATGAGATGCACCATCTGATCCATGACGGGCAGGAGGTGCTTGCGATCTTCACAACCGCTGATGCTTATATCTCGCCAAACTACTATCCCAGCAAACTCGACCATCATCGTCATGTGCCGACATGGAATTATATAACCGTCCATGTGCACGGCACGATCCGGTTTCAACATGATCGTCAGGCCAAACATGCCGCAGTGGGGTTGCTGACCCGGGTGCATGAACGCCGCGTCAATGCCGATACGGCATGGAAGATGAGCGATGCACCCGCCGACTACATGGCAGAGATGCTGGAAAATATCGTCGCCTTCCGTATCACGCCAACCCGGATCGAAGCCAAATCGAAGCTGAGCCAGAACCGCGAGGAGCGCGATTATGACGGCGCGATCAGGGGGTTGCAGGAAGCGGGCGCAGAAACCCTCGCCCGCGCGATGATGGAGCGAAAACAGACAGAGCGATAAGCGTCACAGCGTCAACGCTTGAATCCTGCCCTCTTTGCGCCCAATTACTGTGCAAGGCGCTTAGGCGCGACAGAATTGAGGATACACATATGGACCAAGCCAATCGCTACCCTGTGCTGCCCTTGCGTGACATGGTGGTCTTCCCACACATGATCGTGCCGCTGTTTGTCGGGCGTGAGAAATCCGTGCGCGCATTGGAGGCCGTGATGGGTGAGGATCGTCAGATCCTTCTGGTCGCGCAGAAGGACCACAAACAGGAGAACCCCGGCAAGGATGACATCTATCGTGTTGGCGTGCTCGCCAATGTCTTGCAGCTTCTCAAGCTGCCGGATGGCACCGTCAAGGTGCTGATCGAAGGCCAGCAGCGGGTTCAGATCACCGAGTTTACTGACAACGACGCCTATTTCGAGGCCGACGTCACCCCGATGCCTGAAGACGCAGGCGATGAAGCCACGATCAAGGCCCTGATGCGCGCCGTGCAGAACGAGTTCGAGCGCTACGCCAAAGTGCGCAAGAACATACCCGACGAGGCGCTGGCGGCGATTTCCGAGGCTGATCACGCCGCCACGCTGGCGGATCTCGCCGCCGGGCATCTGGGCGCAGAAGTCACCGAGAAGCAAAAGCTTCTCGAATCCGAAAATACCTCCTCGCGGCTCGAAGCGATCTATGGGCTGATGCAGGGCGAGTTGTCGGTGCTGCAGGTCGAGCGCAAGATCAAGACGCGCGTGAAATCGCAGATGGAACGCACCCAGCGCGAATATTACCTGAATGAGCAAATGAAAGCCATTCAGAAGGAACTGGGCGATGGCGAGGACGGCCAGAACGAGGTCGCCGAGCTCGAAAAACGCATCGAGGCCACGAAATTCAGCAAGGAAGCCCGTGAGAAAGCGCAGGCTGAGCTCAAGAAGCTGAAATCCATGTCGCCCATGTCTGCCGAGGCAACTGTGGTGCGCAACTATCTCGACTGGATGCTTTCGATCCCCTGGGGCGTGAAAAGCCGCGTCAAGAAAGATCTTGGCCGCGCACAGGAAGTTCTCGATGCCGATCATTACAGCCTCGAAAAAGTGAAAGAGCGCATCGTCGAATATCTGGCTGTGCAGGCGCGTTCGGCAAAACTCAAGGGCCCGATCATGTGCCTTGTCGGCCCTCCGGGTGTGGGCAAGACATCGCTGGGCCGCTCGGTCGCCAAAGCCACGGGCCGCGAATTCATCCGTATCTCGCTGGGCGGGGTACGCGACGAATCCGAGATCCGGGGCCACCGGCGCACCTATATCGGCTCGATGCCCGGCAAGATCATCCAGGCGCTGAAAAAAGCCAAGACAACCAACCCGCTCATCCTGCTCGATGAAATCGACAAGATGGGGCAGGATTTCCGCGGCGACCCGGCCTCTGCCATGCTCGAAGTGCTCGATCCCGAACAGAATTCAACCTTTGTCGATCACTATCTGGAGGTGGAATATGACCTCTCGAATGTCATGTTCCTGACCACGGCCAACAGCTACAACATGCCGGGGCCGCTTCTGGACCGGATGGAGATCATCCCGCTCTCGGGCTATACCGAAGACGAGAAACTCGAGATCGCGCGGCGTCACCTACTGCCCAAGACGATCAAGAATCACGGCCTGCGAAAGGGCGAGCTCAGCATATCGGATGGTGCCATTACCGAGATCCTGCGCCGCTACACCCGCGAGGCTGGCGTGCGCAACCTTGAACGCGAGCTGAACAAGGTCGCGCGCAAGGCCGTGACCCGCATTGTCAAGAAAGAGGTCAAGGACGTCGAGGTGACACAGGAAAACCTTGCGGATTTTCTTGGTGTGCCCCGCCATCGCTTTGGCTTGGCCGAGAAGGAAGATCAGATCGGCGTCGTCACCGGCCTCGCCTGGACGCAGGTCGGCGGTGATCTGCTACAAATCGAGGCGCTGCGCCTGCCCGGCAAGGGAAGGATGAAAACCACCGGCAAGCTGGGCGATGTGATGAAGGAATCGATCGATGCCGCGAACTCTTTCGTGCGCTCCATCGCGCCCGAGATCGGAGTAAAGCCCCCGCGCTTCGATACGCTCGATATTCATGTCCACGTTCCCGAAGGCGCGACCCCGAAGGACGGCCCGAGCGCCGGTATCGCGATGGTCACATCTATCGTATCGGTGCTCACACAGATCCCCGTGCGCAAGGATATCGCCATGACCGGCGAGGTCACTCTGCGCGGAAATGTTCTGGCCATCGGCGGGTTGAAAGAGAAGCTTCTCGCAGCCCTGCGCGGGGGGATCACCACAGTCCTGATCCCAGAGGAGAACGCCAAGGATCTCCCCGAGATCCCCGATAACGTGAAAGAGGGTCTGACCATCATCCCGGTTGCGCATGTGCGCGATGTGCTGCAGCAAGCACTTGTCCGCCAGCCCACACCCATAGACTGGGATGAAGCGGCTGAAGAGGCCGCACGTCAGGCGCATCTCGCGGCCAAGGCCGAAGGCGAGGCCGAAGCCCAGCTTCAGAAGCATTGAGCAAGTATCCTGCCGCCCGCGACTGGGCGGCAGGATTTCCGCTTTTGTGGGTTCAGCGGCTCTTGCACGGCACGGCGGGCTTGAGTAAAGAGCCAGCTCAGGGGCGATTAGCTCAGTGGTAGAGCGCTTCGTTCACATCGAAGATGTCGGCAGTTCGAATCTGTCATCGCCCACCATCCCCCTCAGAAACCGGCTTGCAAACCCGCGCGCAATCGGGTCAATCGCCATCATGCCCCGGCCGCCCACTCTCATCCGCGCCTATCTGGCCCTCAGCCGTCTCGCCCCCCCGCTCTGGGCGCTGGCCCTGCGCCTGCGTGCCGCCAAGGGCAAGGAAGACCCCGCGCGCCTGCCCGAGAAATGGGGCCATCCCGCCCGCGCGCGCCCGGAAGGCGAGCTGGTCTGGCTGCATGGCGTCAGTGTTGGCGAAACCGCTGTTCTGCTCACGCTGCTTGCGCGCCTTAGCGAAGCGCGCCCGCAAACGCATTTCCTGCTCACCTCTGTTACCCGCGCCGCCGCCGATGCGCTGGCCGCGCGCCAACTGCCCGCGCGTGTCTTTCACCATTATGCGCCGCTGGATTGCCCAAGGCCTCTGCGCCGTTTCCTCGATCACTGGCGCCCCGATCTGTTCGTTCTCTCCGAAATGGATCTCTGGCCGCGTATGCTGGTCGAGACCCGCGCGCGAGGCATCCCGATGCTCATGCTCAACGCCCATGTGACCGCGCGCAGGTTGCGGCGCAGGCGTCGTTTTGCGCGGGCGAATGGCTGGCTGATGGATCATTTCGCCCAAATACATGTTCAAGACACCCGCTCGCGCGATCTCTTCCTTGAGATCGGCGCCCCCGCCGCCAAGATGCAGGTGACAGGGCTTCTGAAAGGTGCCTCCGAACCACCGCCCGACCGCCCCGAGGAACGCGCGCGCCTCGCACCCGCAATCACCACGCGCCCGCGTTGGCTTGCGGCCTCGACCAAGGCAATAGAGGAGCCGCAGCTTTTTGAGGCTCATAAACAAGCACTCGCCGGGAGCCCCGAGATGCTCTTGATCATCGCGCCGCGCCAGATGGCCGCCGCCGATCAGACCGAGGCCGCCGCCCGTGTTCACTTCCCGGCGCATCGCATCGCCCGTCGCTCACGCAAAGACCCGATCACCCCCGAGACCAGCGTCTATATCGCTGATACGCTGGGCGAGATGGGGCTCTGGCTGCGTATGGTCCCTGTTGCCTATACAGGCAATTCCCTGCCTGTTCAGGGGCCAAAACTGACTGGCAAAAATCCCTTCGAGGCTGCCGCTCTTGGCGTGATGATCCTGCATGGCCCCGATGTGGGCAATTTCCGCGAAGCCTATGCCCAGCTTGCCGCTGCAGGAGGGGGGCTTGAGGTTCAGGATGCCGCGACGCTCGCGCAGGCCGTGCTACAGGCTCAGAACCCGACATGGCGCGCGCCTTATATCACGGCAGCAAGCAATCTTCAGGAGGCGATGATGCAGCCGCTTGAAAAGGCATTCGCGGCGATCAGTGCCGAGCTTGATAAGCCTGCGACAAATTCGGCCTGAACCCGCCACCCTGCCCTGCGCCGAGCGATTGCGGTTTCCCTTGCCGCGCAATCGCGTTAAACACACGACCGATGCGCGCAAATTCAAGAGGATGACCCGTCATGGAAAAACTCCGCGTCTATATCGGTTGGGACTCGCGCGAGGATATCGCCTATCAGGTGGCAAAACAGTCACTTGAGAAACACGCCACTATCCCGGTGGAAGTGATCCCGATCAAGCTGCAGGATCTCGTCGATCAGGGGCTCTATACCCGCGAAATCGACCCGCTTGCCTCTACGGAATTCACCTATTCGCGCTTTCTGGTGCCCCATCTTGCTGGCTATGAGGGTTGGGCGATCTTTGTTGACTGCGATTTTCTCTTCTTCGGGGATGTGGCCGAACTGCAGCAATATATGGACCCGAAATACGCGGTTCTGTGCGTGCAGCATGACTACAAACCCAAAGAAACCACCAAAATGGATGGCGTGCCCCAGAGCACCTATCCGCGCAAGAACTGGTCGTCCTTCATGCTGATGAATTGCGGCCACCCCAGCACCAAGCAATTGACGCCCGAATTGGTGAACCGCGAAAGCGGCGCCTATCTGCACCGGATGCAATGGGCCAAGGACGAAGAGATCGGCGCATTGCCAACAGGCTGGAACTGGCTTGAAGGCTGGTATGACAAGCCTGAGACCGGCTATCCGCAAGCAGTGCATCACACCCGCGGCGGGCCCTGGTTCAAGGAATGGCAGGAAGTCGATTATGCGGCCGAATGGCTGGCCGAAGCCGCCGAGTACGAGGCCAGGCACAAAGCCGCCGAGTAACAGCATATCAGGGTCCGGCTTGCCGGGCCCTTTTTCTCGGGCCAGATAGTTTGAAGCCGAGCCCTGCGCCACGCAGAGAAATCTGAAAAAAACGTCAACACCTGCAAACGATCTGCGAAAAATCCACCTTAAAGGTCTGGATTTCGCCGCGATCTTGCCCCCAGACACGCCCGCCTGAGCCGCACCCTCATCCCTGTGGGAAAAAATGGGTGGTGGTTATGTGGCTCCAGTTTTCTGGTGTCTCACTGGCAGGCAACAGCCTGCTGGATGCAGGCGTGAGTGATAGTCAGATCGTCAAGACCGCACAGGGCAATTTTGTCATCTCGACAAGCGGGCCCTATGGCGGATTAAGCAGTCATCAGATCAACGGGCAGGGCAATCTGGTCTCTGCGCACAGCCGGATCTTCCCCGATTGGGTCGCCAATGCCGTTACGCACAAGATCAGTCTGGTGGAATTCCCCAACGAGACGCTGGTGTTCTTCGGCGCCACCGCCTCGGGCCTGATCGGCGCTGTGCTGCAACCCAATGGCAGCTTCGGCGCCATCAAGGAAGTCAGCTTTCAATCGCTTGAGAATGCACAGAAAAATGGCACAGCGCAGACTCTGAGCGCAATTACCGAACTCACCGACAAACCTACGGGGCTTCTTCCCAATCACAGTTGGCAGAAAGGCACAGTGGCCGTTCAGGAGCTCACCCTCGGGGGAACGAAGCATGTGCTCACCCTCGGCGCCCATGACAACCAGCTTTCGCTTTACTCGATCAACAGCTCTGGAAATGGTCAGCTCAAAAGCTCGCTTGGCGCGAAAGAGGGGCTGGGGATTGGCGCCGCCACAGCACTGGAAGTCGTGACCATTCAGGGCAAGCATTACGCGCTCATCGCCTCCTCTGGAGGCTCCAGCATCAGCGTGGTGCAGGTGATGAACAATGGCACGCTCACACCTGTCCAGCACATCATCGACACAGGCAGCACCTATTTTGCCAATGTGCAGGATCTGGCCATCGCGCAGCAGGGGCCTCATGTATTCGTGATCGCGCTGGGCGCGGATCACGGGATCACGCTTTTCAAGCTCCTGCCGGACGGACACCTGATCTTTCTCGAGGCATGGCACGACACGGATGGCGGCGCGCTCAACACGCCGAGCACAGTCTCGGCCGAAGTGATCGGCAACACGCTGCATATCGTAACAGGGGCCGAAAAGGCGGCGGGCCTGTCGCATTTCAAGGTAGATCTCAACAATTTCGGGACTGTCAGCACGGCCTCGGCCACCAGCGCAGACGCGCTTTCAGGCACAAGCGGGCATGATGTGCTGATCGCCGCACATCATAATGACACGCTTTCCGGCGGGGGCGGGCACGATATTCTTGTGTCCGGCCCCGGCAAAACCACACTCACAGGCGGGCCTGGGGCCGATACTTTCGTTATCCGCGCGACCTCCGAAGAGGTGATCATCACCGATTTCACACCCGGCACAGACCGGCTTGATCTCAGCGATCTGCCGATGTTGCGCAACCTTGATCAACTCTCCTTCAGCACAACACCGAAAGGCGCGGTCATCACCTATCAGGGCGTCAAGATCGTGGTGCAGTCGCATAACGGGCAGTCACTCAACAAGGGTCAGATCTTCCCACAAGGCCTGATCGGGCCGGATTC
>SLDY01000140.1 GCA_007125005.1 Natronohydrobacter sp.
ATGTGCAGGTGATGCGCGAAGCGCTGGAATGCTCGCACCGGGGTTGGGGCGTGTCGGTGATCATCGGGGTGGCGCCCGCGGGGGCCGAAATCAGCACGCGGCCTTTCCAGCTGGTCACCGGCCGCATCTGGAAGGGCACGGCCTTCGGCGGGGCCAAAGGGCGCAGTGACGTGCCGCGTTTTGTGGATTGGTATATGAATGGCAAGATAGAGATTGATCCCATGATCACCCACAAGCTGACGCTGGACCAGATCAATGAAGGGTTCGATCTGATGCATGCGGGCAAATCCATCCGCGCGGTAGTGGAATTTTGAGCCTGACCATTCGATCTGCCCGCGCGGAGGATCACGCAGCGCTTTGGGCCATTCTGGAGGCTGTTTTCCGCGCGGGGGAGACCTACGCGATCGATCCTGACATCGACCGCGCGGCGGCGCTTGAATGGTGGATGAGCGGCACGCATGACGCGTTTATCGTCGAGCGCGACGGCACTGTGCTTGGCAGCTACTATATCTGCCCCAACCAGCAGGGCGGCGGGGCGCATGTGTGCAATTGCGGTTTTGTCACCGCCCCGGAGGCGCAAGGGCAGGGTGTTGCCCGCGCGATGATTACCCATGCGCTCGCAGAGGCGCGGGCGCGGGGGTTTCTGGCGATGCAGTTCAATTGCGTCGTGGCCAGCAATACGCGCGCGGTGCGGCTGTGGCAGGCGCATGGATTCGAGATCACGGGGCGTCTGCCGGAGGCGTTCCGGCATCCCCAGGCTGGCTTTGTGGATGCCTATGTGATGTATCGGAAGCTGTAAGGGGGCTCTGCCCCCGGTCCCTTCGGTCCCTCCCCCGGGATATTTGGGACAAGGATGAAAGGAGCATGGTATGGCGCGGGCAGGGATACCGCTTCTGGCGGTCTTGATAGATGCGGATAATTCCTCGCCGCGCTGGGCGGAAGCCATTTTCGAGGAGATCGCATCGCTTGGCGAGGCTTCGGTGCGGCGGATTTATGGGGATTTTTCGCGCGGCCAGATGTCGGGCTGGCAGGATATGCTGCCGAAATTGGCGTTGGTCCCGCACCATCAGCCCGCAAATACTGTGGGCAAGAATTCCTCTGACATCGCGCTGGTGATTGATGCGATGGATCTGTTGCATTCCGGTCGGTTGGATGGCTTCGTGCTGGTCAGCTCCGACAGTGATTTCACGCGCCTGGCAAGCCGTATTCGCGAGCAGGGGCTCGATGTATACGGGATTGGGCAGCAGAAAACACCGGAGGCTTTCAGAAAAGCCTGCAAGCGGTTCATCTTCGTCGAGAATATCCTGCCTGAAAGCGAGCCGGAGCCGGGCGAAAAACGCGGGCGGATGCCGCCCTCCAAGGCTGTTCCGCTTATCAAGGCGGCGATGATGCATATCGACAAAGATGAGGAGTGGTTCTCGCTGGGCCAGCTCGGCCAGTTCATCGTTTCTGCCAATCCTGATTTCGACAGCCGCAATTATGGCTGTGCGAAACTGAGCGAGCTAATGGCGCGGGCGGGGGTGTTTGAGTTGCGCAAATCGGCGGGGAATGTGATGCAGGTGCGGCTCAAGCCCTAGACAGGGGCCTCTTGCCCCCTTATTTGCGCGTCATGGCAGAGAAATCCGATCCGAATTACAGAATTATCGCCGAGAACCGTCGCGCGCGGCATGACTATGCCATTGAGCAGGACCTCGAATGCGGGATCATGCTGACAGGTTCGGAAGTGAAGTCACTGCGGACGGGCAAGGCCAATATTGCCGAGAGCTATGCGACTGTCGAGGATGGGGAGCTCTGGCTCGTCAACTCCTATATTGCGCCCTACACGCAGGCCAAGACCTTCGGGCATGATGAGCGCCGTCGCCGGAAGCTATTGGTTTCAAAGCGGGAATTGGCGCGTCTTTGGGCGGCCACGGCGAAGGAAGGCATGACGCTGGCGCCGTTGGTGATGTATTTCAACCATCGTGGTTTGGTGAAGCTGAAGATAGCTGTGGCCAAGGGTAAGAAGCTGGCTGACAAACGTGCGAGCGAGGCCAAACGCGATTGGGACAGGCAGAAACGCAGGCTGCTCAAGGAGCATGGCTGATTTTTTCGCTATGTGAAAAAGTATTTCAGAAAATGCCTGTTTGGCCTGCGCCATTTTTTCACATGGTGAAAATCGTTTTCAGAATAGCCCAAGCGCCCATGGCGCGAGGAGCGCGGTCAGCATTGCGTTGAGGGCCATGCCGATCCCGGCAAAGGCACCGGCCTGTGGGTTGACCTGAAACGCCCGCGCTGTCCCGATGCCGTGTGCGGCAACCCCCACGGCAAAGCCGCGCGCGCGCCAGTCGCGGATGCGCAACGCGTTCATCAGGGGTGTCACGACAATTGCGCCGATGATACCGGTCACGATCACCAGAACAGCCGTGAGTGTGGGCGAGCCACCAAGGTTTTCGCTGATGCCGAGCGCGACTGGTGCGGTGGTGCTTTTGGGCGCGAGGGTTGCCATGAGTTGTGGGGTCAGTCCCATCGCATGGCCTATGGCGAGCGCAGAGAGCACCGCAGTTGCAGAGCCTGCGAGAAGTGCGGCGACGATTGGCAGCAATGCGCGGCGCACGGCACGGCGCTGGTGCCAGAGCGGAACGGCAAGCGCGACAGTGGCAGGACCAAGCAGGAAATGGACGAATTGCGCGCCCTCGAAATACTGTGTGTAGCTGGTATCGGTGAGCCACAAAAGCCCTGCAAGCAGGATCACGGCGATGAGCACGGGATTGGCCAGCGGTGCCCGACCCGCGGCCTCGGCGAGGCGGTCGCCGATAAGATAGGCGATCAGTGTGGCCGTGAGCCAGATCAGCGGGGTTTCGGTCAGATAGGACCAGATATCAGTGAAGTCATGCATCCTGCGTGCCCTTGCCGATGAGCTTCGAGACGCCCACGAAAACCGCTGCACCGATGGCCAGTGCCAGCACTGTGGAGAGGATGAGCGCGAGTGCAAGCCCGACGCCATGCGCGCCAATCGCTGCCAGATGGCCCATAACGCCCACACCTGCGGGAACGAAGAGAAGCGAGAGATGGCGCAGGATGCCTTCGCCGGTGGGTGTGACCAAAGTGGCAAGCTGAGAAGAGGCGAGCATGAGCACAAAGAGCAGCGCCATGCCGAAGACAGGGCCGGGAACCGGCAAGCCGAAAAGCCGTGTGACAAGCTCGCCAGCAAGCTGGCAAGCGAGGATCAGGGAAAGCGCGTGGATCATGGTGGTCCTCTTGCAGCGGATGGGGCAATCTGTTCAGATCATGCAGCAAAAGGGAAGCCCACGCGTTTGCAGGCTCGGGGAAAAGCATGTCGGATCATCTCAGGGGGCTGTTGCTGACAATACTGGGCGTGCTGTTTCTGGTACCGGATTCGCTTTTTGTGCGGTTGATCGAGGCCGAACCGCTGGCGATTGCCTTTTGGCGCGGGTTGATCGCGGGCGGGTTAATCCTTGCATTTGTGCTGATGCGCGAGGGGGCAGGGGCAGTGGCCTCAGTGTTGCGCGCGGGGCCGCAGGCATGGGCTTATATCGTGTTTTTCGGGATCTCCGCACCGGGTTTCGTGCTGGCAGTTTCGTTGACAAGCGTGGCGAATGTGGTCTTCATTCTGGCCGCAATGCCGGTTTTTGCAGCCATATTCAGCCGGATATGGCTGGGTGAGCCGATCTCTGCGCGCATGATCTGGACGATGCTGGGCGTATTCATGGGGCTTGGCGTGATCTTGTCGGGCTCGCATGAGACCGAAGGCGCAAGCTGGCAGGGGGATCTGGTGGCGCTGATGGTTTCAT
The DNA here is from genome assembly GCA_007125005.1 of Natronohydrobacter sp. Taxonomy (GTDB): domain Bacteria; phylum Pseudomonadota; class Alphaproteobacteria; order Rhodobacterales; family Rhodobacteraceae; genus Roseinatronobacter. The sequence goes on from SLDY01000140.1 coordinate 3,792, forward strand.
TCCTGTTTGCGGCAGCCCTGACGGCGGTACGGGGCTTGCGCAACCGCTCGATGCTGCCAGCGGTGCCTGTGGCGATGATCGGTGCGGCATGTCTGATCGCACCGTTTGCAGATGTGATGGGGCCGTTGCGTGAGTATTGGCCATTGGTGCTGGCGCATGGGGTGTTTATCGCAGGGGCGGCGGGGCTGATGGTGCTGGGGCCGCGTTACCTCAGCTCGGCAGAAGTCTCGCTGCTGATCTTGCTGGAATCGGTCTTTGCGCCGCTTCTGGTCTGGTATGTGATCGGCGAAAATCCCGGAGCGTGGGCGCTGGCAGGTGGTGCTATCGTGATTGTTGTGCTGCTTGCGTCTAATCTGGTGATGCTGGTGCGGATGCGCGCGCCATGAGGCTTATTTGCGGCGCAGGCGTATCACCACATCGACGCGGGAAATCTCTGCCCCTTTGGGGGGATCGGGCAAGCGTGAGAAAGCCACTTCGCCTGCGGGGGCGTCGGTCAGTTCCTGACTATCCTCCCAGAAGTAATGCGGGTGATCCTCGGTGCAGGTGTCGAAATACGAGCGCGTGGCATCGACAGTGATTTCGTTCATCAGCCCGGCATCACAGAAAGCACGCAGCGTGTTATAGACGGTTGCCAGTGACACGGCCTCGCCGCTCGATTTCGCGGCCAGAAACAGGCCCTCAGCGGTGACATGGCGATTCTGCCCGTCACCCACCAGAAGGGCGGCCAATGACGTGCGTTGGCGGGTAGGGCGCACGCGGGCACGCGCCAGCCAGGCGGTGCCCTTTTTCAGGGCGGTATCATCGAGGGCTGCAAAACTGGTATCCATCATCCCTGTATATAAAGGATGAATGACGCGGATTTCAAATGAAAATGAATCGCAGCAAGGAAGGGGCGCGCAAGCGGCGGTCTTGTCAGCCAGCGAAAGCGAGTGGTAGAGGAAGAAAACGCAACTGGAGGAGCCGATGTCGCAATTTCCGAGTTCATTTGACAAAGAGGCGCTGCTGGCCTGTGCGCGCGGCGAATTGTTTGGCCCCGGCAATGCGCAACTGCCTGCGCCGCCGATGCTGATGATGGACCGGATCACCGAGATCTCGGGCGATGGGGGCCTGCATGGCAAGGGGCATGTGGTGGCCGAGTTCGACATCACACCGGATCTGTGGTTCTTCGAGTGCCATTTTCCCGGCAATCCGATCATGCCGGGCTGTCTGGGGCTTGATGGGCTGTGGCAGTTGACCGGATTCAATCTGGGCTGGCGCGGCTGGCAAGGGCGCGGTTACGCGCTGGGCGTCGGCGAGGTGAAGCTGACCGGCATGGTGCGCCCGGATCGCAAGATGCTGACCTATAAGGTGGATTTCACCAAAGCCGTGCAGACGCGGCGGCTGACCATGGGCGTGGCCGACGGCATTGTAGAGGCCGATGGCGATGTGATTTATCAGGTCAAGGATATGAAGGTGGCGTTGTCGGAGGCGTGAGCCAAGGCTGCGGCTGCACGCTATAGCCGATATAGAGCGGGTGCTTGGGGTGACCGGCTTTCGACAGCCCCAGATGCCAAAGCGGTTTGCCGGTGGTGCGCAGGAGTGCCTGGACCTCGGGGCCACGCGCGAGATGTGCGCCATGCGTCCCCCATGCGCAGATGATCTGATCGGCCCAGGGGGCGCTCTCGATCAACGCGGCATCGTTGAGCGGGCCGACAGGATCGGGGGCGGCGCGCATTACGCGCGGATCTGTGGCGCGGAAGGCGAAGATATTGCACACGCGGAAGGCCCCGAAACCAAGCGCGCGGGCGCGGCGCTCACAGCGCTCCACTGTGGGATCGTTCTGCACTTCGGTCGCGGTGGAGGGGTTGAGCATGATGAACAGGGCGCGGCCCTTATCGGGTGCCCATTCGCGGGTGAGCAGGTAGCGGTAGCGTTCGCAGGGCGAATAGACCGCGACCGAAGGTGCATCGCCTTTCACATGGCTGCGGGTGATGACGTGCTCATCCATCAGGCCAGATTGAAGACACGGTTCGGGTGCAACTCGCCCGCCTTATAGATGCCGACCGCGACAGGCCGGCCCTGATAACTCGCCCAAGCCTCCTCGCCATATTCTGCGCTGGAATCCAGGACCATGCCGGGATTGCCATTGCTTAACCTTGCCGCGCCCTCGGGGGTGGCGGGGAGTTCGGGCAGATCGGCGAGCCCGGCTTCCAATGGGCGCAGAAGCGCGTCAAGCGCCGGGTCATGGGCAAGCGCCTCGATCTGATCGAGGCTGAAGCCATCTTCGGCATCGAACGGGCCTGACCATGTGCGTCGCAGCCACGCGATATGCCCCAGACAGCCAAGCGCTTTTCCGAGATCGCGGGCGATGGCGCGGACGTAGCCGCCTTTGCCGCAGACCATCTCAAGTTCGACATGGTCCGCGTCGGGGCGCGCGATCATCTCGAGTTTCTCGACCCAGAGCGGGCGTGCGGCGAGCTCCATTTCCTCGCCTGCGCGGGCGATATCATAGGCGCGCTCGCCCTCGATCTTCACAGCGGAAAACTGCGGCGGAACCTGTTGTATCTCGCCGCGAAAGGCGTTGAGCGCGGCTTCGATCTCTGCATCATCGGGGCGCTGCTCAGAGGTGGCGATGACATCGCCTTCGGCGTCATCGGTGGTGGTGGCCTGTCCGAGCCGGACCATGAAACGATAGCATTTCAGCGCATCGGTGATATAGGGCACAGTCTTGGTGGCCTCGCCGAGAGCGACTGCCAGCACGCCGGTTGCGGCTGGATCAAGCGTCCCGGCATGGCCCGCCTTCTGCGCCTGAAGCGCCCAGCGAACCTTGTTTACGATGGCTGTCGAGGTCACACCTGCGGGCTTGTCCACTATCAGCCAGCCCGAAATGGCGCGACCCTTGCGCTTGCGTCCCATATATTCCTCGTGTTTTGACTATCCGGGCGTGCTAATTGCTGGGCGGGTTGGCGTCAACAACCTTGCCGACAATCGGCCCTAGAAGCGTGCCCCAGTCGGACCGGCGCAGCTCTGGCGCATGAAGACGCGAGACATTGCCATCGATGTAGAGCGCCTGTGGCAGCCCCAGATAGTCACGGAAGAAGCGCGCGAATTCGTGGAAATTGACCGGGTTGTTTGCAATGACAAAGACCGCGCGGCGACCATCGGCAGAAACGCCAACACCATTGCGAATGAGCCGCGATTCCGAATCCTCGATGAAACGGGGATGATAGGCGCCATCAATCACCAGCATCGGGCCCGATTGCGCTGCATAACGGCAATCGGGCCGGTCAGAGGTAAAGCGCAGGCTTTCGATCAGCACAAAGCGATCGGGCTGGATGCAGAACACACCATTCGGCAACAGCCCGAAATTGCCCGGCCCTTCGCGGGTGACGATCCGCGAGACCTCTTCGCCCCCCTCGATATACAGCCCGACGGGGCTGCGATCGGGGTGATACATGCTGCCATTCATCGCAAAAGCGAGTTTCTTGCCGTCGCGGGCAAGGGCCTCGTCAATGTTGCGGAAATTGCCATAAACCTGCGAATCGCGAGCATAAAGGAAAAGGCGGACATCATCGCCGGCCTTTGCCGTGCAATGGGTGAAGCTTGCCCCCGCATATTCAGCGCGTTCGCAGGCTGCCTGCACTGGCAGGGATAGAGTAAGAAAGGCCAGCAGCGCGGCCAGATTAAGCGCGACCCGTGTCATCCTCTTGCCCTGTGGCGATGTCGCGTTGCACACGTTCATCCTGAAGCAAACGTCGGGTTTCGTCCATCCGCTCGAAACTCTCATCGATCTGGAAACGCAGATCGGGCGCGTATTTCAATGTCAATTCGCGTGACATCAGATGGCGCAGCTCTGCCTTGTTGCGGCGCAGGGCGGTGAGTGCCTCTGTCTGGCCCTTGCCGCCCAGCGGCATCACAAAGGCAGTGGCGATTTTGAGATCCGGCGAGGTGCGCACTTCGCTGACCGTGATCGCCACGCGCCCCAGATCAGGGTCATGCACATCGCCACGCGCCAGCACATCCGAGAGCGTGCGCCGGATCAGTTCGCCCACGCGAAGCTGGCGTTGCGATGGCCCGCGGCCAGTGTCAAATCGTTTGCTTCCCATGCATGTGCAATATGGCAAACCGGGACGGCACGCAACGAGGCTTTGCCATTTTCCGCCTGTCTCGCTAAGGAGGCGCGAAAATGTGACTGCAGGCAAGGAGTGGTGATGGTCCGGATTGCTGTAATGGGGGCCTCGGGGCGCATGGGGCAGATGCTGGTGCAACTGATCGAGGAGAGCGATCTCGCGGTGCTCGCGGCAGTTTTGGAGCGTGCAGAACATGACTGGGTGGGGCAGGATCTTGGCCGCGCCATGGGCGGGGCAGAACGGGGCCTGCTCGTGCGCACCGATCTGGACGAAGCACTGAATGAGGTTGATGCGGTGATCGATTTCACTGCACCTGCGGTTTCTGTCGCGTTGGCCCGGAAGGCGGCGGCGGCAGGCGTGGCGCATGTGATCGGCACGACCGGGTTTTCGGAAGCGGATCTGGCTGCGATTGCTGCGGCTGGCAAGACCGGGCGGATCGTGCGGGCTGGCAATATGAGCCTTGGTGTCAACCTTCTGATGGGGCTGACACGTCAGGTCGCAAGCGCGCTGGGCGTGGATTACGATATCGAGATCGTGGAGGCGCATCATCGCCACAAGGTTGATGCGCCTTCGGGCACGGCGCTGATGTTGGGCGAGGCAGCGGCTGCGGGGCGTGGTCTGGTGCTGGCGGATGTGGCGGATCGGGGCCGCGACGGCATTACCGGCGCGCGCGCAGCCGGGGCAATCGGTTTTCATGCGATCCGGGGCGGCGATTATATTGGCGAGCATGATGTGATATTCGCGGGTGAAGGCGAGCGGATCGTGCTGCGCCATGTAGCCTCGGATCGAGCGCTTTTTGCGCGTGGGGCGCTGCGGGCGGCGCTCTGGTTGCAAGGGCAGCGTGCCGGCGAATATTCAATGCTCGATGTGTTGGGCCTTGGGGGTTGACGTAGAGAAAAATGAAACCAGTTGTGGCACTGCGGCGTATAGTTGCTGTGTAACACGAGATACCGAGGTTGATCATGCGTGGAGTCTTTGCCATCGGCGCTGCAGCGGTTCTGGCTGCGTTTCCGGCGTTTGCCGATTTCCAGCCAGTGTGGGAGGAAGCAAACTTTCGGGCACTGGTGGAGGGTCGAGAACTGACCCGTTTCGGCGTGCGCTTGCAGGTCTTGCCGCAGGGCGAGATTACCGGGCGTGGCTTCGGGATGGAGGTTGGCGGTTCATGGGAGTGGCGCAATGGCTATTTCTGTCGCACGCTGGAATTTGGCCAGTCCGGGGACCCGTATAATTGCCAATTGGTGCTGCGCAATGGCGATACGCTGCGCTTCATCTCTGATCAGGGGCAGGGCGATCAGGCCGATTTGCGGCTGCGTTGAGTGCGCTTGACCTGAATGCATCTGTGACGGAATGTGGGCGCCATGGATGGGTTTTATGATGATGTAATAGCTGTGGACGGGGCAGAGATTGCCTATAGCATCGGCGGATCAGGCCCGCCTGTTCTACTATTGCATGGCTTTCCCCAGACCCGCGCAATGTGGCAGCCGATCGCGATGGGCCTCTCGGCTCGGTTTACTGTGGTGATGGCGGATTTGCGTGGCTATGGAGCGTCCTCTGTGCCAGGGCAGGCTGTTCCCCAGGACTGCGCGGCGTATAGTTTCCGGGCGATGGGGACGGATCAGCTTGCGTTGATGCAGCGGCTAGGTTTCGAGCGGTTTCATCTTGTGGGGCACGATCGGGGTGCGCGGGTGGCGCATCGCATGGCGCTTGATGCGGCTGAGCGGGTAGAGAGCCTGACCCTGATGGATATCGTGCCCACACATTTGTTGCTAAGTGACCTGCGTTGCCCTGTGGCGAAGAGTTACTACCACTGGTTCTTTCTGGCCCAGCCGCACCCTTTCCCAGAACGCCTTATCGGTGCAGATCCGGATTATTTTTTTGAGAGTTGCCTGTTGGGCTGGGGTGGGGCGCAACTCTCGGATTTCGCGCCCGAGGCGATTGCGGCTTACCGCGCAGCGTGGCGCAGGCCAGAGGTGATCTTTGGCATGTGTCAGGATTACCGTGCTGCAATTGCGCATGACCTGGCGCTGGATGGGGCTGATCTGGGACGGAAGATATGCTGCCCGTCGCTGGTGCTTTATGGCGAGGATGGGGTTATGGCGCGGGAATATGATGTGGCCGCGACATGGGAGGGGTGGCTTGCGGATATGACCGTCGTGGCGCTTCCGGGGGGCCATTTCTTTCCCGACACTGCACCAGAGCCAACGCTGCGCGCGATTCAGGCGTTTCTGGAAGGCTTCGAGGGCGCGCAATAATCGCTGCCCCGCCCGCAAACGGGTCGA
>SLDY01000019.1 GCA_007125005.1 Natronohydrobacter sp.
GAGGGTCTTTTTGTGCCGGCTCATCTGGCTGATCACACTGATCCAAAGGATCACCCGGGGTGCCGGGCACCATCAGGCACTGCAAATCGCCGCCTGAAACCGTTGTTCAGGATGAACTAAGTAAAAGCCCCGGCCAGAGGCAGGGGCCTCTCCATTTTTCTCAGACTGGGTCAGCAGCTGTAATACATGCTATACTCGATCGGGTGCGGTGTGTGCTCATAGGCATAAACTTCTTCCCATTTCAGATCCATGTAAGCTTGGATCTGGTCTTTGGTAAACACATCGCCTGCAAGCAGGAAGTCATGATCAGCAGCAAGTGAGTCGAGTGCTTCGCGCAAAGAGGCACAGACAGTCGGGATCCCTTCAAGCTCCTCCGGGGGTAGATCATAGAGATCCTTGTCCGAAGCCGGGCCTGGGTCGATCTTGTTCTTGATGCCATCTATCCCCGCCATCAGCAAAGCCGCAAAAGCCAGATAGGGATTGGCGGAAGGATCAGGGAAACGCGCTTCAACGCGCTTTGCCTTGGGGCTCTCCGACCATGGGATCCGGATGCAGCCCGAACGGTTGCGAGCGGAATAGGCGCGCAGTACGGGGGCCTCAAACCCTGGGATCAGGCGCTTGTAGCTATTGGTCGAGGGGTTGGTGAAAGCATTGAGCGTCTTGGCGTGCTTCAGGATGCCCCCGATGAACCACAGCGCTTCCTGGCTCAGATCGGCATATTTGTCCCCGGCAAACAGCGGCTTGCCTTCCTTCCAGATCGACATGTTGACATGCATGCCAGTGCCGTTGTCGCCCTTGACGGGCTTGGGCATGAAGGTCGCGGTCTTGCCGTAAGCATCGGCCACATTGCGGATCACATATTTGTACTTCATGATCTCGTCAGCCTGCTTGGTCAGCGAGCTGAAGATCAGGCCCAGCTCGTGCTGCGCCGAAGCCACCTCGGTGTGATGCTTGTCGACCTTCATCCCCATGTCTTTCATGGTGGTCAGCATTTCCGAGCGCATGTCCTGATTGGCATCGATCGGGTTCATCGCGAAGTAATGACCCTTGACGCCCGGGCGGTGGCCCGAATTGCCATGTTCGTAATCCGTGTCCGAATTCCAGGCGGCTTCCTCGGCATCCACCTCGAAGCTCACCTTGTTGATCTTGTCGCTGAATTTCACATTGTCGAAAACGAAGAACTCCGCTTCCGGCCCGAAATAGGACACATCGCCAATCCCGGTGGATTTCAGATAGGCTTCGGCCTTCTGCGCCGTGCCACGCGGGTCGCGCTCATACGGTTCATTGGTATCTGGCTCGACGATCGAGGCGTGGATCGCCAACGTTTTTTCGGCGTAAAACGGGTCGATATAGACCGAGTCCAGATCGAAGACGAGTTTCATGTCCGAGGCCTCGATCCCTTTCCAGCCCGGAACGGAAGAGCCGTCAAACATGAATCCTTCCTCGAGGAAATCTTCATCCACCAGGTCATTGACGATGGTCACGTGCAACATACGGCCACGCGGATCGACAAAGCGGATGTCCAGATAGGCGACATCTTCATCTTTCATTAGTTTGAGAACGTCTGCTGAACTCATTTCATTTTCCCTTTTGGTTAGGAGAGTTTTCTGGGCGACAGCCCGGAGCAATCAAGCGGTCAGAGCGCGTCATCCCCGCTTTCGCCGGTTCGGATACGAATTGCCTGCTCGACTGGTGAAACAAAAATCTTGCCATCGCCGATTTTGTCGGTGCGCGCGGCAGCGGTGATGGCTTCGATAGCATCATCCACCTGCTCATCGGGCAAAACAACCTCGACCTTAACTTTGGGCAGGAAGTCGACAACATATTCTGCGCCGCGGTAAAGTTCAGTATGCCCCTTCTGTCGACCAAAGCCTTTCACCTCAATGACAGACAAGCCCTGAACCCCTATCTCTTGCAGCGCTTCCTTTACTTCATCAAGTTTGAAGGGTTTGATGATGGCCTCAATTTTTTTCATGCCCTCGCTCCCGCATTTCTGCCGATCATTCCAGTCTGCCCTGTTCAGACCATTTTCATCTTGGCGCGACAATCTGATAGGATATCTCATTACACGAGGGCAGGGTTCAAAGCGGCATGGAGTTCAGAAAATAATCGCAAAGATTAAAAAATGAGCGCAATGATAAAGCAGAAGTCGATGAAATGACCGAAATACTCTCATCTGCACAAATGCGCGCCGTTGAGCGAGCGGCAATCGACTCGGGCGAGGTCTCGGGTCTCGAGTTGATGGAGCGCGCCGGAGTGGGGGTCGTGGGCGCCATTCTTGAGTCGTGGCCGGAGGCGCCGCGTCGTGCGGTGGTTCTGTGCGGGCCGGGGAATAATGGTGGTGATGGGTATGTCGTCGCGCGATTACTTGCAAAACAGGGCTGGAACGTCACTGTTTGGGCCCCGTTACCACCTGCTACTCCTGATGCTCAGGAAAATGCCAAGCGCTGGTCAGAGATTGGCGGAACAGAGCCGCAAATCGCAGCCGAGCAGATTTCAGGGTCGATTGTCATTGACGCACTCTTCGGAACCGGGCTCGGGCGCACCGTTGCGCGAGAGCTTTGGTATCCTCTTGCTCTTGCACAAGAGGTCGCGGCGAAACTGGTTGCTGTAGATATTCTCTCAGGGCTTTGCGCAGATAGCGGTGAGTTGCGCGCAGAACCCCCGTACCTATCCCGCGGCGCTGATCTGACAGTCACGTTTCAGACAGCGAAGCTAGGTCATTATTTGCTACCTGCAGGGGAAATGTCAGGTGTGTTGCGCGTGGTTGATATCGGACTGTCACCGCATGTCGATGCGCTTGCAGTGCGAGCCGTGAACGAGCGTGCAGCGCAGGAGGTCACGCGTCCAGTTCCTGGACTTTTTGCAAAGTCGAAGGGGCACAAATTCAGTTACGGCCATTTACTGGTGCTCACAGGTGGTGTCGGGCGGGGCGGGGCTGGCCGTATGGCCGCGCGTGCGGCGTTACGAATCGGAGCCGGGCTGGTCACAGTGGGATGCCCGCCCGCCGCGTTGATTGAAAATGCGTCCCGGCTTGATGCGGTTATGCTTACGCCAATTGCGGATGCAGCGATGTTGGGCAAGGTGCTCTCTGACGAACGAATAAATGCAATATGTGTTGGTCCTGGACTTGGGCTGGGGCCAAACGCAGCGTCGCTTGTCGCGGCAGCGTTGGACACAAAACGCCCGACAGTGCTGGATGCCGATGCCCTGACCCTGATCGCCCAGCGGCCAGATCTGCGCAAAGCGCTCCACGAGAAGTGCGTATTGACGCCACATACCGGCGAGTTTGCCCGTCTCTGGCCCGACCTGATACGCGCTCGGATATCAAAAGCCGAGGCCACGCTTCAGGCTGCAAAAGACTGCGGTGCGGTGGTTCTGCACAAGGGCCCTGACAGTGTTATTGCTACGCCTGAAGGAAATCTCGCGATCCATGCAAGTTTGCGAGAACGTCTTGCGCCCTGGCTTGCGACCGCGGGGGCGGGTGATGTGCTGGCAGGACTGATCGCGGGTTTGCTGGCGCGTGGGTTTTTGCCTGCAGATGCTGCTGCCAAGGCCGTGTGGCTGCATGTAGAAGCCGGGCTTGCACACGGGCCGGGGCTGATCGCTGAAGACCTTCCAGAAGCGTTACCTGGCGTTTTGCGCCGTTTGGAGGCGTAAGCGCTCAACCCGCGCCAGCAGACCATTTGCATGTAGAAGCGTATCCCGGCAAAGCCCAAGCTGGACGAGCGGGATTGCGGCGGAGCAATCATGAACATGAAGATGATCGACAAGCCTGTGAGCTGCCACCACGGCTACGTTATTGTAAAGCAGCACTGTACGCCAGTCGCGCACCGCAAGATGCTGTCCTGCGCCGACAATCAAAGTGCCATGCAGACAGGCCGAGCCCAAGCCGAGCCCAAAGGCGGAGGGATCAATCTTCACGAGGTGGCTTGCGTCCGCCGTGATTGTGTTGATTGAGCGCAGTTCAACGATGCGCGAAGCGCTATCGAGCAGAATGTCGCCAGGCTGTAAATCCTCAACGCGGCGCAGTCCGAAAATCGTGCGCAATTTCGTGCCATGCGCAAAACCATGTGGTTTTGTGTGCTTTGATATTGAGCCCTGAGGTCGGCCCATCTTCAGGGCGGGGGCAAGAGAAATACCGTCTGCAAACATCTCAAGAAACTCCTTTTGGAAAGAATGGCCTGAAAACGTAACGATCACGTAAATGCGCAGCGCGCTGACTGTTTCGAATTGCGCAACAGTTATCCATAATTATGGCGAAAATTCGTCAAATCTGCTGGATGTAAGTGCAAAGAGGCGCTTTTTCCCCTCGCATCGGCGGATAGTATTTGTTAGATGCGCGCCAGATGCGGGTGTGGCGAAATTGGCAGACGCACCAGATTTAGGTTCTGGCGCCGCAAGGCGTGGGGGTTCAAGTCCCTCCACCCGCACCATTCACAAACAAACCGGTGCCTGATCACCCGCCGGTATGGCTCATGTGGCGCGAAACCTGCCCGCCGACTTTCTGGCGTGAGTAATCGAAGTCATGGCCTTTGGGTTTACGTTCGATAGCCGCCCGAATCGCAGTCTCCAGCACTTCATCGTCTTGTGACGCACGCAGGGGCGCGCGCAGATCGGCCATGTCTTCCTGCCCAAGGCACATGTAAAGCTCGCCCGTGCAAGTCAGGCGCACGCGGTTGCAGCTCTCACAGAAATTATGGGTGAGTGGTGTGATGAACCCGATCTTCTGCCCTGTCTCCTCAAGCTTGACATATCGCGCAGGGCCACCCGTGCGCTCTGCCAGATCTACGAGCGTGAAACGCTCGGCCAATCGATCGCGCAGATCACTCAACGCCCAGTACTGATCCAGCCGATCTTCATTGCCCAGATCTCCCATGGGCATGACCTCGATAAAGGTCAGATCCATATCCTGTGCAGCGCACCATTCTTGCAGGGTAAATAATTCATCCTCGTTGAACCCTTTGAGCGCCACCGCATTGATTTTCACCCGCAGTCCGGCTTCCTGCGCTGCCGCGACACCGTCGAGCACCTGCGCCAGTTTACCCCAGCGGGTGATGTCGGCGAATTTCTTTTCATCCAGCGTGTCTAGCGAGACATTGACCCGGCGCACCCCTAAAGCGGACAGGTCGCGGGCAAAGCGGTGCAACTGGCTGCCATTGGTGGTCAGGGTCAATTCCTTCAATTGCCCGCTTTCCAGATGCCGCGCCATGGCCTCGAAATAGGTCATGATACCCTTGCGCACCAAGGGCTCGCCCCCGGTGATGCGCAGCTTCTGCACCCCTAGCCGGATGAAGGTTGTGCTCAGGCGGTCGAGTTCTTCAAGAGTAAGCAATTCCTTCTTGGGTAGGAATGTCATGTTCTCGGCCATACAATATACGCAGCGGAAATCGCAACGGTCTGTAACCGAGACGCGCAGGTAAGAGATCGGACGGGCGAACGGGTCAATGAGTGGGGCTGTCATGCCGAGAAGTTAGCCATCACTTTCGTATGCGGCAAGAGGCAAGAGCATTGTTATGGCCGTGCTTTCGGCATAATCCTTGCACCATGGCCCCACACTTGCATCATCTTGGCGTCCTCGCCCTATTTCCGACCCTCCTTGGGTGCGCGCAGCTTCCCGGCTTTTCACGCAGCGCCGAGCCACCAGCGCAAACTGAAATCGCTGTGCAGGCGACGGATGCAGAGACGCTGCGGCCACAGGCGCGCCCTGATAGGGGAGTGCGGACACTCGGTGCTGCGGGCCTGCGCCCTGAGGCGCTGGATCAGACCAGTGCAGAAGAGCGCGCCGCCGCTCTTGCGCCCGCTGCCACGCGCACCCAGCTTCTGGGCGAGACGCTGGCATCGCTGGGCAATCCGGCCGACCCGGGGCTGTGGCTGCGCACCGGTCTTGTAACGCGGGTAACTCAAGGCCGGATCGAGCTCAAACAGGGGAACGGCTCGCTCAATATAGAATTGCGCCCGTCTGGAGCACCGGCTGGCGGTGGCAGCCAGCTCTCGCTCGCTGCCTTCACCTCTCTGGGTTTGCCGTTGACACAACTCGTCGATCTGCACGTTTACGCTGAATAGAAAAGGAGAGAGCCGGGACATGCCCGGCTCTCTCCAGTTTTCAAGGCGTACTCAGTTGCGATCCTTGTCCACCATCTTGGAAGCACCGATCCAAGGCATCATTGCGCGCAGCTTAGCGCCGACCTGCTCGATCTCATGCTCATCATTGATCCGGCGCGTCGCCTTGAAGAAGGGCTGGCCGACAGCGTTTTCCTGCATGAAATCACGCACGAATTTGCCGGTCTGGATATCTGTAAGAACTGCTTTCATCCGCGCCTTGGTCTCGTCATAAGGCAGGATGCGCGGGCCGCTGACATATTCGCCATATTCCGCAGTGTTCGAGATCGAGTAATTCATATTCGCGATCCCGCCCTCATAAATCAGGTCGACGATCAGCTTCACCTCGTGCAGACATTCGAAATAGGCCATTTCGGGCTCATAACCCGCCTCGACCAGTGTCTCGAAGCCCATGCGGATCAGTTCCACCAGACCGCCGCAAAGCACGGCCTGTTCGCCAAAGAGGTCGGTTTCGCATTCCTGACGGAAATTCGTCTCGATGATGCCCGAGCGGCCGCCACCAATGGCCGAACAATACGACAGGCCGAGCTCCATCGCCTTGCCGGTCGCATCCTGATGGACCGCCACCAAACAAGGCACACCGCCGCCCTTGGTGTATTCACCGCGCACGGTGTGGCCGGGCCCTTTGGGCGCCATCATGATGACATCGACGCCGGGCTTGGGTTCAATCAGACCGAAATGCACGTTCAAACCATGGGCAAAGGCAATCGCCGACCCTTCACGCAGATTGTCGTGCACATACTTGCGGTAGGTTTCGGCCTGCAATTCATCGGGCATGGTGAACATGATCAGATCACACCAGGCCGCCGCCTCTGCAATCCCCATCACCTGCAAGCCTTCGGCTTGAGCCTTCTTGGCCGAAGGCGAGCCCTCGCGCAGCGCGACGACAAGGTTTTTCGCCCCCGAATCACGCAGGTTCAGTGCATGGGCATGTCCCTGGCTGCCATAGCCGAGGATCGCTACTTTCTTGTCCTTGATCAGGTTCACATCGCAGTCGCGATCATAATAGACGCGCATCGGCAGTCCTCCATGGTTAAATCATGGGCGCAGTATAGATGAATGTAGCTAGTTTCTGTTTCATTCACCGCAAAATTGGTATATTTTTCGTGATTAAAATTCGTGAATTAAGGAAATTGCGAAATAATCATGCATATCGAGGATAGTGATCGTCGTCTCCTCCGCCATCTCATGGCCGCCCCTGATGCCAGCACTTCAGAGCTCGCGGCGCGCGCAGGGCTGACTGAGGCTACTTGCTGGCGCAGACTCGAGCGGCTGCGCGTACAGGGTATCCTGCGCGGGCAGCGTGCTGTCATCAACTGGCGGGCGCTTGGCTGGGAAGTCGAGGTGTCCTTGCGTATCACGCTCGACAAGACCAATCCGCGCGCCTTCGATGATTTCATCGCTGCCGCGCGCGAGGTGCCAGAAGTTCTCGAAATCCAGACATTCCTCGGCCGCGTGGATGTTCGTCTCAACGTTATCGCACGTGATATGGCACATTATCAGGAGGTCTATCGCGACCGACTTCTCACCTTGCCCCATATTTCTGATCTTGAGGCGCTGATGCATCTGTCAGATATCAAGCAGGCGGGAAGTTTGCCGATATGATCTTCATCCTTGTCAAAATATCCTGGGGGGGCAAGGGGGGCGAAGCCCCCCAAAGCCTTCAGCGAAAATGCTAGCGCTCGATCAGATCGACCGTGCGCTTCTGCGTGCACTCGCACAGGATGCCACACAAAGCGCAAGCGCGCTTGGCCGCAAACTTGGCCTCAGCCAACCGGCAACATGGCGTAGGCTAAAGCGTCTACGCGACGCTGGCGCGATTGCACGACAGCATGTCGATCTTGACCTGCCTGCGCTAGGTCTTGGTGTGACGGTGTTTCTGGGGATCAGCCTGGCCGCAAAAGGCCGTGTCAGCCTCGCCGATTTCGAGCGCGCTGTCATGGCGATCCCTGAGGTGCAGACGGTCCAGCATGTGCTCGGCCTCTATGATTATCGCCTGCGTGTGGTCGCGCGTGATCTGTCGGATTTCGAGCGCGTATTGCGACGGCGCATCATGACACTGCCCGGTGTGGGGGCGGTTGATGCAAACGTGCTTCTGAGCGAGGAACGTTTACCCGGCCCGCTTTGAACCGTTTTTGAACCGTTGACCTCATGCGACACATTGGGCATGAGACTTCCATGCTGATTTACAAGGTTTTTCGCCGTTCCGAATGGGATGATCTCATGGCCGCAGGGGAAAGCTTGGGCGCACCCGTGGATCGCGCCGATGGCTATATCCATTTTTCGACATCGCAACAGGTGATGGAAACAGCCGCCAAGCATTTCGCGGGCGAGGGGGATCTGGTTCTTGTCGCCTGCGAGAGCGATAACATGGGCGATGCACTCAAGTGGGAGCCTTCGCGGGGCGGGGCGCTCTTTCCACATCTCTATCGTCCGATGCGGCGCGATGATATCTTATGGGATACTTCGCTCCCGCTCGGTGCGACCGGACATATATTCCCGGAGACGCTCATATGAGCCTGATTGAGCGCGCAGGTCTTGCAGTTCTCAGAAGCCTCGATCCTGAAACCGCCCATGGTCTTGCACTGAGCGCGCTGCGATTGGGCCTTGTGCCGGCACCACGGCAGGTGGTGTCCCCGCGGCTCGCAACGCGGATTGCTGGGCTGGATCTACCCAATCCAGTGGGTCTGGCAGCAGGGTTTGACAAGAACGCGACCGCGCTTGCAGCGCTTGGCAAGGTTGGATTCGGGTTTGTCGAGGTGGGAGCCGCCACGCCGCGCGCGCAAGAGGGCAATCCGCGCCCGCGCCTTTATCGACTGCCTGAAGATCGTGCAGTGATCAACCGATTTGGGTTCAATAACGAAGGGGCAGAGCTCATTGCAGCGCGCTTGGAGCTGCGCCCGCGCAGTATGGTGCTGGGGCTCAATCTGGGCGCTAACAAGGATAGCCCTGACCGTGCCGATGATTTCGCTAAGGTTCTGCGCAGGTGCGGGCCGTATATAGATTTTGCCACAGTGAATGTTTCCTCGCCAAACACCGAGGCGCTGCGCGATCTCCAAGGCGCGGAAGCACTTGCTGCCTTGCTCGCAGGTGTAATGCAGGTGCGTTCGGAGCTTCCCCGACCGATCCCGGTTTTTCTCAAGATAGCACCTGATTTGCGTGACGCAGAATTGACAGAGATAGCAGAAGTTGCGCTTGTTGCAAAGATAGACGCGATCATCGCAACGAATACGACGATCACGCGCCCGCCGTTGGAGAACAAAGATGCTGCCCAAAAAGGTGGTCTGTCTGGCGCACCACTTTTCGAACTCTCGACCCGCGTTCTTGCGAAGCTCTCTCATTTCACCAACGGAAGAATTCCGCTCATTGGTGTCGGCGGTGTCAGCAACGCAGAGCAAGCTTATGCAAAGATTCGTGCCGGCGCTTCAGCGGTGCAGTTATATTCGGCGCTGGTCTATGAGGGCTTTTCGCTCATTCCATCCATCAATGAGGGATTGCTTGCCGCACTCGATCGAGATGGTTTCAGCTCGATTACAGAAGCAGTCGGCACGGGACGTGATGCATGGATTTGAAGCTCATCTTGTAACCTCGCAGGCAAGACGCGCGGTCAAGCGGCTGACATGCCCTCAGATATGCGCCGCTCCAGACGCGGATATAGCACCCCCAGGAACACCCCTCGCAGAAGGTTGAGTACGATCAGGGCGAGCCAGAGGGCCTGATTACCCCAGAGAGGCACAGCAAGCCACAAGATCAGTGCGTAAATTGTGACAGCCAGGATGACAGTGTTGCGCATTTCGCGCGTGCCAGTCGCGCCTATGAAAATGCCGTCCAGCATATAGGCCCCCACGCCCAGCACGCAGAGGATCACGACATATGGCAGGAAGACGCGCGCGGTGAGCCGAACCTCGGGATCCAGTGCCATGATGTCGATGATCATCGGCCCAAAAAGCCCAAAGCCTGCGGCCATCAATAGGCCGCCC
>SLDY01000114.1 GCA_007125005.1 Natronohydrobacter sp.
CGCATGTCATGGGTCACGATCAGCATGGTGCGCCCTTCCTCAGCCAGCGCTTTTATAACGCGCACGACCTCCTGCTCCAGTTCGGGGTCAAGCGCCGAGGTGGGCTCGTCGAAGAGAAGCGCCTCGGGCTCCATGCAGAGCGCGCGCGCGATGGCAGCACGCTGCTGCTGACCACCCGACATCTGCGCGGGAAAGACATCGGTCTTGTCGCCGATGCCCACCTTCTCAAGCAGCGCACGCGCGCGCGCCTCGACTTCGGCGCGGTCCTGCTTGAGCACATGGATTGGTGCTTCCATCACATTTTGCAGCACGGTGAGATGCGCCCATAGATTAAAGCTCTGGAACACCATCGAGAGATTGGTGCGAATACGCGTCATCTGATGTTTGTCGGCCGGATGGCGCCCCTGTCCATGGCCACGCCAGCGCACTGGCTCTCCCTTGAACAGAATTTCGCCCTGCTGGCTGTCCTCGAGAAGATTGCAGCACCGCAGAAGCGTGGATTTTCCAGACCCGGAGGAGCCGATCAGCGAAATCACATCCCCGCGCGAGGCGTTGATGCTGACACCCTTGAGCACTTCAAGCTGGCCGTAGGCCTTGTGCAGATCGCGAATCTCGATGACAGGTGTCTGCGGCATTGGGTCCATTTGATCAGGTTTGCACCATTAGGACCAAACTCATCCCCTTTGGCAAGCCTTCGACGGCACATGCAGCCGCTTTAACGCATCATCGCGTGCCAACGCACAAGCCTTGCGCGCCTCGCTTGGCCCTTGTAGGGGATGACAAATCCAAACGCAGTCGGAGCAAGATCATGGCGTCCTATCAATATGTCTATCACATGGATGGTGTGTCAAAGACCTATCCCGGTGGCAAGAAATGCTTCGAGAACATCCGCCTCTCCTTCTTGCCGGGGGTGAAGATCGGGGTTGTGGGCGTCAATGGCGCGGGCAAATCCACGCTGTTGCGCATCATGGCGGGCATGGACAAGGATTTCACCGGCGAGGCCTGGGCCGCAAAGGGCGCGCGCGTGGGCTACCTTCCGCAAGAGCCCGAACTCGACCCCAATCTCGATGTGCGCGGCAATGTCATGCTGGGCGTGGCCGAAAAGCAGGCCAAGCTCGACCGCTACAATGAACTTGCCATGAACTACTCGGACGAGACCGCCGACGAGATGGCCGCGCTGCAAGACGAGATCGACGCCGAAAACCTCTGGGATCTCGACAGTCAGATAGATGTCGCGATGGAAGCCCTGCGCTGCCCGCCCGACACAGCCTCCGTCGAAACCCTCTCCGGCGGTGAGAAGCGTCGTGTCGCGCTCTGCAAGTTGCTCCTCGAAGCGCCAGACATGCTGCTTCTGGACGAGCCCACCAACCACCTCGATGCCGAAACCATCGCCTGGCTGCAAAAACATCTGATCGAATACAAGGGCACGATCCTGATCGTGACCCATGACCGCTATTTTCTGGATGACATCACAGGCTGGATTCTGGAGCTCGACCGCGGGCGGGGCATTCCCTATGAGGGCAATTATTCCTCATGGCTGGAGCAGAAAGCCAAGCGGCTTGCGCAGGAGGCCCGCGAGGACAAGGCGCGGCAGAAATCGCTGGAGCGCGAATTGGAATGGATACGGGCGGGTGCGAAAGCCCGCCAAGCTAAGTCCAAGGCCCGGATTCAGGCTTATGAGGAAAAGGCATCGCAATCCGAGCGCGAGAAGATCACACGTGCGCAGATCATCATCCCCAATGGCCCGCGTCTGGGTGGTCGGGTGATCGAGGTCACGGGGCTCAAGAAAGGCTATGGCGACCGGCTGCTGATCGAAGACCTGTCATTCTCCCTGCCCCCCGGTGGCATTGTTGGGGTGATCGGCCCCAATGGCGCGGGCAAATCGACGCTCTTTCGGATGCTCACCGGTCAGGAACAGCCCGATGAGGGCACGATCGAATTCGGCGATACTGTGAAACTCGCCTATGTGGACCAGTCCCGCGACGCACTGGATGCGAACAAGACCGTTTGGGAAGAAATCTCCGATGGGCTCGACGTGATCCAGCTTGGCGATGCAGAAGTCAATTCCCGCGCCTATGTCGGCGCCTTCAATTTCAAGGGCGGCGATCAGCAGAAAAAAGTTGGCTTGCTCTCTGGGGGCGAGCGCAACCGCGTGCATATGGCAAAACTTCTGCGCGCAGGCGGCAATGTGCTGCTTCTCGACGAACCGACCAACGATCTGGATGTCGAGACCCTGCAGGCACTGGAAGCCGCGCTGGAAGATTTCGCAGGCTGCGCGGTTATTATCAGCCACGACCGCTTCTTCCTTGACCGTTTGTGCACGCATATCCTCGCATTCGAGGGCGAGGCGCATGTGGAATGGTTCGAGGGCAATTTCGAAGCCTATGAAGAAGACAAGAAACGGCGACTGGGCCCTGATGCGCTGGAGCCCAAACGCGTGAAATACAAGAAATTTTCGCGGTGATAAGAAGGCGATCTGTGATTGCAACTCTCCCTGATCACATCAATGGCGCGCAAGAATTGCAAAGCTGGTGATTGGGGAGAAATGCCAAAGGGCAATTTGGCGCACCCGAGAGGATTCGAACCTCTGACCTCTGCCTTCGGAGGGCAGCGCTCTATCCAGCTGAGCTACGGGTGCGGATGACCTGTCTATAATCCGCAGCAGGTCGCGATGCAATCGCCCTTTTCACGCAAAAAGCTCATGGCAAAGCTCCAGCCCCTCGACCAGCTTATCCACCTCTGCACGCGTGTTATAAAGCGCAAATGACGCGCGGCATGTGGCCGTGACACCCAGATGATCCATCAGTGGCGCCGCGCAATGTTGCCCCGCGCGCACTGCGATGCCCTTCTTGTCCAGCACAGTCGAGATATCATGCGCATGCGCCGCCCCTTCAAGGGTAAAGCTGAAGATTGCTCCCTTGCCCGGCGCCGTGCCCTGCACGTTCAGCCAATTTAGCCCAGCGAGCCGCGCCTGCGCATAATCACGCAGATCCGCCTCATGGGCCGCAATTTCCTTCATCCCGAGGCCCATCATGTAATCAATTGCCACACCAAGCCCGATCTGCTGCACGATGCCCGGTGTCCCCGCCTCGAACTTATGCGGCGGATCGTTATAGGTGACCGTATCGCGCGTGACTTCGCGGATCATGTCGCCCCCGCCCATGAAGGGGCGCATCTCTGCCTGACGCGTGCGGTTGATATAGATCGCACCGGAAGCCGAGGGGCCATAAAGCTTATGGCCCGTCACGGCATAGAAATCGCAGCCGATTGCCTGCACATCAACGGGCATATGCACCGCCGCCTGCGAACCATCGACCAAGACGGCAACGCCCTTTTCGCGTGCGTATGCGCAAATCGCAGCCACATCCACAACTGTTCCCAGCACATTGGACATCTGCGTGATCGCGACAAGCTTCGTGCGTGGGCCAATCGCGTCAATCACTGCCTGCGGGTCCAGACTGCCATCCGGCGCACAATCGACCCAACGGATCACCACCCCTTGCCGTTCGCGCAGAAAATGCCAGGGCACGATATTGGCGTGATGCTCCATAATAGAGAGAACGATTTCATCGCCCGGCTCGAAACGCGGCATCGCCCAGCCATAGGCAACCAGATTGATCCCCATGGTCGTGCCGGTCGTGTAGAGGATCTCATCCTCATGCGCAGCATTCAGAAATCGCTGCAACTTACCGCGTACGGCCTCATATTTATCCGTGGCGAGGTTGGAGAGATAATGCAGCCCGCGATGCACATTGGAATACTCCTCGGCATAAGCGCGTGTCACTGCATCAATCACCGCGCGCGGTTTCTGTGCAGATGCGCCACTGTCGAGATAGACCAGCGGCTTGCCATTCACCTCGCGTCCGAGGATAGGAAAATCCGCGCGAACGCGCTCGATATCGAACATGTCAGACCCCTCCGGGAGCAAGGCCAAAGATGCCCAGCACAATGGCCAGAACAACCGCCATGCCGAAGAACGAAAAAACTATACTTACCAACACTTTGAGCGGCGATGTGAAGCCATGTAGCGCCATGATGAAATTTGTCAGCAGCCACATGAAGAAAATCAGCGCTGCTATTGTAATCAAACCGAAAAATGGCGGTATCACCACCAAGGCCACGATCTGGAACAGCTGAAACACCAGCATTACGAATTGCAGCCATGCAATCAACAGAAGCGTATCAGGAAATGTGCCTGTTCCACCAAAGACACGCCCGATACCCTGAACAGCTACCACCATGCCCAGCAAGATCGAGGTCTGAAACATCGCCATGAAGAGCATGCCGCCCTCAAAACCGCCTTCCCCCATCAACAGCACAGATATCTGCCCGACAAGCACCGAAAGCACGACGACAATCACAAAGCCGAGCCAGCGCGCATCGTCTGGGACATTCATCCGGAGAATACTGGCCGCCGCCTCGCGCGGGCGCGTGAGTGAGAGGCGCACCAGAGCGCTTACAGTAGCGACGTTCAGTTCCATAATCTCAACCCTTCTGGTCGGCCGCAGTCAGCCTTCTTTCGCGCACACGCGCGGTAATTCCCGAAGCCCTGCTCCCAATATGTAGAGAAAGACCGCAGCCACCACAAACCCGAAAGCCGTCACGGCCGGGGTTGTGCCCAGAAAAGCCGACAGCCCCCCCTGCACCAGCATCAGCGGCGTGACACTCAGCAGCGACCAGAACAGAACCAGCCGAACATGCAACCCCATCACTGGCCCTTTTGCTGCACGCAATACAAGCTGCAATATCCCCGCCAACCCGTAAAGCAACAAGGGGAGCATGAACATTATCGCGAAAAGCGCGCCGCCCATGCGCTGCTCGAATGTGATCGACGGATCAAGCGTCGCGGCCCGCGATAGCCCCGGCCACTGCGCAATGAAAATCAGCCCGCAAGCCAGAAGCCCGAATACCAGCACCTGTGGCTCACGCGGCTCCTGCGCGATCAGCCCGGAAATGGCTTTGCGCGGTGCGCGATAGGTCTGCATGATGTTGCGCACAAGCGACATTTTGCCCCCGGGCCTGCGCGGATCAGCCGCGCCGCTTCAACCACGCTTCCAGCCGGTCGCGCAGATCATCGGCATATGCAGGATCGGCGATTTCTTCAAGCGCCTCTGCCAGAAAGGCCAGCACCAGAAGCATTTTCGCCTGATCTTCGGGCAAGCCGCGCGCACGCAGATAGAAGAGTTGACTCGGATCGATCTCGCCCGATGTAGAGCCGTGGCTGCACTTCACATCATCCGCGTAGATTTCGAGTTCCGGCTTGGCCAGGAACTGCGCATCTTCGTCAAGCAAGAGCGACTGGCTGATCTGGTAGCCATCTGTGAGTTGCGCGACCTGATCCACAAGGATCTTGCCCTGAAAAACGCCAACAGCACCGTGCCGCAGCACTTTCTTGAACACCTGACGGCTTTCGCAGCGTGGTGCGGCGTGATTGACAAATACCGTGTCATCATGATGGAACGCGCCATCCCCAACTGTCGCGCCAGCGATATGCGCCGAGCCATCCGCACCATCGAGCCAGATCACGGCCTCATTGCGGATCAGCGCGCCATTGGCGGTCAGGGTAAAGGATTTGAGCTGCGCCTCTGCGCCCAGCCGAACAAAAAGATGGGCTGCGCCTGCGCGCTCATGATCACGTCCCTGCGCACGGATGTGATGCAACACCGCCCCCTCGGCGATATCGACCTCCATCACCTGATTGAAACGCGAAGCCATCGGGCCATTCTCCAGAACCGTTGCTTCCGCACCGTCTTCCACACGGATGACATGATGCAAGATCGCATCGGCCTGCTGATCGCTGCGTTGATAGATCAACGAAATCGGCTTTGCAGGCTTGCCGGTTATGCGAATCAACAGGCCCTCGGTCGCGTAAGCCGTATTGAGGCTGGCCAAAGGCCGCTCGACCGGGGCTTGCCCGCGTGCTTCCAGCGCGCCGTAAAGATCGCGCGCCCAGTGCAGATCCATACCCGCAGCATCGGCAAGGGGGCAGATTTCGACCCCTTCCATCGCCAGAGCATCGGAAGCATCCGCGTCGAACACACCATCCACGAAGACGATCTTCAAACGATCGAAACCGTCAAAGACGGGAGCTTCGCCCTGCGTATCATGCAGCTTGCCGGCTTCTGCCTCTAGCGCAGTCAGACGACGCGGATCGGTATAGCGCCAGTATTCATCGCGCTTGCTTGGCAGCCCCATCTCCACCAACCGTGCCCTCGCAGCTTCTCGCGCGCGGCGCAGCCACGCGCCGCCTCCAGGCAGCGCGCGCTCTGCCAGCAGCGTTTCCGCCGCTTCGACTTTCTGGGCTTTGAGTTTCGCACGCGGCATCATACGCCCGCCTCCGCCAAAAGATCACCATAGCCGTTCTCTTCAACTTCCAGCGCGAGTTCCGGCCCGCCCGATTTGATGATCCGCCCGTCATGCATGATATGCACGAAATCAGGTTTGATGTGGTTCAACAGACGTTGGTAATGGGTGATCACCAGAAACGCACGGTCCTTCGCGCGCAGCGCATTCACCCCGTCCGAGACCAGCTTCATCGCATCAACATCCAGCCCTGAATCGGTCTCGTCCAGAATGCACATACGCGGCTCGAGCATCGCCATCTGCAAGATCTCGTTGCGCTTTTTCTCACCGCCCGAAAAGCCCACATTCACCGGGCGCTTGAGCATATCTGCATCGATCTGCAATTCCTTCGCCTTGGCGCGCAGAAGCTTGAGAAATTCACCCGCCGAAAGCTCCTCCTCACCGCGCGCCTTGCGCTGCGCGTTCACGGCGGTGCGCAGGAAGGTCATGTTGCCCACGCCCGGTATCTCGACAGGGTATTGAAACGCCAGAAACAGGCCAGCAGCGGCGCGTTCTTCGGGCTCCATCTCCAGCAGATCGGCCCCGTCGAGCATGGCGCTGCCCTCGGTCACCTCATAGCCATCGCGGCCTGAAAGAACATAGGAAAGGGTGGATTTACCAGAGCCATTTGGCCCCATGATCGCATGTACTTCGCCGGGATTGACTGTAAGAGACAGTCCCTTGAGAATCTTTACTTCAGAATCTTCTTCAAGATCGCAGTGTAGGTTTTTGATTTCCAGCATTTTTTGTTCCCATATCCTAGGTTTTGCGGGCAATGCCGCGTTGACCAATATTTCAGGGGTTGCCGCGCATGATGCGGCCGGCAACATAGAATGTCGCCGCCGCATGCACTGCGCCAGTGAACGCGTAAAGCAGCGCTGAAGGCAACATTTCCAACAGATTAAACGCCACTGTTACCGGCAGTGAAATGGCAAAGGCCGCCAGCATCCCGATCAGAAGTATCCTTAGCGGGGCGTCAATACCGCGACTAAGGTCGTTCCAAAGAGTTGCCGCAAGGCCAGTCATCACCCCACCGACCCCTCAAGTGAAATCGCGACCAGAGCCTGCGCCTCCATGGCGAATTCCATCGGCAATTCCTGCAACACTTCCTTGCAGAACCCGTTGACCACCAGCGCCACCGCCTCTTCCTCGTCCATGCCGCGCTGGCGGCAGTAGAAGAGTTGGTCATCGTCCACTTTCGAGGTCGTCGCCTCATGCTCGACCCGGCTCGAGGCATTGCGCACCTCAATGTAAGGCACTGTATGCGCGCCGCATTTGTCGCCGATCAGCAAGCTGTCGCATTGTGTATAGTTGCGGCTGGCCGTGGCCTTGGGGTGCATCGACACCAATCCGCGATAGGTGTTCTGCGCATGCCCCGCCGAAATCCCCTTGGAGACGATCCGCGAGCGGGTATTTTTGCCCAGATGCACCATTTTCGTGCCAGTATCGGCCTGCTGCCAGTTATTCGCGATTGCGATCGAATAGAATTCGCCCTGACTGTCGTCGCCGCGCAGAATGCAGGAAGGATATTTCCAGGTGATCGCCGAGCCGGTTTCGACCTGCGTCCACATCACCTTGGCGCGTGCTTCACGACAATCGGCGCGTTTGGTCACGAAGTTATAGATCCCGCCCTTCCCGTTTTCGTCGCCCGGGAACCAGTTCTGAACGGTCGAGTATTTCACTTCGGCATCTTCCAGCACCACGATCTCTACAACGGCTGCATGCAGCTGGTTCTCGTCGCGCTTGGGGGCTGTGCAGCCTTCAAGATAGCTTACATAGCTGCCCTTTTCGGCAATAATCAGCGTGCGCTCGAACTGGCCCGTATTTTCCGCATTGATACGGAAATAGGTCGAAAGCTCCATCGGGCAGCGCACACCCGCCGGGATATAGACGAAGCTGCCATCCGAGAAGACTGCAGAATTGAGCGCGGCGAAGTAATTGTCATTCTGCGGCACGACAGAGCCGAGATATTTCTTCACCAGCTCCGGATGCTCCTGCACAGCCTCGGAAATGGAACAGAAAATCACACCCGCCGCCGCCAGCTCTTTCTTGAACGTCGTGCCGACGCTGACAGAATCGAACACCGCATCCACAGCCACCTTGCGCCCAGCATCCGCACCCTCAACACCGGCCAGAAGCATCTGCTCCTTCAATGGGATGCCGAGCTTCTCATAGGTTTCCAACAGCTTTGGATCGACCTCATCCAGCGATTTGGGCTTTTCGACCATAGACTTGGGCTTGGCGTAATAATACTGCTCCTGATAATCGATCATCGGGATATCAAGCATCGCCCAATCCGGGCTCTCCATCGTCAGCCAACGCCGATACGCCTCCAGCCGCCACGCCAGCAGCCATTCCGGCTCGTTGTTCTTCTCCGAGATCAGGCGCACGATATCTTCGTTCAACCCTTTCGGGGCGAATTCCATTTCGATATCGGTTTCCCATCCGTGCTTGTAAGTGCCGGCCATGGATTGGACAGTCTCGACAGTCTCGCGGTCCACGCCTTCGCGCAATTGCACATCATCCAATACCGCCATCTGCTTTCCTTTTCCTGTCTGGCCCGCGTTGGAGCCTTGTCATCTCATGCTGCGCGCGCAGCAAAACGTTTGTATTCCTTGAGCCACGCGTCAAAAAACCGCAGCACATCCTCTTTACGAACCTCCGGGCCGAACGAGACCCGGATCGCGCTGGCGGCAGACTGGGCGTCGAACCCCAAGGCCTCCAGCACATGCGACGCCCGGATCTTGCCCGAGGAGCACGCAGACCCCGCCGAAATCGCAAAGCCCGCGAGATCCATCTGCATCACCTGCGTCTCGCCCTTCCAGCCCGGCGTAACGAGACAAAGCGTGTTGGGCAAGCGCGCCGCGCTTTTCCCGACAAAAATAGTCTTGCTTGCCTCAGCGTCCAGAGCCAATTCTAGAATATTTCTAATTTCAGATACAGAATTCCAGACACCATCGGCGAGATCCCGCGCTGCAGCCTCTGCTGCCGCGCCGAAACCCGCAATCCCGATAATATTCTCTGTGCCGGCGCGCCGCCCCATCTCTTGCCCGCCGCCGCGGATTTGCGCAGCAAGATCAGTGCCGCGCCGCATGACAAGCGCGCCTATCCCTTTTGGCCCGCCGATCTTGTGGGCAGAAACAAACCCCATCTCCACACCAAGCCAGTTGAACGCGAAGGGCAGCTTGCCAAAACCCTGCGTAAGATCACTTACCGCCAGACCCTCGGGCAGTTCCTGCACGATGCCGGTTTCGGAATTGGCCAATTGCAATGCAGTGCGGGCCGGCTCTGGTACCTGCACCTGCCCGTTGCCATCCACTGCAAGGCTCTCATCGATCCATGCACGTACGGCATCATGCTCGATGGCGGCCCCGACCAGCCCGCGCCCCGCCAGTGCCAGCGCCGCTGCCTCGGTCGCACCCGACGTGAATACGATATCTGCCCCATCAGCCCCAAGCGCCGCCGCAACATGCGCTCTGGCACGCTCCACCAGCGCACGCGCCTTGCGGCCTTCGGCATGAACAGACGACGGGTTACCGACAATCTCCATCGCCTCATACATCGCTGCACGCGCCTCCGGGCGCAACGGTGCCGTCGCATTGTAATCCAGATAAACGCGCGGGCTCATCCGCTATGCTCCATCACGAGCCCGCAACGGGCATGAAACTGACCCAAAGCCCGGTTCATTCGTCCACAATCTCAAACAGATTGGGCACAGCCGGACATGGCGTCAACGCATTCTGCGCAACATCAGAGAGCCGCGTCTGGTGCAGAAAGACGTAAACATGGGCCGAGAGGCTCTCCCATAATCTGTTCGTCATGGATTGTGCTCTGGAGCCAGACAGCGCCCCTGTTGCGCCCGCGCCCTTGTGCATGGCGCTCACAGTCTCTTCAACCGCTTCCAGCACCTCAGAAACCCGGATCGCCTCGGGAGAGCGCGCCAGCCGATACCCCCCGCCCGGCCCGCGCACGGACTCAACCAGCCCGGCCCGACGCAGCTTCACGAATAACTGCTCCAGATAGGCAAGCGAGACATGCTGGCGCACCGCAATCTCATTCAGCGAGACCAGCGCGCCCTCAGGCGCCTGCGCGAGATCCACCAACGCGATCATGGCATAACGCCCTTTGGTTGAAAGCTTCATGCCACCCCCAGCAAAAGCGCTCACACTCACCCGATAAGACCGGGGAATAATGGTTGACGCGCGCGCACCACATGCCTACATCGGCGATGCTCTACCTAGATCAGTTTCAGTTTAGAACCTTTCTAAATTTGTCGAACTAAAGAGTCAAGAATACTGGCGCTGCAAGCGGCACAAAGACCGCTGGCCCGGGACAAGACAAGACGACCTGGACCCGTGACTGCAAGATAAGGCCCCGAATGCCCGAGATTATCTTTCCTGGACCTGAAGGCCGCCTTGAAGGCCGCTATCATCCCCAACCCCGCACCGACGCGCCGATCGCGATCATCCTGCACCCACATCCGCAATTCGGGGGCACGATGAACAACAAGGTGGTCTATAACCTGCATTACGCCTTTCACAAACTGGGCTTTTCAGTGCTGCGGTTCAATTTCCGTGGAGTCGGGCGTAGTCAGGGCGAATATGATCAGGGCATTGGAGAGTTGTCCGATGCTGCCGCAGCACTCGATTATGTACAGGCGCAAAGCCAGAATGCCCGCCATTGCTGGGTCGCAGGGTTCAGTTTTGGGGCATGGATCGGGATGCAGCTTCTCATGCGCCGGCCCGACATCACTGGCTTTGTCTCGGTCGCGCCGCCCGCCAATCTCTATGATTTCAGCTTCCTCGCCCCCTGCCCGGCGTCGGGGCTCATTATCAATGGCTCGGCAGATCGTGTGGCCCCGCCGCGCGACACGAAAACACTCGTAAGCAAGCTGCAGGAGCAACGCGGCATAACGATCACCCATACCGAGATCGAAGGTGCGGATCATTTCTTCAAGGATGAAGAGCGTCACATGCAGCCTATGCTGCAGACGGTCTCGGGCTATGTCAGCAAACGTCTGACGGAGACCACCCGCTAGGATTGCCTTCGCTACAAATCTGCGGCAGAGCAGATTAGCAGACTTGTCGTGCATGGATAAAGTTATCTGTGCGCTGCAACCCGCTCATGCCAAGGCAGGGATAATATGCTCACTCTGTTTCGCAAGCTTCTTCTTTCCTTTGTGATGCTCGCAGCCCTCGCGAGTTGCGCAGTGGCGCCCCTGCCCGCGCCGTCAGCGCCCCCTGTCACCAGCCTTGCGACAACGCGCGCCGATTTCAACGCAGTCGTGTCGCGGATGCGCCCCGTTGCCACACAAATCTGCCGCGAGCGCAGCCCTCATCTCGATTGCAATTTTATGGTTGTGCTCGATGACCGCCCCGGCCAGCCACCCAATGCCTTCCATTCACGCGACGAGCGCGGTCGCCCGATCATTGCCTTCACTGAAGCGCTGATCGCCGATCTGCGCAGTCATGACGAAATCGCGCTCATCTTCGGCCATGAGGCCGCCCATCACATCGCCGATCATATCCCACGCATCCAGCAGCAGGCCATGACCGGCGCGCTTATCGGTGGGCTTGTCGCGGCAATCTCCGGCGTTGATCAGCCAACAGCGCAACGGCTGGTCAATATCAGCGCCACTGTCGGTGCACGGCGCTACTCAAAGGCGTTCGAGTTGGAAGCCGACCGCATCGGCGCACTAATCGCAGCGCGCGCGGGTTATGATCCGATGCACGGCGCGCAGATTTTCCGCCGCATCTCCGATCCCGGCAACCAGTTCCTCGGCACACATCCCCCCAACGCCGAACGCCTGCGCGAAATCGAGCGCGCCGTTGCAATGATGAACAGTGGCCAACCGATCTGAAGGAGTGCAGCGCATGCATTGGCTCTATCTTGGCGTCGCCATCTTTTTCGAGACCATCGGCACCACTGCGCTCAAGGCCAGCGACGGCATGACCCGCGCCGGCCCTGCCCTTGTCGTGGTGCTGGCCTATGCGCTCTCCTTCTGGCTGCTCGCGCTCGTGCTGCGCGTGATCCCTGTGGGGGTTGCCTATGCGATCTGGTCGGGGCTCGGCATCTGCTTCATTGCCATGATCGGCTGGAGCGTTTTCGGCCAGCGGCTCGATCTGCCCGCCCTGCTGGGGTTGGGGCTTATCATCGCCGGGATCCTCGTGATAAATCTATTCAGCAATACTGTCGGGCATTGACCAGAAGGTCACGCCAGCGCGACACGATCAGTTCAGGGCTAGCCAGCGGCACCGCAATCAGTTATGCGGCGGCGCAGCATTCCTTACAAGGCCAGAGTTATGACACTTCGCAATATCGCGATCATCGCCCATGTTGACCACGGCAAGACCACGCTGGTGGACGAACTCCTGAAACAATCGGGCGCGTTTCGCGAAAACCAGGCCGTGGCCGAACGTGCTATGGACAGCAATGATCTGGAGCGCGAGCGCGGGATCACCATTCTGGCCAAGGCCACCTCAGTCGAGTGGAAAGATACCCGCATCAATATCGTCGATACCCCCGGTCATGCCGATTTCGGCGGCGAGGTCGAGCGGATCCTGTCGATGGTGGATGGCGTGGTGCTGCTCGTTGATGCCGCCGAAGGCCCGATGCCGCAGACGAAGTTCGTGACCTCCAAGGCCCTTGCTCTTGGCCTGCGCCCGATCGTGCTGCTCAACAAGGTGGACAAACCCGCAGCAGAGCCCGACCGCGCCCTGAATGAAGTGTTCGATCTCTTCGCCAATCTTGGTGCTAATGATGAACAACTTGATTTTCCTGTGCTTTATGCATCCGGAATCAATGGCTGGGCCGATGTAGAGCTTGACGGGCCGCGCAAGGATATGTCTGCACTGTTCGATCTGGTGGTCAGGCATGTGCCCGCGCCCAAGCAGGTCGCGGCACGCGCAGAGCCGTTCTCGATGCTCGCGACCACGCTTTCCGCCGACCCCTATCTGGGCCGCATCCTGACAGGCCGTGTCGAATCCGGCACGCTGAAAGCCGGCGAGACGATCAAGGCGCTTTCACGCGACAGCAAGAAGATCGAGCAATTCCGCGTCACCAAGGTTCTCGCCTTCCGTGGCCTTGGCCAACAACCCATCGAGGCTGCCGAGGCTGGCGATATCGTCACTCTTGCGGGCATGTCGAAAGCCACAGTGGCCGATACGCTTTGCGCGCTGGAGGTGGAAACTGCACTACCCGCTCAGCCCATCGACCCGCCCACGATCTCGGTCACCTTCGGCATCAATGATTCGCCGCTCGCTGGCCGCGATGGCTCCAAGGTCCAAAGCCGTGTCATCCGCGAGCGGTTGATACGCGAAGCTGAAGTCAATGTCGCGATCAAAGTCACGGATACACCGGGCGGCGAAGCCTTCGATGTGGCCGGACGCGGTGAATTGCAGATGGGCGTTCTGATCGAGAACATGCGCCGAGAAGGCTTCGAGCTTTCCATCTCGCGCCCACGCGTGCTGATGCGTGACGAGGGTGGGCAGAAACTCGAGCCCATCGAGGAAGTCACCATCGATGTCGATGACGATTATACTGGCACAGTGATCGAAAAGATCACTGGCCCGCGCAAGGGCGAGCTTGTCGAGATGAAACCAGCGGGCACAGGCAAGACCCGCATCATCGCCAATGTGCCCTCGCGTGGGCTGATCGGCTATCACGGCGAATTCATGACCGACACGCGCGGCACTGGAGTGCTGAACCGCGTCTTCCATGAATGGGCCCCCTATCGTGGCACCATCCCCGGTCGTCGCGAAGGCGTGCTGATCTCGATGGAGGATGGCACGGCAGTGGCCTATGCGCTGTGGAACCTCGAAGAACGCGGACGCATGTTCATCAACCCGCAGGATCCCGTCTATCAAGGCATGATCATCGGCGAGCATAGCCGCGACAACGATCTCGAAGTGAACCCGCTCAAGGGCAAGAAACTGACCAATGTGCGCGCGTCGGGCTCGGATGATGCTGTGAAGCTGACGCCTCCGGTGATCATGTCGCTGGAGCAGGCGATTGCCTATATCGACGATGACGAACTCGTCGAGGTCACGCCCAGTGCAATCCGCCTGCGCAAACGCTTCCTCGACCCGCATGAGCGCAAACGTCAGGCCAAAGCCAGCGCCTGAGCCTTAGCCCGCCCGGCGGCCACGCTGGGCAGCGCCCGCAAGGCGTGCAGGGTCGGGTGGGTGGGCGCGGCTTGCGGGCGCTTCTCCCTCACGCCTCAGCGCAGATCCGGCGGTGTCGCTTCGGCGCGCAGCCGCTCCACAAGCTCCGCAAGCCCCACAGCTTCCGTCCGCGTCTCGCCCAGACGGCGCACGGACACTGTGCGCTCCTCCACTTCGCGCGCCCCCACAGCCAGGATCACCGGCACCTTGGCCACGGAATGCTCGCGCACCTTGTAGTTGATCTTCTCATTGCGCAGATCGAGTTCCGCCCGCAGCCCCGCCGCCTGCAAGGCCGCCGCCACCTCGCGGCAGAACTCATCCCCGTCCGAGATGATCGAGGCCACCACCACCTGCCGCGGCGCCAGCCACAAGGGTAGCTTGCCCGCGAAATTCTCGATCAATATCCCGATGAATCGCTCGAAAGAGCCCAACACGGCGCGGTGCAGCATCACCGGGCGATGCTTCGCCCCGTCCTGCCCCACATATGTCGCATCCAACCGCTCGGGCAGCACGAAATCCACCTGCAATGTCCCGCATTGCCAGTCGCGACCGATCGCATCGCGCAGAACAAACTCCAGCTTCGGCCCGTAAAACGCCCCCTCGCCCGGATTTTCCTCATAGGCATAACCCGCCGCCTCGGTCGCCGCGCGCAACGCGGTCTCGGACTTGTCCCAGACCTCATCCGCGCCCGCCCGCGTCTCGGGCCGGTCGGAGAATTTCACACGGAAGCTCTCGAATCCCAGATCGCGATAAATCCCCGACAGAAACTCGATGAATTTCTGCGTCTCCGCCTCGATCTGGTCCTCGCGGCAGAAGATATGCGCGTCATCCTGCGTAAAGCCCCGCACCCGCATGATCCCATGCAGCGCCCCGGAGGGCTCATAACGATTACACGAGCCGAACTCCGCCATACGCAAGGGCAGATCGCGATAGCTTTTCAGCCCCACATTGTAGATCTGCACATGGCAGGGGCAGTTCATCGGCTTGAGCGCGTTCACTGCCTTTTCGCGGGCATGTTCCTCATCCACCTCAACGATGAACATATGCTCCTGATATTTCTCCCAGTGGCCGCTTGCCTCCCAAAGCTTGCGATCCACCACCTGCGGCGTGTTCACCTCGACATAGCCGCCCCGGCGCTGCTGGCGGCGCATGTAATCCTGCAACGTGGTATAGATCGACCAGCCATTGGGGTGCCAGAACACCTGCCCCGGCGCCTCTTCCTGCATATGGAACAGGTCCATCTCGCGCCCGAGCTTGCGATGGTCGCGCTTGGCCGCTTCTTCCAGCATCGTCAGATGCGCCTTGAGATCATTGCGGTTCTTGAACGCGACCCCATAGATCCGCTGCAGCATGGGCCGCGTGTTGTCACCCAGCCAATAGGCCCCGGCAATCGACATCAACTTGAACGCATCGCTTGGCACCTGCCCCGTATGTTGCAGATGCGGGCCACGGCAGAGATCCTGCCAATCGCCATGCCAATACATCCGCAGCGGCTCGCCCTCGGGAATGCGGTTTATCAACTCAACCTTGAACGGCTCCCCCGCTGCCTCATAATGCGCAATCGCGCGGTCTCGCTCCCAGATTTCTGTGCGCACCGGATCCCGCGCGGCGATGATCTCGCGCATCTTTGCCTCGATCTGCGCCAGATCATCAGGCACGAAAGGCTCCGCGCGGTCGAAATCATAGAACCAGCCCTTGTCGCGCACAGGTCCGATCGTGACCTTCACATCCGGCCAGATCTCCTGCACTGCGCGCGCCATGATATGCGCAAGATCATGGCGGATCAGCTCCAGCGCCGCGTCATCATCCTGCATCGTGTGAATGGCGATCTGCGCATCTTCCATGATTGGCCATTGCAGATCCCAATGCGCGCCATTCACGCTTGCCGAAATCGCCTTCTTGGCAAGCGAGGTCGCGATGCTCGCGGCCACCTCGGCGGGGGTCACGCCCGCTTCATAGCTACGTGCATTGCCATCGGGAAATGTCAGGGAAATCTGGGCCATCGGCCATGCTCCTCGTCGATTTGGCGCCCACGGAACGCCCGGTTGCGGGTAAATGTCGCGCAGGGTTTGACGCTGACGGCGCAGGAAGTCAAGTTGTGATCATCCGGGCCAAACGCGGCCTGCGAACCGGAGACAGCAATGAGCCCCCCACGCCCCGCCCTGCGCATGGTCTATGAGACCCTCGCCGCCGAGGATGATGGCCGCATGTGCCGCGACATCTCGGAGGATGCCTGCAAAGAACAGCCGCAGAACTTCCTGCGCCATGCGGCCGCGCTGGGCATGAGCAAATCCGCCGATGGACTGGCCGATCCCAAGCTCGTGCTCTCATGGCTTATGACCCATCTCGGTGCCCCCGCAGCCCTGATCGGGCTTCTGGTTCCGATACGCGAAGCCGGCGCGCTGCTGCCGCAACTCTTCACAGCCGCACAGATCCGCGCCATGGCGCAGCGCAAATGGGCCTGGGCTGGCGCGGCTTTCGGGCAAGGGATCGGTGCCGCGATCATCCTAATCGCCGCCCTTGCCCTCACCGGGGCCGCCGCCGGCGCCGTCATTCTCGCAGGGCTCGCGGTCCTTGCGCTGTCGCGCTCGGTGGCCTCGGTCGCCTATAAGGACGTGCTCGGCAAGACCATCGCCAAGGGCCAACGCGGCACGGTCACAGGGCTCGCAGGCACATGGTCCGCCGCGATCATCATGGGGTTCGCGCTCACCCTCATCATCTGGTCCGACCAGCGCGCCGTGATCGTGCTCGCAGCCCTCGCCCTCGCTACCGCCGCATGGATCATTGCGGGCATCATCTTCGCGGGGCTCGCAGAAGAAAAAGGCGCGCAAGACGGTGGCGCAAATGGCTGGTCCGCCGTCATCGCCAATCTCGGATACCTGCGCCAGGATCCGATGCTCGCCCGCTTCATCCTCGCGCGCGGCTTCCTCACCTCGACCGCGCTTGCACCCCCATATCTGGTGATCCTCGCCTTAGGCGAAGGCGGCGCGGCGCTCGAAGGGCTGGGCGCGCTGGTGCTCGCCTCAGCCCTCGCGGGGCTGCTTTCCAGCTATGTCTGGGGCAGGCTCGCGGATCGCTCCTCGCGCAAGGTGCTGATCGGCACCGGGCTTGCGGGTGCTGCCAGCATGACGCTCACGCTGGCCTTTGCCTCAGCCGGGCTCGCGGCCACGCTCTGGGCGATGCCGCTTGCGCTCTTTGGGCTGATGATCGCGCATCAGGGTGTGCGGCTCGGGCGCTCGACTTATCTGGTAGATATGGTTGGCCCCGACCGCCGCGCCGTCTATACCGCGATCTCGAACACGGTGATCGGGGTGATCCTGCTCGCAAGCGGGCTCTTTGGCGCGATTGCATCGCTTTTCGGCGCTGGCGCAACCATTGCCCTCTTCGCGCTCATGGCACTTGGCGGGGCATGGGTTGCCTATGGATTGAAGGAGTTGGGAGATGGCTGAGACGCTCAAGACGACACATGGCCGCACACTGGCCTATCACAAGACCGAAGGACGCGGCCCGGGGGTGGTGTTTCTGGGCGGTTTCATGTCGGATATGACCGGCACGAAAGCCGTGTATCTCGAAGACTGGGCCAGGCGTGAGGGCCGCGCCTTTCTGCGCTTTGATTATTCCGGGCACGGCGAAAGCTCCGGCGAATTCGCCGATGGCTGCATCGGCGACTGGGCCGATGACGCCCTAGAGGCCGTGAGCCATCTGACCGAAGGCCCGCAGATCCTCGTGGGCTCCTCGATGGGCGGATGGATCGCGCTGTTGCTCGCCCGCCGCATCCCGCAGCGCATCGCTGGGCTGATCGGCATCGCCGCCGCGCCCGATTTCACCGAAGACAGCATGTGGCCCGGCCTTTCTGACAATCAGCGGCAGGAAATTCTGGAGCAGGGCCACACACTCCTGCCCAATGACTATGACAGCACCCCCTACACGCTTACCCGCCGCCTGTTCGAGGAGGGGCGCAGCCATCTTGTGCTGCGCTCCCCACTCGCCCTGCCCTTCCCGGTGCGGCTGGTGCAGGGCACGGCGGATGAGGCTGTCGAGACCTCGGTGCCTCTGTGCCTCATGGAGCACGCCAATTGCCCCGATCTGCGCCTGACGCTGGTCAAGGACGCAGATCATCGGTTCTCGACCGAAGACTGCCTCGCGCTGATCACGTCGAGCATCCAAGAAGTTCTGGCGCGCCCCTGAGCGTCAGGCGCCCTGCAACAACGCCAAAGCCTGTGTATGGAGCGTCTGATTCGCCGCAGCCAGAACCTGCCCGCTCTCATCCACGCGCCCGCCCTGCCAATTGGTGACCACGCCGCCCGCTGCCTCGATCACGGCTTGCGGGGCGGCAATGTCATAGGGATTGAGCCCGGCTTCGATCACCAGATCTGCATGGCCTGCCGCAACCAGCGCGTAGGCATAGCAATCCAGCCCGTAACGCGTCAGCCGTACAGCCTGCGCCACGCGCCCGAAGGCCGCGCGCTCATCCTCGGCCCCGATCTCGGGGAAGGTCGTGAACAACACCGCATCCGCCAGCGCCAGAGTCCCGCTTGTGCAAAGATCACGTCGCCCCTGAGGGCCCGTCATCCACGCCTGCCCCAGACCGCCCAGAAACCGCTCCCCGATGTAGGGCTGGTCTATCACACCCAGAAACGGGCCATCCGCATCGGCCAACGCAATCAAAACACCCCAGCAGGGCGTGCCCGCCAGAAAACCACGCGTGCCATCCACCGGGTCAAGCACCCATGTCAGACCCGAGCGGCTTTCCACGGCCTCGAATTCCTCACCGAGGATCCCATCTTCCGACCGATAGGCGCGCAAATGCGCGCGCATGGCCGCCTCCGAGGCTCGATCAGCCTGCGTTACCGGATCAAACCCGGCTTCTGCCTTGTTCTGCGCATCAAGCCCGGGCTTGCGAAACCATGGCAGGATCGCAGCACGCGCAATCTCGGCCAAGCTATGCGCAGTATCAACCACTGCCTGTCTTTCTGCCTCATCCATGTCGCGCGTTGTCATCTGCCCCTCTTCACCAAAATCTTCGTACCCATGCGCGATTACGCCCCGATACCCAATCCCCGCACATTAAAAAAGACCGGCCCTTCGCGTGGCCGGCCTTAAAGCCTCAGACGAATTCTTGCAGATTATTGTGTCTGTCCCAAAGCCTGTGCAAGCGAGAGCAGTTTTTTGCGCTGCTCTTCAGGGATCTGATAATAGGTCCGCAACAGCTCAAGCGTTTCTTTCCTCTTGAGCAGTTCCTCTTCGCTGCCTTCAACCGGCTCGTCATCAATGCCTTCAAAAAAATAGCTTGGCGACACGCCCAGAACCCGCGAAATATCCCAAAGGCGGGATGCGGAGACCCTGTTCATGCCAGTCTCATATTTCTGTATCTGCTGAAACTTGATCCCGACTTCGGCTGCAAGCTGCTGCTGGGTCATACCCATCAACCATCTACGCTGCCGAACCTTCTGCCCCACATGGATATCGACGGAATGGGCCATCATAACTCCTGTTACCATTTTTTGTTTCAGCCCAACCACTTGTCGAGTAGTGAGCCGCCCTGATCTCCCTGTCATCGGCATCGATACACGAGGCTGTAACCGAGCCTCACCGACGTGGCGAGCAGGATATAGATACGGATGTTTCAGTTTGTGAAGCACTCTCGCAGTAAAGGAAAGCTCTCATGAACTTCCTCTGCATTAGTTGCATTTTGCAACTCAAAATGCAACCGATACAAGAATAGTTTGGTAAATGCGGCGAAACTTTGCCCGTGGCGGCAGTTATGTTCGCCCAAATGAAGCAAAACTCACCGAGCCAAGAGGATTCCGCCATGCGTGCCGTTGTTTTAACAGATCTTGCCACTGCCCCGGCACTGCAGGAAATCGCCGCGCCGCACCCCGCGCCGGGCGAAGTTCTGCTTTCAGTCTCTGCTTGCGGGCTCAATTTCGCCGATCTGCTGATGGCGCAGGGCCGCTATCAGGAACGGCCCGAATTGCCGATGGTGATGGGAATGGAGGTCGCGGGCCGAATCAAGGCGCTCGGTGCAGGTGTCGAAGGTCTCAGCCCCGGAATGCCCGTCGCTGCCTTCATCGGTGCAGGTGGGCTTGCTGAAGAAGTAACATGCCCCGCCACGCACTGCCTGCCCCTGCCCGAGGCCATGCCCATGACAGACGCCGCCGGGTTCCCCGTTGCCTATGGCACCTCGCATCTTGCGCTGAGCCACCGCGCAGGATTGCAACCCGGCGAGACATTGCTCGTGCTTGGGGCGGCGGGTGGTGTCGGGCTCACCGCGGTCGAGATCGGTGCGGCGATGGGCGCGCGCGTGATCGCAGTTGCCCGCGGAGCCGAGAAGCTCGCGGTCGCACGGCGCGCGGGTGCGACAGAATGTCTCGACAGTGACGGGCTCGATCTTCGCAGCGCGCTCAAGGAGCTTGGCGGTGTGAATGTCGTCTATGACGCTGTCGGCGAACCTCTTGCCACGCCTGCCCTGCGCGCCCTGCGCCCGGAAGGAAGATTTCTCGCCATAGGCTTTGCAGGCGGGGAGGTGCCGAAATTCCCGGCAAATATTCTTCTGGTCAAGAATATCACTGTGATTGGCCTTTATTGGGGCGGTTATCTCAAGTTTGCGCCCGATACGCTCACGCAATCTCTGCGCGCGTTGCTCAAGATGTATGCAGCCGGCACATTGCGCCCTCATGTCAGCCATGTCTTGCCGTTCGAGGCATTCAACGAGGGATTCGAGCTTTTGCGTACACGCAAATCCACAGGCAAGGTCGTGATCCAGATCACCCGCGACGGGTAATTGCGCAGAACGGAAAACGGCAGATCAAATCCTGTCTATTTAACTCCGGAAATGCTTGAAACCGACACGAAGGTTGACGATATTACTCTCAAGCAAAGCGGGGCCGACCCGATTGCAACCATTTACGGAGGTAATAATGGCAGAGTTCAACCAGATGCGCGCGCAAACGGTCAGCAGCACCCGCGCCGCAGAAATTGATGCGGGACTTCGCGCCCATATGAACAAGGTCTACGGCACCATGTCGGTGGGGATGCTCATCACCGGTGCTGCTGCCTGGGCGATTGCCGGGCTTGCCACAACAACAGACCCAAGCGCCGCTGTGGCTCAACTGCCCAATGGCACGATGCTCAACAATCTGGGCGCTGCGATTTACGCCTCGCCGCTTCGTTGGGTGATCATGTTCGCCCCGCTCGCCTTCATCCTCTTCGGTTGGGGTGCTCTGATGCGCAG
This sequence comes from Natronohydrobacter sp., assembly GCA_007125005.1. Classification (GTDB taxonomy): domain Bacteria; phylum Pseudomonadota; class Alphaproteobacteria; order Rhodobacterales; family Rhodobacteraceae; genus Roseinatronobacter. Next base: position 21,739 of record SLDY01000114.1, read on the forward strand.
GGCATCGGCAGCTGGCGTTCAGCTTGGCTTCTTCATTTTTGCCACCGCCATCGGCCTCTCGCTTAGCTCTATCTTCCTGGTCTTCACCAGCTACTCGATCACGCAAACCTTCCTCGTGACCGCGATAGCCTTCGCCGGGCTCAGCCTCTATGGCTACACCACGAAGAAAGACCTCTCGGGGATGGGAACCTTCCTCATCATGGGCGTGATCGGTCTGATCGTCGCGATGATCATCAACATTTTCCTGCAGAACCCTGCCATGATGTTCGCGATCTCGGCCATCGGCATCCTGATCTTTGCCGGTCTGACAGCATTCTACACCCAAACCATCAAGAGCGAATATGTGATGCACGCCGCTGCTGGCGATCAAGACTGGCTGGACAAGGCCGCCGTTGATGGCGCGCTGAGCCTCTACATCAGCTTCCTGAACATGTTCCAGTTCCTGCTCATGTTCCTTGGCCAGCAGGAATAATCCTGCCACACGCAGAACGCAGAGAGAAACCCGGTCAAACGACCGGGTTTTTTTCTATCGCTCGGGTTATTGCTGGTCTGAACGCTCCCTGCGCTCAACGCGCTGCCGCGCAAAGGCAGAATCGCGATCATTCAGCCCCAGCAGGTTGGAAACCAGCCGCATCATCCCACTCTCTGCGTCATGGCGCTTTCCATCTGCAAGGATAACTTCCCACAGATCTTCCAGCAGTGCGGGCCGTTCCTCTAGCGGCAGAATGTCCTTGATGGCGCGGGTAAGATGCACTGTGTCACCAGTCGCGGCTTCGAGCGCCTCTGCCTTGCGCCGCAGCGCCGCACCTTCGAACGGGCCCTGCGCAAAGCGCCGCCCCATCACAGCATCTATCGCCGCGATCTGGCGCGAATCATAGTCATCATTCGCCCGTGCCGCGCGCACCAGAAGCGCGACCAGCGCGGTCTCCCCAGAGGGTGTTTGCGCCGCAGTCTTGCTGCGCGCCGGTGCAAACAATCCCCGCATCCATTCAAGTGTTTTCTCAGGCATATACAGAATATAGGGCAGCCCGGACCAGAGCCCAGCCACGCCCCCTCACAACTGTTTCACCGCAGATACGCAGTCACGCCCCGACAGGATGACCCTCGACCTCGCCTGTCACATCCGGCGTAAAGGTCATTGCCAGCCCGTTGATGCAGTGCCGCTTGCCCGTAGGCGGCGGCCCGTCATCGAATATATGACCCAGATGCCCGCCGCAATTTGCGCAATGCACTTCTGTGCGTGTCATGAAAAACCGCCGGTCCGTCTGCGTTCCGACCGCGCCCTCGATAGCATCCCAGAAACTCGGCCAGCCTGTGCGGCTGTCATATTTGGTTTCCGAGCGATAAAGCCCCTGCCCGCAACCTGCGCAGTTGTAAGTGCCTTCGCGGCTCTCTTCCAGAAGGGGCGAGCGCTCTCCCATCAACGCATTGGTATAGGCCCGCTCCGTCGCGTGATCGCGCAAAACAGCATATTGCGCAGGCGTCAATCGCGCGCGCCATTCGGCATCGCTCAACTCGAATGGAAATCGCTTCTCCCCGCCAATGGCGGCCTGTCCCATGAAGGCGAGCCCGGCGCTTGCCAAAAATCCACGTCTGTTCAACATTGTTTATCCTCCGGCTACCTGCACTCTATACGAAAGAGATCGGCGATACAGTTCACAGCAAAGCATATTTCCGCCAACACGCTTCAACAAAGCTCTGTGATCTGTCATGATCGCATCCATGAGTCTGCCCCCCGGTTTTCTGGAAGAATTGCGCAACCGTGTCCCGATCTCCTCCGTGGTCGGGCGGAAGGTCACATGGGATATGCGCAAATCGAATCAGGGCAAAGGCGATTTTTGGGCACCCTGCCCCTTCCATCAGGAAAAAAGCGCGTCTTTTCATGTCGATGACCGCAAGGGCTTCTATTACTGCTTCGGCTGTCACGCCAAAGGCGACACGCTGAAATTCCTGCAAGAAACCGAGAACATGAACTTCATGGAGGCGGTGGAGACCCTCGCACGCGAGGCCGGGATGACCATGCCCGCCCGCGACCCGCGCGCCGCCGAGAAGTCCGACAGGTTGGGCGCGCTGGCAGAGGTGATGGAGGCCGCAACGCGCTTCTTTTGCGCGCAACTCAACAGCGCGGCCGCAACGCAGGCGCGCGCGTATCTGCGCGGGCGCGGGCTCGCCGCCGATACGCTCACGCGCTTCGAAATCGGCTTCGCGCCCGATGCGCGTCAGGCGCTCTGGGCACATCTGACCAGTGCAGGCATCCCGCCCGCACGCATAATCGAGGCCGGGCTCGCCATCGCGCCCGAAGATGGCAGCGCCCCCTATGACCGGTTTCGCGGGCGCATCATTTTTCCCATCCGCGATGCGCGTGGGCGTTGCATCGCCTTTGGCGGGCGCGCCATGCGCGCCGATGCGAAAGCGAAATACCTCAACTCACCCGAAACGCCACTCTTTGATAAGGGCCGCTCTCTCTACAATGCCGGCCCGGCCCGCAGCGCCTCGGGAAAGCATCCGCTGCTGGTCGCCGAAGGCTATATGGATGTGATCGCGCTGGTCAGCGCCGGGTTCGAGGCCGCGGTCGCGCCGCTTGGCACGGCAATTACCGAAGAGCAGTTGCGCATGATCTGGCGCCTCTCGCCCGAACCGATCATCGCGCTTGATGGCGATGCAGCGGGTTTGCGTGCAGGCTACCGCCTGATCGATCTCGCCCTGCCGCTTCTTAGTGCCGAGCAATCGCTGCGCTTCTGCCTCCTGCCCGAGAAGATGGATCCCGATGATGTTCTGCGCGCTGGCGGTGCTACTGCAATGCGCAAGCTCATCGAGAGCGCCGTGCCGCTGATCACACTCCTGTGGCAGCGCGAGACAGAAGCGCAGGTCTTTGACAGCCCCGAACGGCGCTCTGCGCTCGACAAACGCCTGCGCGCGGCCCTCAACCGCATCACCGATGCCAATCTGCGCGCCCATTACGCCGAAGAATTACGCAATCTGCGGGCAGCCTTTCTGCGCCCGCAGCGCAGCGCAGCGCATGTAAAGGGCCAGCCGCGCGCGAGAGGCGCGTTAGCCGCCTACGCAGCCAACGCGCTCCCTGCCACCCGCTCAACGCTTCTTGCTGCGACAGACAGCGCGGATACGGCCGAGCGGATGCGCGAAGAAATCATCCTCGCCACCCTTCTGACCCATCCACAGCTCTTGCCTGTCTTCACGCCCGATCTGGAACGTGCCGAGATGCGCAGCCCGAGCCACGAGGCGCTGCGCCACGCATTGCTCAACCTGCCGCAACCCGTCAGCCTGCCCGACAGCTTGCCCGAGGAGCTCCGGCAAGAGGCGCTACGCATTCTTGATCTGGGTCACATCCGCATCGCGCCGCCGGTGCGCCGCCGCGATGCGCCCGAACTCGCCGAAAAATGCCTCCATGAGGAATTCGCCAAACTTCTTGCCCGGCGCGGTGTCGCGCTCGAGTTGCGCGAAGCCTCCGAGGATATGAGCACCGCGGCCGATGAGGGTCTGACATGGCGTCTGCGCGAGGCCGCCGAACAGCGCAACCGCGCCGAGCGTTCGCGCCTCTCCGATACAGCCGATCTCAACGAGGATCGCGCCGCACTTTCCGGCGCGTTGCAGCGCATGATCGAATCAGAAGTCTGGATCAAACGCAAAAAGTGACTGATTCGTAACAGCAGCGCACGGTTTAACTTGCAAAAATGCGCACAAGAACTGGAAAAACCGCTCCAGCTTTCCTAGATACATCTGCATTCGGGGCACGATTCGCAGATTCGGGCGATTTGATTCGCAAGCCGCTCCGTCGCACCAGGTTCGGGAGCTTTCATGGCCGCCAAAGACACTGACGAAACCCGCGTTGAGGATCAGGAAAACGACACCGGCCAGTCGGTCAGTCAGGCCTCGATCAAGAAAATGATTGCGCAGGCCAAGGAACGCGGCTTCATCACTTACGAACAGCTTAATCACGCCCTGCCGCCCGATCAGGTCTCATCCGAGCAAATCGAAGATGTGATGTCCATGCTCTCGGAGATGGGCATCAATGTCATTGAGGATGACGAGGAAAGCGACGAGCCCGAAGCCAAGGGCGGCGAGCTGGTCGAGACCGGGGGATCGCGCGAAGTCGCCTTGTCTTCCGGCTCTGGCGAAGAGAAGCTTGACCGCACCGATGACCCGGTGCGCATGTATCTGCGCGAAATGGGCTCTGTCGAACTGCTTTCACGCGAAGGCGAGATCGCGATTGCCAAACGTATCGAGGCCGGTCGCAACACCATGATCCTCGGGCTTTGCGAAAGCCCGCTGACCTTTCAGGCCATCACCATCTGGCGCGACGAGCTTCTGAACGAAGACGTGCTCTTGCGCGATGTCATCGACCTTGAAGCCACTTTCGGCAATGCTATTGATGATGAGGAAGGCGTGCCAGTTGCCGAAGGGCTGGCCACTGCCGCCGCCCCCAAGCCCGAGCGCAGCCATGAACCCGAGCGCAGCCATGAACCCGAGCTTGATGCCGATGGCAACCCCATCCAGAAAGCCGAGGACGACGAGGATGACGACGAGCAATCCAACCTCTCGCTCGCTGCAATGGAGGCCGCGCTCAAGCCCCGCGTGCTCGAGACGCTCGACCGCATCGCCCATGATTTCGACCTGCTCTCGGAGATGCAGGATGCGCGCATGAACGCAACCCTGCTCGAAGATGGTCGCTTTTCAGAGTCGCAGGAAGCCCAATACCAGAAGCTGCGCGCAGAGATCGTGGAACTGGTGAACTCGCTCCATCTGCACAACAACCGGATCGAGGCACTGGTCGATCAGCTTTACGGCATCAACAAGCGCATCATGTCCATCGACAGTGCGATGGTAAAACTCGCCGATCAGGCGCGCATCAACCGGCGCGAATTCATCGAGGCCTATCGCGGCTCGGAACTCGATCCGACATGGTGCGACCGCATGGAAGAAAAGCCCGGCCGCGGCTGGCAGGCACTCATGGAGCGCTCGCGCGACAAGGTCGAGGATCTGCGCAACGACATGGCACAGGTCGGCCAGTATGTTGGCGTCGATATCGAAGAATTCCGCCGCTTTGTCGGTCAGGTCCAGAAAGGCGAGAAAGAAGCGCGGCAGGCAAAGAAGGAAATGATCGAGGCCAATCTGCGCCTCGTGATTTCGATTGCCAAGAAATACACCAATCGCGGGTTGCAATTCCTTGATCTCATTCAGGAAGGCAATATCGGGTTGATGAAGGCAGTCGATAAATTCGAATATCGGCGCGGCTATAAATTCTCCACCTATGCGACATGGTGGATCCGGCAGGCGATCACGCGCTCGATTGCCGATCAGGCCCGCACCATCCGCATCCCGGTGCATATGATCGAGACAATCAACAAGCTGGTGCGCACAGGCCGTCAGATGCTCCATGAGATCGGGCGCGAGCCGACCTCTGAGGAACTGGCCGAGAAGCTGCAAATGCCGCTCGACAAGGTGCGCAAGGTGATGAAGATCGCCAAGGAGCCGATCTCGCTGGAGACACCAATTGGCGACGAGGAAGACAGCCAGCTTGGCGATTTCATCGAGGACAAGAACGCGCTTCTGCCGCTTGACAGCGCCATTCAGGACAACCTGCGCGAAACAACAACGCGCGTGCTGTCATCACTGACACCGCGAGAGGAACGCGTGTTGCGTATGCGCTTCGGCATCGGGATGAACACCGATCACACGCTCGAAGAAGTTGGCCAGCAATTCAGCGTCACCCGCGAACGCATCCGCCAGATCGAAGCCAAGGCGCTGCGCAAGCTCAAGCACCCGTCGCGCTCACGCAAGCTGCGCAGTTTTCTCGATCAGTAACGCATCGCGGCGAAGCGTTGCGCATAAGTCAGAGCGGACAGGCGTAAGGTGGGTTGCACCCACCCTCGCCTCCGCTGTCTGTCAGTCAGGATGATCCCCGCCTTGGCAGCTCACGCCTCAGCCTCGATCCCCGCCGCTGCTGCGCCCGCCAGCGCGGCCTCGGCGTCGTTATCCGATGTGTCGCCCGTTACGCCAATCGCGCCGATCACCTCGCCCGCGCGGCGCAGGAGCACGCCCCCCGGCACAGGTACGACCTTACCGCCATAGACGCCATTCACAGCGGCCATGAAATAGGCCTGCGCCTCGGCCCGCGCCATCTGGGCGCGCCCGGCCATGCCCAGCATCACCGCGCCATAAGCCTTGCCCTGCGCGATGCCGAACCGCCCCGGCGCCGCGCCATCCTCGCGCTCAAACGCCAGCACATGCCCGCCCGCATCCAAGATCACCACCGAGAGCGGCTTGAGCCCCATCTCACGCCCCTTGGCGCGGGTCGCAGCGATGATGCTGCGCGCTTCTTCCAAAGTGAGTGTCATCGCAAACTCCATAAAATTTTATGTTTCGCATGCGAAACATTATCAGCCAAGAACCTGATTAC
>SLDY01000018.1 GCA_007125005.1 Natronohydrobacter sp.
GAGCCTGATACGAGCTTCGGCGATACAAGGTGAAAGGCAGCAATGCGGACCCTTTCTGCCGTTCGAGCCGTTCACGCGCTGACCCTTCGCTGTTGCAGCATGACCGACATACAGGGCGGAAAGCCGACTGACGGCAGCGCGGCATGGCAGTCGCAGAAAATGGCTAAAGCCGCCAGTCGCCTCTCCAAGGTTGAACAACCCTAGTTGGCAGACGGAGGAGTTTGCAAAGTCGCGCGTCGTCGTGGCGGTTCCCGCCGCGCTGGCACCCAAGCGGCCAGTCGCTCTGCCTATCAGCGCTCTCCGTAACGGTAATTCAGATCCGGCGCAGCGCATTTCCGCAGACAGCTTTACTGCGGACGCTCTGGCAGGGTGCAGGAGAGCTGGACGGTGCGGAAGGCCGAGGTGGCGGTGTCTTGATGCACCTTGCTATATTTGCGGAACCACGGATTCTCGAATCAGATAAGCCGCACTGCGCTCTGAACGCATCGATTCGTGATGTGAGTCGTTAGCGGTGAGAGTTCTGCAGCATCGATGACGGCGTGGGTATGGGATGTCTGTATTCCCTTTCCTTCTAGCTAACCCTAGGCTCCAACTCTCCCTTGATCAGAGCCAAAGCGGACTTTTCAGACATTGTCGGGCGATATTCCAGTCCGAGCATCTTAAAGCCTGCCTTGAGACTTTGCTGCACCAGCAGAGCTTCAGGTTCATTTCGTGCCGGGAATGACGCGGCCTGTATGTGGCCAATTCGTGCTCGATGGCGATCAAGAGCGCTGCAAGCATCGTGATAACCTATCTCTGCGACAACATGATACCAATCGAACATGATTGCCACGCGGTCAGATTCAAGCGCTGCTTGGACATCGAGTGCGTCTATCAAGGTGTTTAGGTGATAATCCGGTATTGCCTCGCGACAAATCGGTTCAATCAGAATTTGCCGGTCAGTCAGATCGAGTGCGCGCCGCAGATTCTCAAGGTAAACCCTTCGATCTGTAGCGCCACGGCCTGCTAGGACATGGATGGCAGTGGCATCGACTGCTTCAGCTGCGGATTGCGCGCCACGCATGTCAGAAAGGAACTCTGCCTGCGCATCCGGTATGGCAGCACAGCCCGCAGTCGTTCCCATACGAGTGTTCAGCCCTCCGACCAGCAAGCCTGTTTCCGCCAACAGATCCGCGATTGCGCTGAGATCATGGCGCTGAACTTCGTCGTGAAATTCGACCCCATCAAATCCTGCAGAGGCGGCTGCTCGTATACGATCCGGAAAAGCAAGGCCAGGAAACAGAAAACCCATATTTGCCAGAAATTTCATCGGTAGCGATCCCCGAAGCTTGCCTCAATATCTTCAATGTCACGCGCACCTAGTACCTTATGCGGGATAGCCTTGAGTAACAGCGCGAGTCGTGCTGTTTCTTCGAGCTCCTCTGCCGCAAAGACAGCGTCCTTGAGCGTTTTTGCCGACACCACAGAACCATGATTCGCTAGCAAGAAAGCCGAGTGCTTCACGGCATGATCTCGAACCCAATCCCCCAGGATCGTAGACCCCGGCACGGCGAAGCGCAAAAGCGCGACTTTCCCCAACCTCATGATTGCATAGGGTGTCAGAGCGGGCAAACAATTCGCAGGATCATGCTCAGTGACCATCGACCACGCAGTGGCATAAGGCGTGTGTAGATGAACAACTGCCCCTGCTGCCGGGCGACTAGCATAGATTGCCAGATGCAGCGGTGCTTCCTTTGAAGGCTTCGGCCCGCCCACATGCATTCCGTCGGGCTTGATTACAGACAATTCGCTGGGCTTCAGCGTTCCAAGACCCTCGCCAGAGGGCGAAATCAGGATGCGCCCATCCGCCAATCGGGCGGACATATTTCCCGATCCTGCGCGCGCCAAGCCTTGGGCCGCGAGAGCGGCACCGTAGAGACAAAGTTCATTCGCGGCGTCATTCATTGGTCTTGCCCTCCAGAATCGCGACGGCCCGCGCGAAGAAATCTGCACCACCGAAATTGCCTGATTTTAATGCCAGCCTAAGCGGGCCTGCCGCTAATGCCGGTACGCCAGGTGCGATCTGCGGTCCGACATCCAGTCTGTCGAGACCCAATCCAAGGGTAACGGCACCAGATGTCTCGCCCCCTGCTACAACCAGTTTTGAGACACCACGCCCCACCAATGCCGCTGCAAGGCGGGCGAACATGCCGTCAATCGCGTTGGCAGTGCGGTCGCGACCATGAGATTTTTGAACTGCAAGCACCTCTTCGGGCGATTGAGAGACCGAAATCAGCGGCGCGTTTCCAGAGTCGAGCGCCCAGTCGGCAAGCTTCTCTGGCAGCGCTGAATCGCTCAGAATGTCTCCGATCGGGACCTGGAACCGCGGATGACCAGAGTAAGCCGCTATTTGACCCAGCGTCGCTTGAGAGCAACTGCCAGCCAGCACCACTGCGGGCCCGCTTACGCCCTTCCAGCTCGAGGTGCTTTGTCGGTGTGGACCAACAAGTGCGCGTGCAAGCCCCGCACCGATCGCTGATCCGCCAGTCACGAGCGATGCGTCACGAAGCAATAAACCCAAGCGGTCGATATCCGCATCGTCAATCGCATCCGCAATAATAAGGGCTTCGTCCATCGACGCCAACTTATGCGCGGCGCTATCCGAGCGCAGCGCTGCCAGAGGCAAATGACCCACCCGTTCGCTCGTCTGGTGTTGAAGCCAGCGCCTGAGGTCGGGGTCTTTCATGGGGGTCAATGGATGTTGCGCCAGAGCACTTTCCGACAAAAGTCTGTCGACCACGAACATATGCCCTTGATAGACCGTCCGCCCTGTCTCGGGAAAACTGGGCACGAACAGAACCTGCTTGGCGGATACTTCGCGCGCAAGGGCTTCGGCAACTGGGCCAATATTGCCCTGGGGTGTGGAATCGAAGGTCGAGCAGTATTTGAATAAAATGCGTTCGGCGCCTTGCATCCGCAACCAGTGAAGTGCCTGAAGGGACTCGGAGACTGCGTCCTCCACAGCTATTGTGCGGGTCTTGAGTGCGATGACAACGGCTTCAGCGTGATCCGTGGAGGCAATTGGCGCTCGCGGCATCGTGCAGCGCAATTGCACTGACAATCCGGCGCGGGACATCATGTTAGCAAGGTCGCCTGCACCCGTAAAATCATCTGCTATCGCGCCAATCAACATTTGATCACTCCCAATTCTTCCAGCCCTTTGCAGACAGCTTTCGCCACAACAGCTGGGTTTTCCAGCAGGCCAAAATGCCCGAGTCCCGGGACAATCTTCAGCGCCGCCCTTGGTGTCGCTCTCGCTGCCTCGTGCGCCAGTTCGGCTGGCGTTTGACGATCCTGCTCACCGGTGACAAAAACCACCGGTGCAGGGCAGTTTCGCAAGGCCGACAGCGCGCCAGGGCGATGAAGTGCTAAAGCCGTTTGCGCCTCGATATGACGTGCTTCTTGTTGTGCCATATCGATAATCTGAGCGCAGAGCCCGGATGTCGGATTTGCGAACAGTGTGGGCGCCGCAGCTTCGAGGGCAGCAGCCAACTCATCAGAGTAAACTGCATCCCGCAAAGCTTCGCGTCCGGGACGTTTTTCAGCGACATCCGGGCGCGGATTGAGAGCGATCAGTATCAGCGCGCGTGCATCCCTCAGAAGATCAGCTGCATGCGCGACAGCAATCGCCCCGAGCGAGAAACCACAAACTATGTCTCCCTTCCGCACGGTTTGACTCAGGCGCTTTCGGTAGGAAGAGATGTCTGGCATATCAAGCGGGACCACGATGTGTTCCTCATCTGCTCGATCAAGCGCTTGCATGAGTGGAGCAAAGACATCCGCCGTGCAAAGTGTTCCGGGCAGAAGAATCCAACGCGATGCACTACGGATATCAGTAGCCACCGCTGATCACTCCAGAACCCGCTTCAGCCTCACCATGCGAGTTGATCAAACCGATGGCGCTCATGGCAGCGGATTTCAATAAACCCATGTCATTGCCCGGCGTTACCAGATCAAACCCCTGTTTCAGCCTTGCGATTGCATCTTTAGCATCCGAGCAGAAAACCCCGGTCGCCACGCCCGCGTGGCGCGCGCGCGCCAAGACGTGTGCTATGGCTGCTTCGGCGCGCGTGCGCGCGCCGACAACATGCCCGTCAAACGCCAAAGCGGTATCGTTTGGGCCGACGTAGATCATGTCGACGCCATCCACGGCAAGAATATCGTCAATGCACTCGACGGCCTCGACGGTTTCGATCATGGGAATGGCCAAGATCGTCTTATTAGCCTCGTCGACATAGTCGTCACCGCCGAACAACAACCCTCGCGCGGGGCCGAAACTGCGCGTTCCCGCCGGGGGGTAGCGGCAAGATGACACCAACAACTCCGCGTCTTTTGCAGTGCGGATCATGGGGCAGATTACGCCGTAACTGCCCGCGTCCAGTGCCCGCATAATCTCGGGCCCATCAAGGCACGATACGCGAACCAGCGGCGTAGCGGGTGTGGCCGAAATCGCCTGCAGCATGTGCAACGCATCGGAGAATCCGATCATGCCATGCTGCATATCGACAGTGACACTGTGAAAACCTGCGTGGCCTATCGCTTCCGCAGAAAAGGATGAGGCTATCGACAACCAGCCGTTTAATACGGGCTGACCTGCGCGCAAGCGCTGCTGAATTTGGTTAGGTCGCATCATTCGTCCGCCAAAGCATAATTGGGCAGAACCGCTGCCGGAGCCACGAACCCTCCCGCGTCCAACGCAAGGCCAGCCTCCAGTGCCGCCGCAAGGACATCATGCTTGAAACGGGGTTGCTTGCGGTGATCGCCCGATACGATTACCAGCGCTTCGGCGGGTTCGGACCCGATGGCTTCAATCCGGCGTATAACACCAGCGGGGATGGAATATGTGTCCCACGGTTTAAGGTCGATTGTGGCATCGCCTTCCTCATTGAGGACCAATCGCAGCGCGCCTTCACGCAGGATCAACACCATCTTGTCATCCAGAGTGAATGGCGACACCCGAACCTTTTCGGCCAGCCGCAACCATTCGATAGAGAACCCGTGCGGGTTTGTGATCTGCGCAGCGTGGTCACGGTTCTGGGTCAGACCAGAACCAATGACTGGCGCAAGTTCCGCTCCACAGCCAGGCAAGTCGCGATCTATAAAGCCGGGATGGAAGTCGCGCGCGTCGCGCGCGACGACGCGGCGCTGCATGGCGTCAGGCGACATGAACCGCAACCGGGTAACCTGATCATCGGACATTGGCTGAATTGTCGCTTCGGGCGCAGGCACGGGATCACCGCGCGACGTATCGATTAGCATGTTGTCGCTAGAGATATACAGGCCATAATCGGCCGCTTCGCGAATGATCTCTGGGTGGAAAATCACACCGCCCGTATTGTCGCCGCCAAGGCATGTGAACAGCCAGCCATCATCCGGACCTGTGTTGGTGAATCCGCGAAACAGCCATGTCGGGACAGAAACGATGTCGCCCTCTTTCCCGACAATTGTGTTTTCGCCGTTAGAACCCCACCGAAACGTCCACTCGCCACGGTATACAATGAAGACCTCTGCTGTGAAATGAATATGTAGGTTGTTGGTAATCCCGTTGGGCATGGCCGCTGCGCCAATATTGAAACCGTGCGCCTCTGGTAGGTTGATGACCTGATCCGAGGAAGAGGTAACACCTGGCCCAATGATGGAATAGTTCTCCTTCAGATGCGAACCGGGCTTCTTGCAGTCGATGAAAGCGACTGTACAGGACACATAGTCCTCGCGCCGGATGTGGCGTTTATCGGCGTCGGATTGCGAGATTTTGATCATTGCGATTTCCTCATGACAGAGATGCAGATTTGCATGGGTTTGCCTGTGTCAGCACAGGCGCGAGTGAAGGTATTTGGAATGCAGTCGAGGACTGCCATCAGCTCAGTTGCAATCATCACGCTCCGTATCCCAGTATCAGGCGTGGCAGAATGAGTGACAAATCAGGCCAGAAGCTGATCACAAGCAGAGCTGCAATCAGAACCAGGACCCATCGGAAGATGCGTCTGACAAGCAGGTCATAGGGTATGTTCCCGACTTGCGCGGCCATGAACAGGTTGGCACCAAGCGGCGGCGTGACAAAGCCGATGGCCAGCGCGACGATCATCACGACGCCAAAATGGATTGGATCTATGCCAAGATGCGTGACCATGGGTAGCAACACAGGGGTCAGGATGACTATGGCCGCAAGTGTCTCCAAGAACGTGCCGATGATAAGAAGCAGCACAAGGATCGCCAACAGCACAATCACCCAGTTTTCGGTTATGCCGAGGACAAATTGAGACAAGCTTAGCGGGATACGCTCCAGCGCAATGATACGGCCAAAGGCGACGGATGCGCCAATGATGACCAGCACTGCGGACACAAGAAGTGCCGACTCCAGCATTATGCGCGGTATTTTGCTCCATTCGAGTTCGCGATAGACAAGTGTTGAGACCAGCAAAGCATAGACAACTGCCACAGCAGAAGATTCAGTTGGCGTGACGATCCCGCCATAGATGCCGCCGAGAACGACAATCGGCATCAGCAGCGCGAGTTTCGCCTGATTGAGCGCACGGAAGCGTTCGGCCCATGTCGCCTTGGTGCCCACGTTCTCCCAGCCGCCTTTGCGGGTCTGATAGATATTGTACAAGATGAGTGCGATTGCGATCACAAACCCGGGGATGATCCCTGCAAGAAACAGTGCAGAGACCGAGACACCCGCAGTGACCGCGTAGATTATCATCACGACCGAGGGCGGGATCAACACGCCCAGTGATCCGGCTGACGCCACCATCGCGCCGGAATAGGCCCGGTCATAGCCACGACGCACCAGCGCCGGGATCATGGCAAGGCCGATTGCGGCCACAGTGGCAGAGCCCGTGCCTGAAATAGCGGCGAAGAAAAGGCACGCCATGATGGTGACGGTGCCAAGCCCGCCGGGCGCAGTCCCGAAGAAGGCTTCCGCGACTGCAATCAACCGCCGTGAGATGCCGCCACGGCTCATAACGTTGCCTGCGAGCGTGAACAGGACCACGGCCATCAGGGTGAAGGAATTGATCCCGCTGACCAGCCCCAACGCGTAGAAGTCAAAACTCAGAAACGGGATATATGCGATCGCGATTAGGCTCGCCGTTCCCAGCGCAATGCCGATGGGCACGCCAATGAGCAGCAAAAGGACGAAACTACCGAACAGGATGGCACTGGTCATGTCCCGATCCCTTCGTCGTGCCGCGTGGCGAGATCGCCATGACGCAGGATTACCCAAATCGAATGGCACAACCGCAGCACCGAGAGCGCGCCGGAAAAGATGATCGCGGCGTACAGCCATGCGGTCGGCCATTGGGTCGCGGAGAGTATCTGGCCACGATCAAGTGCGTTCGATGTGATCACAATACCTAGCCAGCAGATGGTAACTGAATAGCCAAAAAAGACTGTCTCCGACGTCATCATGAGCCAACGACGCAGCATTTGTGGGGCAGCATCCACCAAGATGGTCACGCGCAGATGGCGTTTTTCGCGAATGGCGTAACTTATGCCAAAATAGATCATGTAGACAAAGGCGAAGCGAGCAACTTCTCCCGCCCACGGCACAGAGGTCTGAAAGGCGAAACGCGCCACGACATCGGCGAAAAGCAGCACGATCACGACCGCCAATGAGGCCACGATGACCACCGGCTCGAAGTAACGTTCGATAAGTCTTAGCCCGTTCAACATGCGCTGCCCTCCCAGCTATGGCACCAGAGGCGACCTGCCGGACATCTCCGACAGGCGCTTGCGTTACTGCTCCAGTGCTGCGGTGAACTCGTCGAAGAACTCACCGCCCACGCTTTCGCGCAGCATATCCGCAATAGCGGCGTTCATGGTTTCTGCCATACGCATCCGATCATCGGCAGGAAGCTCGGCCCGGGTCATTCCGGCTTCAGAAAGTCGTTCGAGCGCTGCAGCATTTGCGGTCGCTACCAGGTCACGCTGGACGCTAACTGTTTCTGCCGCAACGTCCATCATCAGGCTGCGCTCATCTTCAGACAAGCTGTTAACGAAGTCGAGATTGGCAAACCAGACTTCCGGCCAATAGATATGACCTGTCAATGAAACATGGCTCTGGACTTCATAGAACCGCTCGGTAACCATCGACGATAGCGCGCTCTCCTGCCCATCAATGAGGCCTTGCTGGAGCGAAGGGTAGATCTCGCCCCATGCGAGCGGGAGAGGCACAGCGCCAATGGACCGCCACGCTGCGATCTGGATAGGGTTGTCAGCCGAACGCAGACGGAAGCCCTGAAATGCCTCTAGGCTGTCGAGTGCGCGGTTACCCGAAAAACTGCGAAATCCGAGCTCGAGAAAGCCCATTCCCGCGAGTCCGCGATTCTCCATTGCGGCCTTGAGCGAAGTGCCAGCGGGGCCATCAAGTGTCCGGCGCGCATGCTCTTCATCCGTAAACAGCACGAACTGATCAAGCATGCCTAGCTCCGGGATCGTCGTCGACAGCAACACAGATGCACCTGTGCCCATCTGGATATTTCCCGACTGAACCAACTCGAGCACTTCATTCACGCTTCCAAGCTGCCCCCCCGCAAAGATTTCGACTTGGAACGCGCCCTCAGACCTCTGCTCGAGCGTTGACTTGAAATGGTCAAGTGACTCATGCAGCGGTGAGCTTTCAGGCTGCGCATGGGCGATGCGGATAACTGTCTGCGCAGCAGACGTTGTAGCGAAAATACAAGTCGCAACTGCGACCGACGCGATAAGCTGTTTGTTCATGACGTCCTCCCTAACGAACATAGCTGAGACTATCTATCATCCTATTCTAGCTTTCGTCAATTAAATTATCGATAATTACATAGATGATATTGTTGCACGCGTTGGCGTTTACGTTTATGTTGCGGAATGCAAGCACTTACCAAAACGAGTTGACCGATGACCGTCGCACTAGAGAAGATGCTCGAAGAGGACATCGTTTTCGGTGTTTACGCTCCAAGTACGCGACTAGTGGAAGATCGAGTCATGGAACGCTACGGCGTGAGCCGACATGCGACGCGTGCAGCATTCGCGGCACTCGAGAACCGTAAGCTATTGGTTCATATGCCCAATAAGGGCGTTGAAGTTGTGCGTTACACCCCAGATGAGATAGATGATCTTTATGACATCCGATTGGTTCTGGAAACCGCCGCGGCAGAGCGCACCAGCTTGCCTGTAGACCCGGTTGTCATTGATAAGTTGATCCAAATCGCCCAGGAGCATGAAGCCGCATGGTCACGCGGAGATTACCGACAGGTTTTTTCGCTGAACCTTCGTTTTCACGAAGCGCAGTATGCCTGCTGCGCCAACACACCCTTGATCGACCTTATCGAGAATTACACGCGTATGGTCCAGCCCATCAGAGCGATCAAATATGATGATCCAGTCCATATGCGAGAGGTAATCTCGCAACATCATCAAATAATCGAAGCGATGCAAGGCGCGGAAAAACAACGTTACATCGATTCGGTGCGTCAGCACTTGCCAGCTTCGGCCAAGGCTTATCGAGAGTTTTACGCGCGTCGTTTTGAGAGGTCGACCGACGGGCAGAGCCGAGGCGTGACAGCCAGCTGACGGCGCGGGGTTGCGTCTCGAAAGTGGTGGAAATTCTCCGGCGGCGTCCTCCGAGCGGTGCGATTTGGGCCTGATCAGGCAGCGAGGTCAAGGGGCATGGGCTCGATCGGTTTGTCGAGGGTCTGCCA
>SLDY01000155.1 GCA_007125005.1 Natronohydrobacter sp.
ACTAGCGCGGTGAGCGTTTTGCCAGAATACGCTGCAAGGTCCGCCGATGCATGCTCAATCTGCGCGCAGTCTCGGAGACGTTACGGTCGCATTGTTCATACACACGCTGAATGTGTTCCCAACGCACGCGGTCGGCAGACATGGGATTTTCCGGTGGCTCTGGCAAAACCTCGCCGCCTTGCGCCAGCAGGGCGCGAACCACATCATCGGCATCGGCGGGTTTCGAGAGGTAATCCGTGGCGCCGATTTTCACCGCCGCCACCGCCGTCGCAATCGCGCCATAGCCGGTCAGCACCACGATCCGCGCATCCTCGCGCGCAGCACGCAGAGTCTCCACGACATCGAGCCCATTGCCATCTTCCAGCCGCAGATCGATCACGGCATAAGCCGGGGGGCGTGCACGGGCAATGCTCAGGCCGGCAACAACGCTGCCAGCAGTCTCGACAGTGAAGCCGCGCCGTTCCATCGCGCGCGCGAGACGTTTGAGGAAGACCTCATCATCATCCACCAGCAGCAGAGAAGGGTCCGGCCCGAGGTCGAGTGTGTTTTCTTCGTCCATTTGTGCTCTCACATTCATGCTCGATAGGTAGAGCGCCACGGACGAAAGGTCAATTTCTACCGGCGATCATGCATTGTCCATAAAGCAGGCCAGCGTATCGGCCACCTGCTCGGGTGACTGATCACGCCGAAGAATATCAACAAAGCCATAGCCCGGCAGCAGGAAGTAGCTGAAGGTCGAATGGTCGATCAGGTAGAAATCATCATCGCTCTCATGGATCGCGAAATAGACACGATACGCGCGGGCGGCCTCGCGGATCTGCTCTTCAGAGCCGGTGAGCCCGATCATCTCGGGATGCATGAAACGCACGAACTCTGCCAGCGCCTCCTGCGTATCGCGCAGGTGATCGACCGAGACGAAAACCGGCAGCACATCATATCCGCGCTCCGCGAGCAGATCGATTGCCTGCGCATTGCGCGCAGTATCAAGCGGGCAGACATCAGGGCAGAACGTGTAACCAAAATAGATCAGCACTGGCCGATCTGCAAAATCGGCATCGGTCACAGTGCGCCCGGTGTGATCCACAAGTTCGAACGGCCCGCCAATAGCCCCTGCGCCCCCGGAAATGGATGTGCCCCGGCATTGCGCAAGATCGCCCTGCCCTTGCCCCATGAAAACCATATAGCCCAGCCCGCCCAGAAGGGCTGCGGTCAATGCGATGGCGAGATAGGAATAGAGACGAATCATGGCATTCTCCGCACATTCGAAGCGAGGACTTGATGCCGCATTCCCTCCGCCCTAACAATCCTGCATCGCGACACTGTGACACGAAGTCCCAATCCCACCGGCGCAGAAGACAGGATCGGAGCGCATGACCACCCCGCCATTTGGTGAAATTTCGCAGGAATACCGCGGCGATTGGGTGCGTCTGCGCACGATGGCCTATGTGCGCGCGCTCGCGCTCGGCGGACAGGCTGTAGCGCTTGTCGTGGCCTATGCCTGGCTCGGGCTGCGCTTCGATCTGGTGCTGGTCTGGCTGGTGATGGGCGCGGCTGCGCTTTCGATCCTGCTTTCGCTGATGCTCTTTCCACAGACGCGCCGGTTGTCGGAGAGCGAGGCGCTCCTGACCTTTCTTTTCGATATCGCCCAGCTTGTGTGCCTGCTGTATCTCACAGGGGGTATCACCAATCCTTTTGCGCTTCTGATCATTGCGCCTGTGGCAGTGGCTGCGATGGCGCTCAGCCCGCGCGCAACGCTGTTTCTTGCTGTGGTGGCCGTGGCCCTTATAACGCTGATCAGCCTCACCTATCAGCCGCTGCGTTTTGCCGATGGGACGGCGCTGATCGTGCCGCCAATTCTGGCTTTCGGCTATTGGGCCGCCATCGTCATCGGCATCGCTTTTCAGGCATTCTACGCCCAGCGTGTGGCAATGGAGGCCAATTCCATGGCCGATGCGCTGCTGGCGGCACAGATGGCACTGTCGCGCGAGCAGAAGCTTACGGATCTGGGGGGCGTCGTGGCAGCGACCGCGCATGAACTCGGCACGCCTCTGGCTACGATCAAGCTGATCGCCTCGGAGCTTGAGGCCGAATTGCGCGACAAGCCCGATCTGGCCGAGGATGCGCGGATCCTGCGCGAACAAGCGGATCGTTGCCGCGATATCCTGCGCTCGATGGGGCGCGCAGGCAAGGATGACACGCATCTGCGCCGTGCGCCGCTCGAGGCTGTGCTGCAAGAGGCCGCCGAGCCGCACCTCCATCGCGGCAAGCAGGTGCATTTCCTTCTGTCACCCGCAGCGGGGGGAAGCCCAGAGCAACCGCTGATCCTGCGCCGCCCGGAGATCATTCACGGGCTGCGAAATCTTATCCAGAACGCGGTCGATTTTGCTCGCGCAGAGGTCTGGGTGCAGGCAGAGTGGAGCGACCGTCACCTCCGCATCCGTATCCGCGATGATGGTGAGGGGTTTTCGCCGCAGATCCTCAGTTCCATCGGGGAGCCCTTCATCCGGCGCAGGCGTGATCCGGACAGGCCCCGCCGCAGGCCCGGCTATGACGGGATGGGGCTGGGGCTTTTCATTGCCAAGACCTTGCTCGAACGCAGCGGAGCGGGTTTTCAGGCAATCAACCAGTCAGGCGTTACGCGCGATCTGCCCGACCAGCCGCGCCTGCAAGGTGCCATGATCACGCTCGATTGGTCGCTGGAGCATGTGCTTGCGCCAAAAGACGCCCCGCTTGCACCGAATCAGCCACTCTCTGCCTGACGCGGCAAGATATGCAAAGCGTGAATGGACAAATCCCTCAAACTTGCTAACCTTTGCGCCAGACCAAAGAGGATTTTCATCGATGGCACTTCCCCTCGCCCCGATTGCGGTGGTTGCCGCTAAATATGGTGCAGTTGCGCTGGCTGGTTATGCTTTTGCCCGCCAGATTCAGCCTGGACGGATTGATCAGCGCTGCGAAGATGCGCTTGATGAGTTGCAGGAAGGGATCAGCGCGCATCGCCCGCGCGACCGCGATCAGGTGAATGGTGCCGCGCGTTTCCGCCGCGTCATCCGGCTCGGCACGAACGGGCCGGGCTTCGAGATTGACGCCACCGCCCTCGGACGGGTGAAATTGCGCCGCGTATGAGCAAACTCACCCTCTTTCACAGCCATAACTCGCCCTATGTGCGCAAGGTGACCGTGCTTGCGCAGGAACTGGGGATTGCAGATGAGATTATGCATGTCACCAGCGCCGGATCAGCGCTTGATCCCGGCACGATGCCCGTTGCCGAAAACCCGCTGGGCAAGGTGCCGACACTCACACGCCCTGATGGCGGCGCGCTCTATGACAGCCGTGTGATCTGCCGCTACCTCGATGCACGTGCTGGCGGGCGCAGTTATCCAGCACCCCCACGGCTTTGGGATGCGCTGACACTCGAGGCCACAGGTGATGGTATACTGGATGCTGCACTTGCGATGGTCTATGAAGACAGGCTTCGCCCCGAGGAGATCCGTTTCGCCCCATATGTCGAGGGGCAGTGGCGCCGCATCGAGCGCACACTCGATACGCTGGAGGCGCGTTGGATGGCCTATCTGGCCGGGCCACTCTGCATCGGACAGATCAGCCTTGGCTGCGCCCTTGGTTATCTCGACTTCCGCCTCGATGCCCGAGACTGGCGCAAGGGGCGCGCGGCGTTGAGCGACTGGCATGCCCGGTTTGCTGCGCGCGAAAGCTATATCGCTACGCAACCGCCCGCATGATCGTAATGATTGCGCTCACGGTCACAAACAGCCCCAAACACCGCTAAAATCTAACAAACTGCGACACCTTAACCCGGATTCGCGGCTAGACGGGATTGGCTTTCCCCGCTAAATAGCGCCGAGAGAGGCTGCATGTGTCATGTGGCCATATCATTTGTTGCAGCCTCGAACCCATTGAAAAGGGAGAATGCTCGTGTCCCACGCAGATGACAACGACAGCACCCGCAGGGATTTCATCTATTACGCCACTGCCGGTGCAGGTGTGGTTACAGTCGGCGCCGCCGTCTGGCCTTTGGTCAACCAGATGAACCCCTCGGCCGATGTCCAGGCGCTTTCATCGATCTTCGTCGATGTCGGCGGGCTGGAACCGGGTGGTCAGCTCACAGTTAACTTTCTCGGCAAACCAGTCTTCATCCGCCGCCGCACAGCGGAAGAGATCGAAGCCGCACGCGCTGTGAGTGTTTCTGACCTGTCAATCGACCGCGACTCGCGCAATCCCAACAAGCCCGGAACGGACGCATCGGACGAAAACCGCTCGCTCGATGACGCAGGCGAATGGCTGGTCATGGTCGGTGTCTGCACTCATCTGGGTTGCGTTCCGCTGGGCAATGGCGCTGGTGATTTCAATGCCTGGTTCTGCCCGTGTCACGGGTCGCATTACGATACAGCAGGCCGTATTCGCCGCGGTCCAGCCCCGGAAAACATGCATATCCCGGTGGCAGCCTTCATTGACGACACCACGATTCAGCTCGGTTAAGGGAGTAACGACATATGGCTGGTATTCCACACGACCATTACGAGCCCAAGACGAATGCCGAGAAGTATATTCATCGTCGGCTTCCGATTGTCGGGCTGATCTATGACACGATCATGATCCCGACACCGAAGAACCTGAACTGGATGTGGATCTGGGGCATCGTGCTGATGTTCTGTCTGATCCTTCAGATCGTGACCGGCATCGTGCTTGCCATGCATTACACACCGCATGTTGATTTCGCCTTCGCGAGCGTCGAGCACATCATGCGCAACGTGAATGGCGGGCACATGCTGCGCTATCTGCATCAGAACGGCGCGATGCTGTTCTTCCTTGCGGTCTATCTGCACATGTTCCGCGGCATGTATTACGGCAGTTACAAGACCCCGCGCGAGATCACATGGATCATCGGGATGCTGATCTACCTGCTGATGATGGCGACCGCCTTCATGGGCTATGTGCTGCCTTGGGGTCAGATGTCCTTCTGGGGTGCCACTGTGATCACCGGCCTCTTCGGCGCGATCCCCGGCATCGGCGAGATGCTGCAGACATGGCTTCTGGGTGGACCGGCCGTTGATAACGCAGCGCTCAACCGCTTCTTCTCGCTGCATTACCTGCTGCCCTTCGTGATCCTCGGTCTGGTGATCGTGCATGTCTGGGCCTTCCACACCACCGGCAACAACAACCCGACAGGGGTAGAAGTGCGCCGTGGGTCGAAAGAAGAAGCTGCGAAAGACACCCTGCCCTTCTGGCCCTATTTCGTGATCAAGGACCTGTTCGCTCTGGTCGTGATCCTTGCGCTGTTCTGGGCGCTGGTGGGCTTCATGCCGAACTTCCTCGGCCATACCGATAACTATATCGAGGCCAACCCGCTGGTCACACCGCCGGAAATCGTGCCGGAATGGTATTTCCTGCCCTTCTACGCAATCCTGCGCGCCTTTACCTCTGACGTCTGGATCGTGATCGCGGTGAACTGGCTGAGCTTCGGCATCATCGACGCCACTTTCTTCGGGGTGCTGGCGATGTTCGGTGCGATCTTTGTCTGGGCGCTGCTGCCATGGCTCGACACTTCGTCGGTCCGCTCCGGGCGGTATCGGCCGATGTTCAAATGGTGGTTCTGGCTGTTCATCATCAACTTCGTGGTGCTGACATGGGCCGGGGCGATGCCTGCAGAAGGTATCTACACCAATATCGCGCTGATCGGCACGACCTACTGGTTTGCCTATTTCCTCGTGATCATGCCGCTACTTGGCGTGCTCGAAAAGCCGCTGCCCGAGCCCGATAGCATCGAGCAGGATTTCAAGGAAAGCCTGAAGTCGGATGAGCCCAAAGGCCCCAAAGGCCCCTCGGCTGAACCGATCCCGGCAGAATAACGGCAAACCGAAAGGATACTGACATGAAACTGAGGACTCTTGCCGTTGCTGCCCTTTCGGCTCTGGTGCTGGCCCTGCCAGCCACCATGGCTGAGGCAAAGAAGGTGAAAGGCGAAGTCACCAATTTCGACTTCTCTTTTCAGGGCCTGACCGGCACTTATGACCGCAATCAGCTTCAGCGCGGGCTACAGGTGTATCACGAGGCCTGCGCAAGCTGCCACGGCCTGCAATATGTGGCCTTCCGCACGCTCTCGGACCGCAATGGCCCGGAACTGCCCGAAGACCAGATGCGCGCCTTCGCGGCAATGTATGAGGTCTGGGATCCGGAACTGCGCGACTGGCGCACGGCAGAAGGGCCCGATCACTTCCCCGAATCGCAATTCGAGGGTGCACCTGATCTGAGCCTGATGACCAAAGCACGCGCTGGCTTCAGCGGGCCCTATGGGCTTGGGATCAACCAGCTGATGAAAGGCATTGGCGGGCCGGAATATGTGGCCTCCTTCCTGCTTGGCTATACTGGCGAGGAAGATTTTCAGGCCGGCTCGATGTTCTATTACAACAAAGCCTATGGAGACTGGGTCTCGATGGCGCCGGTTCTGTTTGATGACATGGTCTTCTATGAGGATGGCACGCCTGCGACCAAAGAGCAGATGGCACTCGATGTCGCAGCCTTCCTGACCTGGACCGCCGAGCCGAAACTGGTCGAGCGCAAGCATGCTGGCTTTGTTGGCGTGATCTTCCTCTCGGTGCTTTCGGTGCTGCTCTATCTGACCAACAAGCAGCTTTGGGCGCCGATCAAGAAAGCGGCCAAGAAAGACTGAACTTGCGAATACATCAAAGCAAAGCGCGCCTCTCGAGGCGCGCTTTTTGCTTTTCAAGTCCATAAATTCGCGGTAGCGCTGCGCTTGTTAACCTGTGAAGGATCATCTCATGTCCGACAATCTGCGCGGCGCCTTGCTTATGGCACTGGCCATGGCCGGGTTTGCGCTTGAGGACATGTTCATCAAACTCCTCGCTGATGCGCTGCCCGTCGGGCAAATCCTTGTCTTTCTCGGCATAGGCGGGGCAGTGCTTTTCGGCCTGATTGCCCATCACAAGGGGCAGCAAATGCTTAGCCCTGCCCTGCTGACTCCTGCACTCCTGCTGCGCAACACCGCCGAGATGGTTGGCACAATCGGCTTTGTACTCAGTTTCGTGCTCGCAAGCCTCGCCACCGCCTCCGCCATTCTGCAGGCGGCACCGCTTTGCGTAACACTTGGCGCGGTGCTGTTTCTGGGAGAGAAGGTGGGCTGGCGGCGCTGGAGCGCGATCGCGGTAGGGTTTTTCGGTGTCTTGCTGATTGTGCGCCCCGGAATGGCAGGTTTCGAGCCAGCAGCACTTTTTGCAGTCATTGGCGTTCTCGGTCTTGCAGGGCGAGACCTTGCAACCCGCGTCATCCCGCGCGAGGTGTCGAGCTACCAGATCTCGAGCTGGGCCTTCGCCATGATCGTGCCAGCCGGTGTGTTCCTGATGTTGGCGATGGATCATACTCCCGTTATTCCAGATCTGCTGCAACTCGTCACACTCTGCGCAGCACTCGGGGTGGGTGTGCTCTCATATTATGCACTCGTGGCCTCGATGCGCGTGGGCGAATTGTCCTTCGTCACGCCGTTTCGCTATACGCGGATGCTGTTTGCATTGATCGTGGCCATTCTTGTCTTCGAGGAACGCCCCGACACACTTACCCTGCTGGGCGCGGCGATCATTGTGGGTGCGGGGCTGTTTACGCTCTGGCGCGAGACAAAGCGGCCTAGAAAATCCCCACAAGCGGCGTTATAGCCATTACCAAACCGCAAAGCTTGGGGACAGCCACATGAGCACGATCATCGATATTATCGGCCGCGAGATACTGGATAGCCGGGGCAACCCGACTGTGGAAGTGGATGTAGTGCTGGAAGACGGCACGATGGGGCGCGCGGCAGTGCCTTCTGGCGCGTCCACTGGCGCACATGAAGCGGTCGAGAAGCGCGACGGTGACAAGGCGCGCTATCTGGGCAAGGGCGTGCTGGGGGCTGTGGCCTCGGTGAATGGTGAGTTGGCCGAAGCACTGGTGGGCTTTGACGCAACAGAGCAGGTTGCCATTGACGCAGCCATGATGGAGTTGGACGGCACGCCCAACAAGGGCCGGTTGGGCGCAAATGCAATTCTTGGCGTGTCAATGGCGGTTGCCAAGGCCGCAGCCGAATATTCGGGCCAGCCATTGTTCCGCTATGTCGGTGGCACCTCTGCGCGCACTTTGCCTGTGCCGATGATGAATATCATCAACGGGGGCGAGCATGCCGACAACCCGATCGATATTCAGGAATTCATGATCATGCCGGTCGCCGCGCGTTCGATCCGCGAGGCCGTGCGCATGGGCGCAGAAGTGTTCCACACGCTGAAGAAAGAGCTGACCGCTGCGGGCCTGTCCACCGGCATCGGCGATGAGGGCGGCTTCGCGCCCAACCTGTCGAGCACGCGCGATGCGCTGGATTTCATCCTGCGCAGCATCGAGAAAGCCGGTTACAAACCCGGCGAGGATATCTATCTGGCGCTCGATTGCGCCGCAACCGAATACTACCGCGATGGCAAATACCATATGACAGGCGAAGGCGCGGTCATGACCCGCGACGAGAACGCCGCCTATCTGATGGGGCTGGTCAAGGATTACCCGATCCTCTCGATAGAGGATGGCATGGCCGAGGATGACTGGGATGGCTGGGCCAAGCTGACCGAACTGATGGGCGATAAATGCCAGCTTGTCGGCGATGATCTGTTTGTGACCAATCCTGCACGTCTGGCCGAGGGGATCGCGCAGGGCTGCGGCAATTCTCTGCTGGTGAAGGTGAACCAGATCGGCACGCTGACAGAGACGCTGGCGGCGGTGGATATGGCGCACCGTGCGCGCATGACCTGCGTGATGTCGCACCGCTCGGGCGAGACTGAGGATGCCACAATCGCGGATCTGGCGGTGGCCACGAATTGCGGACAGATCAAGACTGGATCGCTGGCGCGCTCGGACCGGCTGGCGAAATACAACCAGCTTATCCGCATCGAGGAAATGCTTGGCGAAACGGCGGTCTATGCCGGGCGGTCGATTCTGCGCTAAAATACCGAGAAGCAATTGCACAAGGCCCGCCAGAAATTGCGGGCCTTTTTGCTTTCATTAAAATTATCCGTTTTTCAGTGTAGCGGGTTAATGCTTTGGCAAGGATGTTCTGCGAGCATCAATCGCAAGGGGAAGTCTCTTTTCAGATGCGAGATGCCGCAATGTCAGGATTGCCAATCATCAACGCCCCAAGCGTTCCGGCCCTTGCGCAGCGCGACCCGCTTCCGCCAACGCAGGCACCCACCGGGCAGGCCGCCCCTGCCTTGGCCCGCACGCAGACCGAAAACGCCGTGGGCCAGCCCTGCGCGGCGCGTGCAGTCGATCATATGGTGCGGCGCCGGCTGCCAGCAGAGAGCGCGAAAACCATGCGCCATGTTGGCCCGCCACCGGCCTTTGAGGTGAACATCCTGCAGGATATTCAGGAAACCCGCGCCGAAGGGCGCGAAACGGAGCCTGCAACGGATAAACCGGCCGATGCCGCACAGATGTTTCCTCCACAGGATGCAACCGATACGCCCGCTTATGCAGAACTGATCGGGCTGGAGAGCCACAGGGAACGCGTCGCCGCGCTTGTGGATCTGGAGGTATGATGCAGAAAAGCCCTTCCCTTGCCAAAGGCAAGGGCAGCGCCCGCGAGGCGTGCAGG
>SLDY01000085.1 GCA_007125005.1 Natronohydrobacter sp.
AACCATGAAACCATTTGCCATTGCAGGCGTTCAGATGCACGTCAGCGCCCTTCATTCAAACGTTGAAGCCATGCTGCATCGACTAGACGTGCTGATGGCGCGCTTTCCATGGACGCAGATGGTACTGTTCAGTGAACTTGCACCATACGGCCCTCTGCCACGCTTTGCTCAGCCATTTCTGAATGAAGCCCTGGATCAGTTTTGTGTGGCCGCGCGGCAACATAGTGTGTGGCTGATACCCGGATCCATGTTCGAAATCGGTGCGGACGGAAAGATATACAACACATCGGCGGTGATCAATCCGCAAGGCGAGATCGTTACAAGCTATCGCAAGATGTTTCCCTTCCGCCCCTATGAGGCCGGTGTAGAGGCTGGGACCGAATTCTGTCTGTTTGACGTGCCTGAGGTGGGGCGGTTCGGCCTTTCGATCTGCTACGACATCTGGTTCCCGGAAACCACCCGTCAGTTGACGGCAGCCGGGGCCGAGGTGCTGTTGCATCCGGTGCTGACCGGGACCACCGACCGGGATGCCGAACTTGCCATCGCGCGTGCCACGGCCGCGCAGTTTCAGTGCTACATATTCGATGTGAACGGATTGGGTGCAGGTGGAACAGGCCGGTCCTGTGTCATCGATCCTGCCGCAACAGTATTGCATCAGTCCGCCGGTCAGGAAGATATGTTCCCCATCGAGATCGATCTCGGTCAGGTGCGTCGCCAGCGCGAGACAGGCATGAAAGGGCTGGGGCAGGTGCTGAAAAGCTTTCGCGACAGATCAGTTGATTTTTCGGTTTATGATCGCAATAGTGGTTGGGATAACTACCTGAAGTCACTGGGCCCGCTTGAAATGCCGACACAAGGGTCGCGGGCAGGGCTTCATGTCGATGCAGGCAATGCTGCATCCATGGGGCAACAGTACAAGGAGGGTCTAGGCGAGGATCTGTTCGGCGCAAACGTCAAGATCGGGGGTGCGAGCCGCTGACCTTCAACTCGACCGAAGGTTGACTGCACTTATCCCCGATGCAGGAAGGATAATTGATGCAGTCAGTGAATGAATACTACTCCGCCATTCAGCTTCGGACGGATCGGTGGAGCAGTCTGCGCGACGCTATAGCTGCGCTTGCACGAAATCCAGATGGACGCGGATCTGTTGCACAACGGCGCAAGATCACGGGGTTGTTCGATGCGCTGTCGGTGATCGAACCTTACTGGGCCTTTCCGGGCATGGCTGCCTTCGATCATATGCGCCGCCAGTTCGACCACGGAAACCTGGATGATCTGGCCTTTGGTGTGCAGCGCGCCGCGCGAGCGCTGACCACCAATGCCTATCGCCGTCGCCATGTGCCGCTTGAGCGTGACTCGTCTGACAAGGACGATCACGATGATGAGGCGATCCTGCCGCCGGAAGCACGCGCTCTGGCGCGCCCCTATTTTGAGGTTCTGATTGTAGATCAGGTCAATGATCATCAGGAAAGATGGCTGCGCGCCAATATGGTGCGGATGCGCCGCCCTGAAGACCAGTTCACCTATGAGCCACTGGTTGTGCCGAGCATGGAGGATGCGCTTATTGCGATCCTGTTCAACCACAACATTCAGGCCATCGTAGTGCGTCCGGGGCTGGTGCTGAAATCGCGCACTGATCTGCCCATTCTGAAACGTTATCTCAATCGCGCAGGAGGAGAGGGCGGGCTCGAGAGTCTCGATCCCGAGAATTACGGCCCGGAACTGTGCCGCCTTATCGCCCGCGTCCGCCCTGAACTTGATGCTTATCTGGTAACCGAACGTTCGGTCGAGGATATTGCCGGGCTGGATCTGGGGATCTGTCGGCGGGTCTTTTACAATCAGGAGGATTTCCTCGAACTGCATCTCAATATCCTGCGCGGGGTACAGACGCGCTTCAAGACGCCGTTTTTCACGGCGCTTGTGGATTACTCGAAACAGCCGACCGGCGTGTTCCACGCCATGCCCATCAGCCGCGGGAAATCCATTACACGCAGCCACTGGATTCAGGATATGGGCGCATTCTATGGGCCCAATATCTTCCTGGCCGAAACATCGGCAACCTCTGGCGGGCTGGACAGTCTGCTGGAACCTCACGGCCCGATCAAGGAAGCGCAGGAACTCGCCAGCCGCGCTTTCGGCTCCAAGCAGACCTTCTTTGCCACCAATGGCACATCGACCTGCAACAAGATCGTCGTGCAGGCACTGGTCCATCCCGGCGATATCGTGCTGGTGGATCGCGATTGCCACAAGTCGCACCATTACGGCATGGTGCTGGCGGGTGCGCAGGTGGTTTATCTCGATAGCTATCCGCTCAATGACTATTCGATGTATGGCGCCGTGCCTCTGCGCGAAATCAAGCATCAGCTTCTGGCCTTGAAGGCCGCAGGCAAGTTGGACCGTGTGCGGATGTTGTTGCTGACGAACTGCACCTTCGATGGTGTGGTCTATAACGTCGAGCGCGTGGTCGAGGAATGCCTCGCGATCAAGCCCGATCTGATCTTCTTGTGGGACGAGGCGTGGTTTGCTTTTGCGCGGTTCGGGCCGACTTACCGCCAGCGCACTGCCATGAATGCGGCCAACAACCTGCGCGAAAGGTTGCGGTCACCGGAACAGGCCAAAGCCTGGGAAAAGCAGCAGAAGAAACTGGCCGATGCAAATGACGAGACAATCCTCAATACACGTCTGGTCGCGCCGCCGCACGCACGGGTCCGCATTTATGCGACCCAGTCAACGCACAAGACGCTGACATCGCTCAGACAAGGGTCGATGATCCATGTCAATGATCAGGACTTCAAGGGGCAGGTCGAGCAGAGCTTCCACGAAGCCTACATGACTCATACCTCGACCTCACCCAATTATCAGATCATCGCCAGTCTGGATGTCGGGCGGCGTCAGGTGGAACTCGAAGGGTTCGAATTTGTCCAGCGCCAGGTTGAGGCAGCAATGTCCATGCGGCGCGCGATATCGACCCATCCGCTGCTGAAGAAATATTTCAAGGTGCTGGCGGCTGGTGACATGATCCCGGCCGAGTTTCGCGAAAGCGGGGTGGAAAGCTATTATGATCCCGAACAGGGCTGGACCGATATCTGGGAATGCTGGGAAAAGGACGAGTTCGTGCTTGATGCCACCCGCGTGACGCTGGCTGTGGGCGGGACCGGCTGGGATGGCGATACGTTCAAGACCAAGATCCTGATGGATAAATATGGCATCCAGATCAACAAAACCTCGCGCAACACAGTGCTTTTCATGACCAATATCGGCACGACCCGGTCTTCGGTCGCCTATCTGATTGAAGTCCTCGTCGAGATTGCCAAGGGGCTCGATGAATTGCTGGATGATGCGTCGAAAATGGAGCGCAAGTCATTCGAGCGGCGCGTCAAGGGGTTGATGGAGGATCTTCCTCCATTGCCGGATTTCAGCCGTTTCCATGATGCCTTTCGTGCGGACAGTGTGACAACCGAAGGCGACATTCGCGCGGCTTTCTTCCTCGCTTATGACGAGGATAATTGTGATTATCTCGAACTGGATGGCTCTCTTCGCGAAGCATTGGCGGCTGGGCGCGAAGTAGTCTCGGCCTCGTTCATCATCCCCTATCCACCGGGGTTTCCAATCCTTGTGCCGGGGCAGGTGGTCAGCGCTGAAATCCTCGAATTCATGCGCGCGCTGGATGTCAACGAAATCCACGGCTACCGCGCCGACCTCGGTCTGAGGGTGTTCACCGATGAAGCGCTGGCAAAACTTGATCGGACTAGGTTGGCTGACGCGGCCGAATAAAAAAACAACAGGGAGGCACTGATGCCTAAGAAAGAACTGAAGAACATTTCGGAAATCCGCCGGTTTTTCCACCGCAACGAAGATCCGATCTATTTCATCTCAGCTACAAACTTCAACCTTCTGGGCCTGGATGAATGGGTCAAGAATTTCAAATATATCTGCTATATCGACTGTTATGAGGGCCGCCATCCGAATGTCTTCTGCCCTTCCGAGCAGCCCCATGCCGAATTCCAGTCGATCGAGGATATCAATAACTACCTGCTGCAGCACAAGGAAGTGATCGACTTCATTAAGCGGCGCGGCGGCAAGCCGAAATTTGTTTTCCTGATGTTTGACGAAGAGACCGAACGCCTGTCCAAGGAGCTGGGCGCTGAGGTCTGGTTCCCAAAGGCAAGCCTGCGCACGCGCATGGACAACAAGATCGAGACTGTGCGCATCGGCAACAAGGCCGGTGTGCCCTCTGTCCCCAATGTGCTGGCCGAAGTGAAAAGCTATGAGGATCTGAAAAAGACCTGCGAGAAAGCGGGCATCGGGCACGATCTGGTGTTGCAATCGGCCTTTGGCGATTCAGGTCACACGACCTTCTTTATCAAGTCCGAAGCTGATTTCCGGCGCCATGAGCATGAGATCATCGGCGAGGGCGAGATCAAGATCATGAAGCGCATCGATTGCCGCGGTTCGGCAATCGAAGCCTGTGCGACCAAGGAAGGCACCATCGTCGGCCCTTTGATGACAGAGCTTGTGGGCTTCAAGGATCTTACCCCCTATCGTGGCGGATGGTGTGGCAATGAGATCTTCTCGACCGCATTCCCCCCCAAAGTCCGCCAGCAGGCGCGCGAGTTGACCTTCAAGTTTGGAGAGCAACTGCGCAAGGAAGGGTATCGCGGCTATTTCGAGCTTGATTTCCTCATCGACAAGAAGACTGGCGATCTGTGGCTGGGAGAGTTGAACCCGCGCATTACCGGCGCATCGTCAATGACCAACCATGCCGCTTTCGCGCATGCCGATGCACCGTTGTTCCTGTTCCATCTGCTGGAGTTCTCGAAGAAGAAATTCAACCTTGATGTAGAGGAATTGAACGCGCGCTGGGCCGATCCGGACATGATCGACAACTGGTCGCAGATGGTGATCAAGCATACCGAAGACAGTGTCGATATCTGCACCCATGCCCCACAGACTGGCATTTACCGTATGCTGGGGGATGGCAGCGTCGTCTATGACCGTTTTGATTATCACCGCCGCGCCGTGGAGTCAGAGAACGAAGCGTTTTTCCTCAGTATCCTGCGCCCCGGAAATTACCGATACGAAGGCGCGGATATCGGGATTCTGGTCACGCGCGGACGGTCCATGACCAAGGGGTTCCAACTGAACGAGCGCGCCAGGAAGTGGATTCACGGGATCAAGAGCCAGGTGCATGCCCGACCGCTGCCTGTGGCCGAGGCGGGACCCGTGCTCAGCGACCCGGCCTTCAAGATACTCTAGAAGTTGAAAGTACTGTGGCGCTCTGTCGAAGAAGACCAGCCCGGCCCGAAATGGGCCGCGCTGTTTCGTGAGTACTGGCCGGATTATCAGCGATGGTGGCTTAGCGCAGGCGAACAGGCGCGACCGACATACTGGGACAGCCTGACTGCGCTGCGCACCCATATGCCCGAGATCGTGCCGCTTTATGAGCAGCTTTGCGATCTTGCCGGCGGATCGGATCAGGCTGCCCGATTCCTGAGTTTTTACTGCCCGCCCGCCTATCTGTCCGGGTGCAGTCAGGCCATCTGGCCGGGCAAGGAGCCGCTGCTGGTTCGGAATTACGACTACAACTCGCGTTCATTTGACCATCTGGTGCTGCGCACCTGCTGGCAGGGGCGACGGGTCATTGGCGTCTCAGATGGGCTGCTCGGGCTTGTAGACGGGATGAACGATGCCGGACTGGCCGTGTCGTTGACTTTCGGCGGACGGCGCGTTGTGGGCGACGGGTTCGGAGTGCCACTTATCCTTCGCTACGTATTGCAAACCTGTGATACAACTGAAGAAGCGGGTCGCGCGCTTGCTCGGCTGCCCACGCATATGAGCTACAATGTAACCGTGCTGGACCGCAGGCGGCGCTACCTGACGGCGCTGATGGGGCCAGACCGGCCTGCAGTCATCACCCATGCCGCCGTGGCGACCAACCATCAGGAGCGCGTGGAATGGGACCATCACGCGCGTCTGACCGCGACAGTGGAACGCGAGCGCTTCTTGTTGCAAAGATTGACTCTGCATGTTGAACCACAGGAAAAATTCGTGACTGCCTTTCTGCGCCCACCGCTTTATTCAACTGCTTTTCAGAAGGGGTTCGGAACACTTTACACGGCACTCTATCGTCCCCGCCTGGGGCAAATGGAACTCCGCTGGCCGCATTTGTGCAAGACAACGCCGCCTGCTGGCGGACAGGATGAAAGCTGGGCAATACATATCCCCGATATCTGAGTGCGGTAATTCATGAACAGCGCCTGGGCCTGCAGATGATGTCAAACGAACTGATAGCTTGACCTGCGAGTAGCAGAGCGCGCTTGTTTTCGCTCACTGTGGTGCACAGCCTGTCGGCTTCATTGTGATGATCGACGATTTCATCGGCGGGCTGTTCGTTCATCCCACCCGGCATCGGCAAGGGATCGGACGTTTGCTGGTCGCTGCAGCATCGCAACAGGTTGGCCCGCTGGGTGTCGAGGTCTATGCAGCGAATGCGGAAGCGCTGCGCTTTTACGAAACGCTCCACTTCATGCAGACAGCTACCCGCGCGAGCGACGATCAGGGACGTCCGCATGCGCTGGTTCGGCTCGAACAGCCGCGCCCCGGTTGATCGGCCTCAGCTGCCGAAGGCCGTGCATGGCCCGGAGGCCCATGTACGATCAGACTTTGCCAGAGTGATCAAGCTGGCATGGACAGGTATTGATCTTTCCGGCTCCGAGAGTAGGACGGGACTATGTTCTGGAACCTTAAACCGACCCATCGGTCCGAGGCCGGGCGCGCGGCGTTGCTGGAGGTCTATGACCGATGGCTGGCGCTGCTGCCCGCCGGGGTCGGGCGCATCGAAGTGCAGACGCGCTTCGGGCCGACCAATGTGCTTGTGGCCGGACCGGAGGATGCGCCGCCCCTGATGATCCATCAGGGCGGCAACTTCCCCAACCCGGCCACGCTACACTGGTTCGCCCCGCTGATGGCGCGATTTCGGGTGTTCGCGCCCGACCTGCCAGGCGCGCCGGGTTACAGCGCCCCGTACCACCTCAATGGGCGCAAGGGCGAACTGCACGGCTGGGCGCGTGGTGTGCTCGACGCGCTGGATCTGGCGCGCGTGCCGCATCTGGGAGTGTCGTTCGGGGGCGGGATCATGCTGGAGCTGGCGAGCGTGGCGCCTGAGCGGATCGACCGCATGGCGCTGATCGCCCCGGCAGGGCTGCTGAAGCCTGCAATGTGGCCCCTGATCGCCCAACTGGCCGTGCCGATGCTGCGCTACCGGCTGCACCCCACGCGGGTCAACCTCACCGCCGCTGTCGCACCGCTGCACAGCGACCAGCCCTCGGAGTTGATGCTCGACACCCATGCCGCCGTGTTCCGACACCTGCGGCTCGCTCACCGCATGCCCGGCCCGATGGCGGATGGCGCGCTGGTCGGTTTCAACCGTCCCGCGCTGGTCGTCGGCGCGGAGCGCGACCCGCTGTTTCCTGGCGAAGCACTTCTGGCCCGCGCCCAGCAGCTTCTGCCGCAAGCCGAGACCCGGATGTTGCCGGGCAGCAGGCATTTCCCTTCGGCGCATGACTTGGAGGAGATTGCGCGTTGGCTCGACGACTTCCTGTCGGGGTCGCCTCAACCGCCGAACACGGCCAGCCCCGCGACCAGCGGATAGCCAAGTGCTGCGGCATCATGGTCAGGCCCATGCCCAGCGACCGCCCCTGCGCGCCGCGCGGGTAGCCAAGGTAGAAAAGCGCCCGCCAATTCCTCGCGGCCCTGCGTTGCGCATAGTCGCGCGACAAGATCGGGTCGCCCGTGCTTCGCCCGACCCTGTTCTTGGTCGCGATCTGGATAGTCAGTTTTTATCCCGCCCTCATCGGATGGCGTGCCGGGGTGCAGCGCGACGGTGTTCCGCGCCTGCCTGATCATGTTGCGGACTCAGCGATGGCACTGACCGGGGTCGCGATGCTCTGGACCGGGCCTCGCGCCTGTTCTTGACCGGTGCGGCCAAGCCTGTCATCCTGCTTGTGTTGGGTTCCATCGGGCTTATGCTGACCCTGTCGGACTGGCGCGCATCGCTCGTCACCTGACGCGGATTCTGGCCGGAAGCATCGCCACGATTACGGCCGCGGTAGTTGTGAACGTGTCGTTCCTGCCACCACTTGTCGTCTGGCTAGGCCCGACGGCGCTGATCACGCCGGAAGCCTTCTGGTGGAACGCCCGCATCCTGCGCAGCGCGGCCAACGCCTGATCGCATCGCGCTTCCCCTCCGCCCAAAAGGAGTTCTCATGACCTTTCGCTTTGTTTTCGTGCTTTCCATGACCGCCACACCGGCTCTCGCCTCGGGCTTTCAGTTCGTCGAAATCCCCGCCACCGCAATGCAGCCGCCGATCGAGGCGGCGGTCTGGTATCCGACGGATGCGCCAGTGCCTGAAGCGCCCAACACACCCTTCGGCCAGGCGCTGGTCCATGGCGCACCGGTCGCGGGAGATGACCTGCCGGTTGTTGTCATCTCGCATGGCGATGGCGGCTGGTTCGGCGGGCATGCGGAGCTCGCGCGCGACCTCGCACGGGCTGGTATGGTTGCCGTCGCGCTCAACCATCCCGGCAATTCCGACGGCGACGAAACCGCGCCACCCGAACGCTGGATTACCGAGCGGCCAAGGCATCTGGCGCGCGTAGTGGAACACATGACCGCCGATTGGGATCAGGCGCCGCATGTTGATGCCGACCGGATCGGCGCTTTCGGCTTCTCGGCGGGCGGCCACAGCGTGCTCGCCGCCGCCGGCGCCCAGGTATCGTTGTCGCGGATCGCTGCGCATTGCTCTGAGGCGTCCGAGGAATTCGTCTGTCGCACCGGTATGGCCGAGGCGGTCGTTGCAGGCGCCGGAAAATTTCCTGTGCCGATCCCGGAACTGCGCGCCGTGGTCGCCGCCGCGCCCGGCTTCGGCTTCAGCTTCGACCCCGGCCAGGTTGCAGCACTGGACACCGCTGTTCAGCTCTGGGGCGGAACCGAAGATGAGCGGGTTTCATACGCTGGCAACATAGCGCCGCTTGCCGCCGGCCTCACCGCCCCTTCCGA
Source organism: Natronohydrobacter sp. (assembly GCA_007125005.1). Lineage (GTDB taxonomy): Bacteria > Pseudomonadota > Alphaproteobacteria > Rhodobacterales > Rhodobacteraceae > Roseinatronobacter. Next base: position 9,059 of record SLDY01000085.1, read on the forward strand.
GGCGCACCAAATCGAAGACGCGAGCCATTTCGCGTTTCGTCCGCCCTGCGACCCGGCGCTGGAGGAAGCGAACCCGCGCATCTGGGAGTTGGCCTGCACCGATCCACCCGGCTTTGACCGCGCGGCCTTTCAGAATCGATTCAACGCGGCGGTGGTCGATTTCCTCACCACGCACTTGGCGGAGGACGGCTGACCGGAGGCCGCGTATCCGCTGCCAGCCCCGCCTCTTACCCAACGAAAGGAGCCCTCATGTTCGCCAATCGCTTCCTCCGCATTACCGCCTGGACATTCGGCATCCTCGCCCTTCTGATCCTCGCCGGCTTCCTCTGGCTCCGGCAGAGCCCCTACTGGGCCGGGATCACGCTGTTCGCCGAAGATTACCGGGTCGAGAACTTCCGCGACATGAACCGGGTCTTTCCCTCCCGCCCGGTGGCGCGGTCGGGCCCGGTCTGGGAGTTCGACCGCGACCCGCGACC